>SLSE01000109.1 GCA_007130585.1 Syntrophomonadaceae bacterium | reverse complement strand
GCTCGAACGGGCAGCAGAAGATGATCTGATCAGGGGCGTGGTCCTGAGAGTAGAAAGCCCGGGAGGCTCGATAGCCGCCTCACAGGAAATTGCCGGCATGATCAGGGACTTTGAAAAACCGGTTGTTGTCTCGATGGCCGACATGGCAGCATCAGGCGGTTACTACATTTCATCTGCAGCCCAGGGTATTGTCGCCCAACCCGGGACCATAACCGGATCGATCGGTGTGATCAGCCAGGTAATCAACATGGAGGGTCTTTACGAGATGCTCGGCCTGGAAGTTGAAACATTTAAATCGGGAGAGCACAAGGACATGCTGAACCGGACTCCGAGCGAAGAAGAGCGGGAAATTCTGCAGAATATTTCCGATGAAGCCTATAACCAGTTTATTGCTGCTGTTGCCGAAGGGCGCGGTATGAGCGTTGAAGAAGTACGGGAACTGGCGACGGGAGAACTCTTCCTGGGCAGCCAGGCCCTGGAACTGGGGCTGGTCGACAGGCTTGGCGGAGTTGAGGAGGCTATTGCCTACCTGGCCGAGTTAAACGATTTTGAACATCCTGTCCGCTACGAATTTCCGCCGCCTTCAGTCTTCGATCAGTTCTTTTCATACGGGTACCGGGTGCTGGCCGCGTTTGAAAAAGCCCTGGTCGGACCGGAAATGATCAAGCTCGAGATGCTGAGGGAAGGGATAGCGCCCGATTTTCGCTACCAGCTCCGGTAATTGTTTTAAGGAGGATCTGCCATGGGAGACAGGTTATTTGACTGGCTGTACGGCGTTATTGCCAGGCCGGTGGGGACGCTGAATGAAATTGCCCGCGAAAAACCTGCAGGGTGGGGATTTTTTATTTACCTCGCAGTTTCGCTGCTGTCTGGGGCTGCAGTTACCTTTCAGCAGTACAGGTATGGCATGGTTGATGAAGCCATGCAGGAATTTGCCATTACAATTCCGCCGGTTGTACTTATCATCGGAGGATTTTTCTTTACAGTTGTATCGCTTTTTGTTTTCACCCTGGCCCTGCACCTTTTTGCCCGTCTCTTCGGGGGCCGGGGGGGATACTGGAACTTTTTTTCAGCCTACACCTTTGCCAGCTTTCCTTCAATCATTGGTGTCCCGGTTTCGTTTTTAGCCGCTTTACTGGGCTGGGCGGGCATGTTATTAAGCAGTCTTGCCGGGTTTGGAATTTCAATATGGGTCCTCGTCTTACATGTCATCGCTCTTCGTGAGAGTCACGGTCTTTCCACGGGCATGAGCGTCCTTGCTTATATCATTACTTTTGTAATCCTGTTCGCAATACCGGTAGCTCTTGCCATAGCAGCAATCATCGCTCTGTTTGCATTTTAGCGATCCCGGCTGTCGTCATCCGGCAGCATCAGCTCATCAAGCGGCTTTAACGCCTCAACGACCCAGTTAAAACCGCCTTCCTTACCGGCTTCATAAGCGAAAGGCGCCGCCTCTTCCATGATCTGCTTAACTATTGCCCGGGCAGCTTCTTCATCGCCCCTGTGGATGGCATTGCGCGCTTCAACCAGGGCCCGGTGGATCTTTTTCTTCAGGGCTTGTTTTTCGACGGGGCGCAGCGGGGTATTGCTGTTATCTTTAACCATCCTGCCGGCAGGCCTGAAACCGGGAGACGCTGCCTTTTCACCTCTTCTTTGCTTGCTGATTGTTTTCATATTTCTGTTAACCTGTTCCCGAATCCTGCCTTTCGGTCAGGGTATTCCAATCAGCTGCAAAATAAGCGATAATATATACAAAAGCATGTTCGGGGAGTGAATTCCAGTCGGACGTAAAGATGACCAGGACATCGATCGCGAACTGATCGAGGAGTTAAACCGCAAATATGAAGGGCGTGAAGAAGCCGGGGTGGAAGATGACCAGCGGCCCGGCTGGTTTAAAACCCGCCGCTATATCCTGGCTGCAGTAGCCTTTCTCCTGGCCGTAATTTTCCTGTTTACTGTAACCGGTCGGTGGCTTACCGTATTTACGGGCCCCGCTTTTACATTTCTAAGGGAATCATGGGCTCTTTCCGGTGATCCCCTGGTGGAGGAGCTGCGGAATTCGGTTGTCAGGGTGTATGTTGAAGGGCGTCCGGGGACATCCGGGGGCCAAATCCGCGGGACAGGCTTTAACCTGGATCCGGAAGGACTGGTTGTTACCAACAGGCACCTGGTTGAGGATGCGCTTTCGGTAAGAGTATCATTTTCCGGCGTGGGAACTTTTTCCAGTGGACAGTGGACAGTCCATCCCGACGCCGACCTGGCTGTCATTGAACTGGAGGCCGAAGGACTGCCTGCAGTATCAGTTTCTGATCTGCCCGCCCTCCCCGGCCAGGAAATACTAATTATCGGTAACCCGCTCCAGTTTGCCCGGATTGCCAACAAGGGCTCGGTTGTGGGTTACCGGGAAAACCGGCACAGTGATATACCGTTTCTGGTTGTTGAGGCACTGATTTACCCCGGCAGCAGCGGCAGTCCTGTTTTTAACGAACAGGGTGAAGTAGTAGGTGTAATTTTTGCTACCCTCAGGAACAACAGCAATGGAGAGGTCAGGGGCCTGGCCGTCGATGCGGCTGAAGTAAAACGATTTCTGGAAAGTATTGACTGAACTCAGTGCAGGTTTAAATCATTCAGGCAGACAGCCAGGCGGCTCGGGTCAATTTTTGCATGACCGACACCGATCGCCTTACCGATCAGCAGGCATTTATCCGTAAATTTTTCACCGTTACCGCCGCCGTTTCCATTTTCCCCGTTAAAATTTTCTGCGATAAGATGCGGGCCTGGTAAGTCTTTGATCATCTTTCGGTAACTTTTTATCAATTCATTTTCGCAGGAATTGTAAGAAAAAGCCTTTCCCCCGCCGGCCGGTGATACTGCTCCTGCGGAACGTATTTGATTTGCAGTACTGCAGCCTTCTTACCCCGGGACATCAGAAATTCTGTTGTTCATCAATAATCTTTCCTGCAATCCCGATCTGAAAAATGATTAAATCAACTCAACCTGGCGAAACCTTTACCGGAAAAGCTTTAAGTGAAGTTACAGTGGGTAGCCGGCACCTTCAGGTAGCATATGCGGTGCCCGGCAATTCTTGTATGGGAACCTTCCAACCCCTGACTTCTGACTTCCGACCTCCGGCATAGCGGTCTGCAGTACTGCAATCAATATGAAGAGAGCCTGGCAAAATCGCTTAGGCGGATTTGCCTTTGGACTTGGTTTTGGTAAAACGGTTGATCAGCGGCACAAGAACATTCATACCGAGTATGGCGAAGGTGGTGCCTTCGGGCAGCCAGCCCCATAATCTCATGGCCATAATGATCAGGCCCACGCCAAAACCGAATATGTAGCGTCCGGGATCGGTTCTCGGTGAGGTGATCGGGTCGGTAGCCATGAAAAATGCGCCCAGGATCAGGCTGCCGGATAAAAGGTGAAAAAGAACATTCTGGCCGGTAAGGATGCTGATTACTACTACGGCGGCCACAACGCTTGCCGGGATGCGCCAGTTAGCGTAGCGTTTATAAATCAGCCAGGCTCCGCCGAGCAGCAATAGCAGGCCGGATGTTTCGCCAAGACTGCCCGGAATAATGCCGATAAAAAGGTCGTAAAGTGGGGTCAGTGTGCCCTCGCTGCGGAAATTTTGCAGCGGGGTGGCTGTGGTTATACCGTGAATCGGGGTAAGCCAGGGCGCCATCGTGCCCGGGAAAGCATAAATGATAAACAGCCTGCCAAAAAGGGCCGGGTTTAAAATATTTTTACCGTAGCCGCCGAAAACCTGCTTGCCGATTACAATACCGACAACAGAGCCTGCTGCCAGGGCATAAAGGGGAAGCGTAGGGGAAACGGTCAGGGCCAGGAGCAGGCCGGTGACCACGGCGCTCAGGTCTTTAATCTTAAGAGGTTTTTTTGCTATGTACTGGTAAAGCGCTTCCGATCCGACAGCCGCCGCCACTCCCACAATAATCAGGAGTACCGCGTCCAGGCGAAACAGGTATATGGAAAAGAGGGTTGCGGGAGCCAGGGCAATGAGCATGCCTTTCATCATCTTCATAGATTTTCCTCCTCGAAGCTTTGTCTATTAATATTATAGAACAAATTAACAGCTTACATCAACAAGCGGACTGCTTTTGTGGCAGGACTGCCCAGCCTTTTTGTCGAATTCTTGAGAAAAGGCGACATTATGCTCTATTGAGAGGAGAGTGAAAAAGTGGAAACGCATAAACAGGTCGGAAAACCTTTGCTGCGTATAGACGGCGATGACAAGGTTAGGGGCAGGCTGCGCTATCTCGCTGACAGCCAGGCCCCGGGAATACTGCATGCAGCAATTAAAACCAGCCCGCACGCCCATGCCAGGATTAAAGAGATCGATATTTCTGCGGCTATAAAAGCTCCCGGAGTAAGGGCCGTGCTTACAGGTGATGATATACTCGGCAATATCGGCATCTATCTTGGCGATAAACCTCCCCTGGCCCGGAATAAAGTTCGTCATCATGGCGAGCCGGTGGCGGCGGTGGTGGCCGACAGCGAAGCGGAGGCAAGAGCGGCCCTGCCGCTGATAAAAGTTGATTATGAATCCCTGGCGGTGGTCGGTTCGCCGTCGGAAGCTCTTGCCGAAGACGCCCCGCTGCTGCACGAGAATATGGAAGATTATATCCACATTCCATCCATTTTTCCCGAGCCGGGAAGCAACGTGGCGAACAGGACAAAGATCCGCAAGGGCGATATTGAATCGGGCTTCAAAGCCAGCAAAAACATAATTGAGGAGTCGTTCAGTTTCCCTCCAGGCGATCACGTGGCCATGGAACCCCGGGCCTCGATTGCAGAAATACTTGATGACGGGCAGGTAGTTATCCATTCTACCACCCAGGCGCCATTTGTCGTGCGTAACCTGCTTAGCGCTTCCTTTAACCTGCCGACAGGCAAGATAACCCTGATTACCGCCCCGCTTGGCGGAGGGTTCGGCGGGAAAGCGGGGATTCAGCTTGAAGGGCTGGCCTACCTGCTTTCCAAAGCGGTTGAAGGTCGGCCGGTCAGACTGGTTAATACCAGGGAAAATGACATGATTTCATCTCCCGGACGGACCGGCCTGGAAGCAACTATCAAGCTTGGCTGCTCGGAGGATGGCAGGTTTGAGGCAGCGGAAATCCACTATAACTTCGATAGCGGGGCATACGCCGATTATGCCGTTAATATCAGCCGGGCGGCGGCTATTGCCTGCACAGGTCCCTACGCCATACCAAACGTCTGGTGCGATTCCAAGTGTGTTTATACCAACCATCCCTTTGCCACCGCTTACCGTGGCTTCGGCCACATCGAGCTGGCTTTTGCCATGGAAAGAGCAATAGACTTGCTGGCCGAAAAAGCCGGTTTCGACGCCCTGGAAATCAGGAAGATCAATGCTATCCGTGAAGGGGACACTTCCCCCACCCAGAGCAAAATGGATCCCAACACCGGCGATTTAAGAAAGTGCCTGGATAATATTTCAGAGCTGCTTGAGTGGGACCAGGGTCTGCGGGAAGAACTGCCTGACGGGAAGGTGCGGGCCAAAAGCGTCAGCTGTTTCTGGAAGGCCCCTGCCATGCCGACCAATGCCGACGGTGGAACTATTTTAACCTTTAACGAGGACGGCACGGTTAACCTGCACTGCGGCGTAATTGAACTGGGCCAGGGCATTAAAACGGCCCTCTCCCAGATCCTGGCTGAAAAGCTGGGCATAGATCCCGGGCAGGTTCACACCATCAGCGAGGTTAACACCAGGGCTGCCCCCCATGATTGGTCCACGGCAGCAAGCCGCAGCCTGTTCATGATCGGGCGTGCCGTTATTGAAGCTGCTGATGATGCTATCAGGCAGCTCAAGGAGACCGCCTCCATCGCCCTGCGCTGCCCGCCTGAAGACCTGGAAGTTTCGGAAGGCCGCGTATTCCTGGCCGATGAACCTGAAATAGGGCTTCCCATCAATGAGGTGGCCCTTGGTTACACGTATCCCGACGGCATAACGATTCGCGGCCAGGTTATCGGTGTGGGCCGTTACATTTCCCGCCGCCTGACCGAGATCGATCCCGAAACCGGGGAAGGTCATCCGGCCCTGGAGTGGACCATGGGCGCCCAGGGAATAGAAGTTGAACTTGATCCCGGCGACGGCACTTACAGGGTGCTTAAGGCTGCCTGCTCAATGGACGTAGGTAAGGTAATTAACCCCTTCCTGGCCCGCAGCCAGGTTGTAGGCGGCATGTCCATGGGCCTCGGTTTTGCCGGCTGGGAAGCTTTTATATTCAACAAGCAGGGCAAAGTTGTAAACGACACCCTGCGTAACTATAACATCCTGCGTTACGGTGAAGAGCCCGAATACATGGTGAAGTTTGTCGAGACTCCCCAGCGCGACGGCCCGTATGGTGCAAGGGGGCTGGGCGAGCAGGGCGTGCTGGGCGTACCCGGGGCCCTGGCCGGAGCCCTGTCCCGCGCAGCGGGCAGACCGCTGAATAAGCTGCCCCTGACACCGCAGAGCATTTGGGAAGCAGTAAAGGAGGATGAAAAATGATCCCTTTCGACTTTGAATATTACGCTCCCGAAAGCGTTGAAGAAGCAGCAGGCCTTTATGCCGAACTGGCGGAAAAGGGCAAAGAACCTCTTTATTATTCCGGAGGCACGGAAATTGTTACCTTTGCCCGCGCTCAGACTGTCAAAACCGGGGCGCTGGTCGACATCAAGGGCATCCCGGAAACAACAGTGCTTGAACTCGATGATGAAAAGCTGGTCCTGGGCGCTAACCTTACCCTGACCATGCTGGCCGAACAGGATCACTTTCCCCTTCTGGCAGCGGTAGCGGGAAAGGTTGCCGATCGGACCGTACGCAACCGCCTGACCCTGGGCGGCAATATCTGCGGCCGCCTGCCTTACCGCGAAGCAATCCTGCCCCTCCTGGCAGCCGATGCCGGGGTGGTTTTGGCAGGAAAGGATGGCAGCCGCAGCGAACCGCTGGGGAAACTTTTTGACAAGCGCCTTAAGCTTGAAAAAGGTGAAATGCTGGTGCAGTTGACCGTTTCCCTGGACGAACTGGATCAAAAAGGTTGGAATAAGCGGCGGGTTAAACATGGTCCCGTTGACTACCCGCTTCTCCACCTGGCCGGATTGCAGAAAAATGGCCGCCTGGCGCTGGCGGTAAGCGGCCTGTGCGCCTTTCCTTTCCGAAGTGACGAGCTGGAAAAAACTCTTAACGATTCCGGGCTTTCGGCGGATGAGCGCGTTGAAAAAAGCCTGGATCTGCTGCCCGGTCCCGTGCGCAGCGACGAGTATGGTTCCGACGATTACCGCCGGACCCTGTGGCAAAAAGATCTGGTGGAAATGCTTGGAGAAATGGAGGGAGCGGGCCGATGAAAAAGCAGCTGGGCATTGAAACCATTGAACTGCAGGTAAATGAAGAAAAGAGACGGGTGGCGGTACGTCCTGCCGATACGCTCCTGCGGGTGCTGCGTGAAAAGCTCGGCCTGACCGGAGCTAAACCGGGTTGTGAAAACGGGGACTGCGGAGCCTGCACGGTTTTACTCGACGATGTTCCGGTTAAATCCTGCATGGTGCTGGCCGTAGAAACAGCCGGGAAAAAGATTGTTACAGTGGAAGGCCTGAAGAATACAGCCATCCAGCAGGGGTTCCTGGAAGAAGGCGGTTTCCAGTGCGGTTACTGCACTTCCGGTTTCCTGGTCAATGCTTATGCCCTGCTTGAAAAGCACCCCACCGAGCAGGGGGACTGGGACAGGGAGTGGCTGGAAAGCAACCTCTGCCGTTGTACAGGGTATGAGGGGATCAGCCGCGCCGTGGCAAAAGCCCGGACTATTATCAAAGATAAAATAGCCCGCGGTTAGTTTGTGGAAAACCCTTGAACAAACGGTGAAATAACTGTGGACAACCGGGCCTGCCCGGTTAACAAGGTGTTGATAAGCTGTGCGCAGGCTTTATTGCCGTGCGTGCCGGCTGAAAGGAGGCCATTTAATTATTGATCGGAACAGGCTTGAAACAATATTCGAGCGTTTAAATTTTAAAGACTACTGCTGGATCAGGGCTTCCCAAATAGAAGTTGCCAACTGGGTGCGTTTCAAGTGCATGTTTGGCTGCTCCAGTTACGGCAAAAAAGGTTCCTGCCCTCCGCAGGTGCCATCAGTAGAAGAGTGCCGGGCCTTCTTTGCGGAATACAGCGATGCGGTAATTTTCCATTTCGCAAAAAAAGTGGACCGACCCGAAGACCGGGTACCCTGGAGCAGGGAAGTCAGTAAAGAACTGCTGAAACTCGAGAGGGAGGTTTTCTGGGCCGGGTACCACAAAGCTATGATGCTGTTTATGGATGAATGCCGTCTTTGCGAAAGATGCGCCGGTACCCGGGAGAAATGTGTTAACAAGGAAGATGCCCGCCCCGGGCCCGAATCGCTTGCCGTAGATGTCTTCTCTACAGTTCGCGGCGCCGGTTACCCGATCGAAGTGCTGGACGATTACAACAGGGAAATGAACCGTTACGCTTTCCTGATGGTTGAATAAAAAACGGGGCCGGCTCAGGCCCCGTTTCTCTTCACCTGGTTATAAAAATTACTCTGCTTCAGGGCTAAACGTTCTCGCCCCCAGCTCCCTGTCCAGCATCAAAATGCCGTGACCTTTTTCACCAACCCGCCTGAGCTGGTTTAAAAGTTTGCTCATGCTTGCTTCTTCTTCCACCTGTTCATCAATAAACCACTGCAGAAAACTGATGCTGGGGTAGTGCTTATCTTCCTGGGCCAGTTCCATCAGGTCATTAATCAGGCTGCTGACCAGCTTTTCATGCTCCAGGGCCAGGCTGAAAATTTCTTCCGCCGACTCAAAATCCCGTTTCGGGTTTTGAAAACCGCTGATAATGGCTTCCTCGCCCTGGTCGTTGATAAACTCGAAAAACTTCATGGCATGAAATCTTTCTTCCTCGGCCTGCACGATGAAGAAGTTGGCAAAGCCGTCCAGGTCTTCCTTCTTGAAGTAGGCCGCCATTGCCAGGTAATAGTGCGCAGAAAAGAACTCGTGGGTGATCTGTTCGTTTAACTTCATCAATAATTTTTCAGATAACATAACAGTTCCTCCTTGTCGTATAACAATTTAAAAACACATTAATTCACTGCCTGCCTGTAAAGAGCTCTTTGCGGGCTCTTTCTCCTCATTATATTACGTTTCCTTAATATTTGCAATAACATTTGACAACTGACAGTGGTGGGAACCGTTATCTTTTATCCTTTTTTTACATTCTTTTTAATACCCTTTAAAATTTGATTTGGCTTGAATTAATTGATGGGCCCCCTTCTCCCGGGCGACTCGTGCCACTAGTCAATCTTTGCTGGCTAGACAGTCTATTGCGTCTATTTGTTTTGTTCATAATTTCATCTATAAGTGGCAGGATTCACTTGAACAAAAAGAGAATAAAAACAGGTCTGTTTATGAGCAGGTAGTTATAGAATCTGATCAGGATAACAGCAAACTAAGAAAAGCGGTAAGGGGAGTGATTTCATGGAAGAACAATTAAATTCTGTCTTTGCTTCATATAAAGGCGAGCGAAACGAGTTAATTCCGGTGCTGCAGGATGTGCAGGAAGAGCTCGGCTACCTGCCTGAAGAAGCGATGAAAGAAGTATCCAGGTTTGTTAAAGTGCCGGAAGCAAAGGTGTTCGGCGTAGCCACTTTTTATGCCCGCTTTCACCTTCATCCTCGGGGCGAGCATATTATCCGTCTCTGCTGCGGGACTGCCTGTCACGTACGCGGAGCGGCCAAAATTGCCGACAGGCTCAAAGATACCCTGGACGTAGGGGTGGGGGAAACCACCGAAGATATGAAGTTCACTTATGAAGAGGTGGCCTGTATAGGAGCCTGCGGGCTGGCCCCGGTAATGACTATTGATGAAAAAACTTTCGGCAAACTGGACCCGGACAAAACCAGCAAGATTATTAAAAACTTTGAACCCGAGGCTGTACCGGAAGGGGGGCAGGAATAAATGGAGAAGTTTATCGACCCCTGTTGTGAAAAATGCTTTAACAGCAAGGATGAACCCTGCGATGTATTTATAGAGTGCTGCCTCGAAGGCCCCCTCTGCCACGAGAGCGATCCCTGTAAAAAAGCCCGTGAAGAGATTGTTGAAAAATACTCGCACAGTCCCGCTTTCCGGGAACATTAAGACAGTATTGTTGATTGAAAGGAGAGAAGACCAAGGTGTATGAAAAACATGTTTTGATTTGTGCCGGGACGGGCTGCATTTCATCGGGAGCAAACGATATCCGGGATGTTCTGGCCGGGGAACTCAAAAACCGCGGCATGGAAGATAAAGTCCGCATAATCATGTCCGGCTGTCACGGCTTCTGTGAAAAAGGGCCGATCTTCATCGTTTATCCCGAAGATATATTTTACTGCGAGGTTAAACCGGAAGATGTCCCGGAGCTTGTGGAAGAGAGTCTCGTAAAAGATAATATTGTTGAACGCCTGCTATACAAGGATCCTGTTTCGGGGGAGACAGTGATCAATCATGATAAAATTATGTTCTACAGCAAACAAAAACGTTTGGCCCTCCGCAACTGCGGGGTTATCGACCCGGAGAATATTGATGAATATATTATCCGCGGCGGTTACATCGGCCTGAAGAAGGCCCTGCAGCTGGCGCCCCCTGAAGTTGTAGAAGAAGTAAAAAGCTCCGGCCTGCGCGGCCGCGGGGGAGCAGGATTCCCTGCCGGGTTGAAGTGGCAGTTCGGCCTGAACAGTCCCGGTGATAAAAAATACATCGTCTGCAACGCTGACGAGGGTGACCCGGGGGCTTTCATGGACCGCAGTATCCTCGAAGGCGATCCCCATGCCGTTCTTGAAGGCATGATGATTGCAGGCAAGGCCGTCAATGCAGATGAAGGCTATATTTATGTTCGCTCCGAATATCCCCTGGCCATCAAACGGCTGCGCACCGCGATCAGCCAGGCTGAAGAATACGGAATGCTTGGCGAAAACATAATGGGATTAGGCTTTAACTTTAAAATCAAGATCAAGGAAGGGGCCGGCGCCTTTGTATGCGGGGAAGAAACTGCCCTGCTCTCATCTATTGAAGGCCGGCGCGGAGTCCCCCGCCACCGCCCGCCGTTTCCCGCCGTGGAAGGGCTCTGGGGCAAGCCGACGATCATAAACAATGTTGAAGCCCTGGCCAACGTTCCCCTGATCATGCGCGAAGGGGCGGCCGAGTTTGCTTCTGTCGGTACCGAAGGCAGCAAGGGCACGAAGGTATTTGCCCTGACCGGAAAAGTAAACAATACCGGGCTGGTTGAAGTGCCCATGGGCATCTCTATCCGGGAAGTTGTTTTCGATATTGGCGGAGGAATCCGGTATGGCAAGAAGTTTAAGGCAGCCCAGATCGGGGGTCCATCCGGCGGCTGTATTCCGGAAGAGCATCTTGACCTGCCCATCGATTTCGACTCACTGACTTCGGCCGGAGCGATGATGGGTTCCGGCGGACTGGTAGTTGTCGATGAAGATACCTGCATGGTAGACATGGCCCGCTATTTCCTTAACTTTACCAGGAAAGAATCCTGCGGCCAGTGTATCCCCTGCCGCCTGGGAACCACCCAGATGTATGATATCCTCGAAGATATCACCGAAGGGAAAGGCAGGATTGAAGACATCGAGCTGCTTGATGAACTGGCCACTGCCGTTAAAAAAGGTTCGATGTGCGGACTGGGACAGACAGCACCGAACCCCATCCTGACCACCCTGCGCTATTTCCGTGACGAATACGAAGCCCATGTTATTGAAAAACGCTGCCCGGCGCTTGTTTGCAAGGCCCTGCTGCAGTACACCATAGACCCTGAAAAATGCATCGGCTGTCAGCGTTGCATCAAAGCCTGCCCGGTCAACGCTATTACGGGCGAGAAGAAAGAACCGCACGTCATAGATCAGGATATCTGCACCCGCTGTGCGGCCTGTTATGAAGTCTGTCCGAAAAAGGTCCAGGCTGTGCAGGTCCTTTCCGAAGGACTGCCTGAAAGCAAAGAATTAGCGGTAGTAAGGGAGGAGGGCAAATAATGTCAGAGTTTATTACACTAACCATCGACGGTAGAGAGATCAAGGCTGCGCCGGGGACATCCATATTACGGGCGGCCCTGGCCAACGATATCTATATTCCCCACCTCTGCGATCATAAAGACCTGACTTCAGTGGGTATCTGCCGGGTCTGCCTGGTTGATATCGAAGGGCGTCGGCCCACGGTTTCCTGTATGACCCCGGTCGAGGAGGGGATGGTTGTTTCCACGGCCAATGAGGAGCTCGAGCAAACCCGCAGGATGAACCTGGAGCTGCTGGTTCTTAACCACGATTACGACTGCCAGAACTGTGCTCAGAACAACAAATGCCAGCTGCAGGAGCTGACCCGCTTCATCGGTCTCGACGAAGACCGGATTAAAGCCATGCGGGCACCTGAACTTGCGGATCCGATCGACGATTCCAACCCTTACTACCTGCGCGACATGAACAGGTGCGTGCGCTGCGGGATCTGCGTTCGCGCCTGCGAAGAGATACAGGGCGATGAATGTATTGACTTTGTTTTCCGCGGGATCGAGACCAGGATCGGGGTTTTAGGCGACAAACCGATTATTGACTCCACCTGTACAACCTGCGGCGAATGTGTAACCCGCTGCCCCGTGGGAGCCCTGGTTCCCCGGCACGCTGTTGAACCAACCTACGAGGTTGAAACTGTTTGTCCATTCTGCGGCTGCGGCTGCGGTATCCTGGTCGGAGCAAGGGGCGGAAAAGTGGTAAGTTCTACCGCTATTCCGGACAGCCCCTCCAGCGGGGGCAGCCTGTGCGTTAAGGGCCGCTTCGGGCTGGGTTTTGTTAATTCTCCCCGGAGGCTGACCACCCCGCTTATCCGCAAAGAGGGTAAGCTGGTGGAAGCCGGCTGGGATGAGGCGCTTTCCCTGGTAGCGGAAAAACTGGGCCGGTATAAAGGCAGTGAATATGCCACGATAGCCTCGGCCAAGTGCAACGTGGAAGATAACTATGTAATGCAGAAATTTACCAGGGCAGTGATGGGAACGAACAATATCGATCACTGCGCCCGTCTCTGACACGCTCCCACCGTGGCCGGTCTGGCCACAACGCTGGGCAGCGGGGCAATGACCAATACTATTGCCGAAATCGGAGATGCAGCCTGCATTCTTGCTATCGGTTCCAGTACCACCGAAGCGCACCCGATAGTCGGGTACCAGGTTAAAAAGGCTGTGCGGCAGGGCGCGAAACTGATCGTGGCCAACCCGCAGGAAGTGCCCCTGGCCCGTTTCGCCCACCTCTACCTGCAGATTAAACCGGGTAGCGACGTGGCCCTGCTGATGGGCATGGCCCGCGTCATTATCGAGGAAGGGCTGCACGATCAGAAATACATCGAAGAGCGCTGCGAGGACTTTGACCAGTTCAAGCAGTCCCTGGAAGAATATACACCCGAGTTTGTGAGCGATATTACCGGCGTGCCCCGGGAAAAGGTAGTCGAAGCAGCGAGAATGTACGCCGAAAATAACCCGGCTTCGATTCTCTACTGCATGGGTATCACCCAGCATTCCCACGGCACCGATAACGTTATGGCAATCAGCAACCTGGCCCTGATCACCGGCAACCTGGGCAAGGCATCGGCGGGTGTAAACCCCCTTCGCGGCCAAAACAATGTCCAGGGTTCCTGCGATATGGGTTCTCTGCCCAATGTATATACCGGCTACCAGAAAGTAACCGATCCCGCGGCACGCGAGAAGTTTGAAGAAGCCTGGGGGGTTTCCCTGAGCGGTGAGCCGGGCCTGACCCATACCGAGATTTTCGGCGCGGCTTACAGGGGTGAAATCAAAGCCCTCTACCTGGTTGGGGAAAACCCGGTCCTTACAGAAGCCAACGCCGCTCACTCAACAGAAGCGATGGGCAAGCTGGAGTTCTTCGTTGTCCAGGATATCTTTCTGAATGAAACCGCGCAAATGGCCGATGTGGTCCTGCCGGCAGCTTCTTTGCTAGAAAAAAACGGCACTGTTGTTAACACAGAGCGGCGCGTCCAGCGTGTCCGCAAAGTTATTGAACCGGTTGGCGAAGCAAAGCCGGACTGGTGGATCGTAAGCGCCATCGCCAACGAGATGGGAGCCGAAGGCTTCGCCTATAACAGCGCGGAAGAGATATTCAATGAAATGACTTCCCTCACTCCCAGCTATGCGGGAATTAATTACGCAAGATTGGAAGAAGGCAGCATTCAGTGGCCCTGCCCGGCGGAAGACCATCCCGGAACCCCGATCCTGCACACTGAAAAATTCAATACTCCTTCCGGTAAAGCCAAACTGGTCCCGATCAGTTACCGTCCCTCGGAAGACTGCTGCGATTTTGACTTCCCGCTGGTCCTGACCACCGAGCGTAACCTCTACCAGTACCACAGCACCATGACCCGTTACTCGGAAGGGTTAGATGAGCTAAGCGGCGGTGAACATATCAGGATTAACCCGAAGGATGCCGAGAAAATGGGCATCAGTGACGGCGATATGGTCGAAGTAAAATCGCGCCGGGGCAAATTGCAGGTCAGGGCGAAAATTACCAGGAACAGCCAGGAAGGCGTGGCTTCGCTCAGCTTCCACTTTGCCGAATGTCCGACCAACCTGCTGACCAGCGCGGCTCTTGATCCGGTGGCGAAAACCCCGGAAACAAAGGTCTGCGCTATCAGTATCGAAAAAGCATAATATGTATGCGATACAGCAGGCAATGTGATCTTACAGGGTGGTCCTCTTTCCGGAGGGCCATCCTTTTATTCCTGAAGCTGTGTCGGCCTTGCCGGGCAGTCATGTTGTTTTGAAAGCTCAAACCATAATTAAAGGAATAAGATAGTTCTTGTAGAATTAATCAGCAAACCAATTAAAAACCGTCAACCAAGAGGAACTTAATGCAGAAATCATCATTCGCCAAACGGTTCTATAAAATCCCCCTGCAAACTGTTATTTTAATACCCTTTGTATTTCTTGCTGTTGTTGCCGTCAGCCTGGTCGGTTATATCTCCTACCGTAACGGGCAGGAAGCCGTCAATGACGTTTCATTCCAGCTGCGCCGGGAAATAAACTCGCGAATCGAAGAGCACCTGGAATCTTTTTTAAGTATACCGCACCGTATCAACCAGGCCAACGCCGCCGCCATTAGCAGGGGAACCCTCGATGTTACCGACCGGGAAATGCTGGAGCGTCATTTCTGGGAGCAAATCAATGTTATAGATACTATTACAAGCATAAACTTCAGCAATACCGACGGGGGCCTGGCCAATGCCGGCCGGGAGGGAGCCGGAGGCGAACAGTACGTTATCTACACCGATGATTTTGAAAAAGGCGTTTTCCGCAAGTACGCTACCGACGATCAGGGCAACAAAACCGAACTATTGGAGACTATTGACGATTTTGACGGACGCATGCGCTCCTGGTACAGCGAGGCGGTCGAAAAAGGATCCGAAACCTGGAGCAGCGCATACATACTTTTTACAGGCCAGGATATGGTCCTTTCAGCCAGCCGCCCGGTATACAACCGGGACAATGAACTGGTCGGCGTTATTGCCGCCAATATCTTCCTGTCGCACCTGGGAGACTTTCTGGCCGGGCTGGAAGTGGGCCAGAGCGGGCAGAGCTTTATCATGGAACGGTCCGGCCTCCTGATTGCCACTTCCACCGGTGAAAAGCCATTTGTGGCTAATGACGGAATTACTCCCCGCTACAGGGTCTATTCCGGGATCAGCAGCGATCCTCTCACCAGGGGGGCGGCCGGGGCCCTGGTCAGCCGCTTTGACGATTACGGGGCAATTTCTGAAGCCGGCCAGTTTGAATTTGCGGTGGACGGTCAGCGTATGCTGGGCCTTGTGGCTCCTTTTAGCGATGCATACGGCCTGGACTGGCTGATTGTCACAATTATTCCCGAAAGTGACTTTATGGCCCAGATAAGCGCCAATAACCGGTCCACCCTTTACCTGGTAATTATCACCCTATCTGTAATTATCCTGGTTAGCATCCTGATTGCCCGCAGGCTGACAGGATCAATCGAACAACTCAACATTTCTGCTAATGAGCTGGCCGAAGGCAGGTGGGAAAAATCTGACGCCCCCGGGAGCAGGATCAAAGAAATCAGCGTCCTGACCGATACTTTTAACAGCATGGCCGGGCAAATGCAAGACATGGTCACCGGTTTAAACCATGAAATTAACGAACGCAGGGCTGCCGAAGAAAAACTGGCCGCCCTGAACACCCAGCTTCAGGCTAAAAACCGCGAACTGGAGCAGATGATCAATATTGCATCTCACGACCTGCGGGCCCCGCTGGTAAACATTGATGGTTACGGGAGGGAAATAGAAACCTCACTGGCGGAACTCAACCAG
>SLSE01000117.1 GCA_007130585.1 Syntrophomonadaceae bacterium | reverse complement strand
CTGTGGGACGTGGAACTGGTTTATGCCCTGCGCAATGAAGTGTCCACGCCCGAGCGGATTACCAGGCATGTGCTCGATAACGCCAGGGGCGGCAGCATTGTCCTGCTTCATTTTACGGAAAACGACATCGCTGCCCTGCCCCACATCATAACCGGCCTGCGCAGCCGCGGCCTCGAACCCTGCTCGTTAAGGGAGCTGCTGCTGGCAGATCCGGAAGCCTGAGCAAGAAGCTTAAGGGTTCATTGAATATACATCTTTCAGGGCCAGGACATGATCCTTCCAGACCCTGCCAAACCGGTCGCTGTCAGCGGCCGGTTTTTTGATCATCTTCTGCAGGTAATCCATCTGATCTGCAGTGGTACCCGGCTTACTGTAAAGGGTGAGGGCAAACCCTGAAAAATCGCGAACCATAAAATCAAAGATCTGGTCAACCAGGTCTTCTTCAATTCCGTAGATCTTTGCGTTTTCCAGGATCAACTGCCCGTATACCACCAGGGTAAACATTTCGCCCAGCGAGAGCAGAAAATCAGTATCTCTCTGCTGGTCGGCATCGGGTGTGGCCCCCGCTAAAAATTCTTTCAAAAGGGCAACCTGTTCCTTAAATATTTCCAGGTTAGGCAAATTGTAAAGATCGTAAGTGGCTGCATAATCATGGAAACGGATTTTACCCAGCCCCCGGGCCGGGCCCTGGTTGAACAGGAAATCATCGTTAACAGGCCGGTCCTGCGTATCCAGGGGCTCGTATTCGCCGGGGTTAAAGAAATAATTCGCCATAAACTTAACGATCAGGGCAATGTTGACATGCACGGTTCCTTCAAGCTTGGGCAGGGCGCGAATATCGCGCGCGGCCATCTCGAAGTAAGTATCCCTCTCAAAACCTTTAGCTGCAATAACATCCCAGAGCAGGTTGATCACCGCTTCGCCCTGGGTTGTCACCTTCATTTTGACGGTGGGGTTGTAGAGCAGGTAGCGGCGATCGTCTGGAGAGGCCGCCCGCAGGTAATCTGAACTGCGCAGGGCAAAAAGTTTCATTGCTGTCAGGCGGGCATAAGCATCGACAAACATCTGCCTGACATGGGGAAAGTCGGTCACTTTCATGCCGTACAAAGTACGGTTAGCAGCATGGTTGAGCGCTTCGTAAAATGCGTGGGTGCAGATCCCTATTGAAGCCCAGCCCAGGTTGTATTTTCCGACATTTACCGTGTTTAAAGCGCTATCCCAGGCATCGCTGCCCCGGGACAGGATCTCTTCTTCTTTAACCGGGTAATCGCGGAGGATAAAGTCAGCCACGTAAGACTGGGAATTGACAATGTTTTTGACCAGTTCATAGTTCTGGTGGTTGTAATTGGCTGTAAAGAAGACGTACTCCCCGCTATCGGCCATTTTCCCGAAAGTGGAAACCATCTCGGCAATATTCCCGTTGCCGATATAATATTTTTCGCCGTTGGCCCGGTAAGTGCCGTCGTCCTGCGGGGTGAGGCTCATTTCGGTGGAATAGACATCTGCGCCGTGGTCCCGTTCGGAAAGGCCGAAAGCGAAGACATTGCCTTCTTTGAGCAGGCGGGCGGCCCGCTTTTTCTGAATTTCGTTATCGCTCATCCAGATCGGCCCCAGGCCCAGTATGGAGACCTGCCAGGTATACCAGTAGTGCAGACCGTAGAAGGCCAGGATTTCGTTAAACTCGCAGTTGCGCCAGGTATCCCAGCGGCAGTTCTCCTCGCCGTATTCAGAAGGGGTAAGAAGATTGTAGAATAGTTCGTTATCCCTGACAAAGCCGAGAAAATCTTCATACCAGACCCTGTTGCGGTCGTCCTCCTTCAGTTTCTGCTTCCCTTTTCCTTCAAAAAAATCGATGGTCTTAAGCATAATTTCGCGGGACCGCTCATCCCTGTAGGGCCTGTTGTGCTGCTTCGGGTTTAGTAAAATCATAACCTGCCTCCCTTTCCTGCCATTAATATTCCACCCTGCCGGCCGGCAGGTAATGCAGTTTATTCGACGCAGAAAGCAGGAAACCCTTTACTGGTTTTGTCAGAATTGTTTGCAGCGGTTTTAAATCAGGGAAGGCAGGAAAGTGGCCAGGCCGGGGAATATTATCAGCAGGGCCAGGGCAAAGATAATGGCAATCAGGAAAGGCCAGATCCCGCGGAAGATGGTTTCGAGCGGCACATCGCCGGCTACTCCTTTAACAATATATACATTCATGCCCACGGGAGGCGTTATCACACCCATGGCCACGACCATAACTATTATTACCCCGAACCAGATCGGGTCGTAGCCAAGCAGGGTAACCGCCACCGGCAGAAAGATTGGGATAGTAAGTAAAATCAGGGCCAGGGCATCGATAAAGCAGCCCAGAACCAGGTAAATCAGGAGAATCAGGGCAATAACAACAAAGCCGGGCATGTCAAGGGCGGCGGCCCAGTCAGCCAGGGCAAAAGGGATCCTGCTGATGGCAATAAACCGGCCGAAAATAACCGCCGAGCCTACCAGCAGCATGATCATTGCCGTGGTCCGGGTGGTGTCGGCCAGCGATCTTTTAATAACCTCCATGTTAACCCTGCCCTTCACCGCGGAAACCAGCAGCACGCCGGCAACCCCGACCGCCCCGGCTTCCGTGGGCATAAACCAGCCGGCAAACAGGCCCCCGAGGGAAATGGCAAAAATGATCATTACCTCAAGCAGCCCTCCGCCCAGGGCCTTAAATCTCTCCCCCCAGGTAGATTTTGGGCCGGCCGGGCCCAGGGAAGGATCGCGGCGGGCAATGATGTATATGGCCAGCATGTAAAAGGACATCAACATCAGGCCGGGAATGATCCCGGCCATGAAAAGCCGCCCTACTGATTGCTCCGCGGATATGGCGTAGACAATAAATATTACACTGGGCGGGATCAATACGCCCAGGGCCCCCCCGGCAGCAACACTGGAGGTGGACAGGGAAGTGTTATAGTTATACTTGTTCATTTCCGGCAGGGCAATAGCCCCTATTGTTGCCGCAGTAGCCGTGTTAGAGCCGCAGACAGCGCCGAACAGGGCACAGGTTGCCTGGGTGGCAATGGCCAGGCCGCCCGGCAGGTGGCCGACCAGTTTGTAGGCCAGGTCGTAGAGGCGGGTTCCTATCCCGGCATGAAATGCCAGGAACCCCATCCAGATAAACATGGGAATAACGCTCAGCGAATACCGGGAGAAGGTCGAAAAAAGGTCTGTTGAAACAAGGTTCAACGCGGCGGAAGCCGTGGTAAGGTAACCGAAACCCACGAAGCCGACCAGGGCCATCGCATAGGCAATGGGCACTTTAAGGGCGATGAAAAAGAAAAAGACTGCAATTCCTATCAGGCCCGCTGTTGTCGGGTTCACCTGTGCTCACCCCCGAAAAAAAGCCTGAGCAGCTTTAAGAGCAGGGTCAGGGCCAGGACAAGAAATCCCAGGGCCACCAGGTAAACAAAGGGGTGGTAAATCATCTGCGTGGTCGGCGCAACTTCACCGGTTGCGGCAATAATTGCCCCGTAAACAAAAAGGTTATAACTTATAAAACAAAGAAAAACAAAGATCGGGAAGCCTGCCGCCAGTTCCACAACACGCTGCAGGCCCGCCGGCAAACGCTCGACAAAAAGGCCGACGGCAATATGACCGTTTTCCAGGGCACAGCGGGCCAGGGCCAGCCCGACGACTGCTGCCGTCAGGAAGCCAACCATTTCGTAAGTGCCCAGGATCGAGCTCTGCAGCACGGTCCTGCCAAAAATATTGGCCACAATCAAAAGCGCAGTTGCGGCCAGGATAATACCGGCCAGCGAATCGAGAATACGGCTGAGCCCGGCAACTATTGTTTCAAGTAAATGCATGGCATAAACTTCCTATCCTGGTTTTATGAGACGGGCCGGGCAGAGAAAACCCCGGGATTGTTAGCTCCCGCCTCGTGTCTGGTTTTCATTAGGGCGGCAAAAGCGGCAACGTTCAAATACTCAGGCCGATACCCGCCAGCCCGCACAATTAGCGCGGGCTGTTTCGAAATCCTGTTTTAGCGGTACTGATCCGCCAAATCGGTTACGGTCCGGACAATATCTTCACCCGAAAAACCCTGCTGGTTCATGCGCTCGATAAAATCATCCTGGATCGGCTGGACTCTCTCTATCCACAGCCTGGCTTCGTCTTCATCAAGGGTAATAACTTCCATGCCCATTTCTTCTACGGCCCACTGCAGGGCTTCTTCATTCTGGACATCCCACAGGCCGGCCGCCACTTCTTCGTGAAACTGCCCGTTAACCTCAAGGAAGACCTGCTGAAGATCGGCAGGAAGCGAATTCCACTTCTCCAGGTTCATGGTGACAAAGAATAAGGCGTTGTACAAGAATGGAGTCCTCGTCACGTAGCTGGTAACTTCGGCATGGCCCCAGCCTTTCAGGACTTCCACAGGCGCCAGGTTGCCGTCAACAAGGCCTCTCTGCAGGGCTTCATAGGCTTCGCCCTGGGGCATGGCTTCGGGTGATGCGCCCAGGAGAGGCAGGGTATCGGCGCTTAATCCGGCGGCCCTGATGCTCATCCCCCGCAGGTCGTCCAGGCTGCGAACCGGCTCCCTGGTGAAAAGATCCCCGGG
>SLSE01000147.1 GCA_007130585.1 Syntrophomonadaceae bacterium | reverse complement strand
CTGCCCCGGCGGAGGCTTCTGCCCCGCTGAACAGTGAGCAGCTGGAAGCCTTCTCCGATCGCTTCTTTAACAGGGCCTACGCAGAAGAGCTCTTCCCCGGCGCAGCCCTGGTTATTGTGAAAGACGGCGAGGTTGTCTTTTCCGGGGGGTATGGCTACGCCAACCTTGAAGAGAGTATACCGGTGAAGGCTGATCAGACTGTATTCTTTACCGAATCTGTGTCAAAAAGTTTTACCGCCACGGCCCTGATGCAGCTGGCAGAAAAAGACCTGCTTGACCTGCACGCCGATCTAAACTTGTACCTCGAAGATATGCAGCTGGAATCATCCTTTGCAAAACCGGTAACAACTGCCGACCTGTTATTACACACCGCAGGCTTCGATGATACCGACATCGGGGCTTATGCCAGGTCAGAAAATGAAGTTATCCCTTTGCGCGACTATGTTATTAACAATTTACCGGCACTGGTTATGCCCCCCGGTGAAGCGGTCAGCTATTCAAATCATGGATATGCCCTGGCCGGGCTCCTGGCAGAGACTATTTCCGGCATAAATTTTACGAAGTACATGGATGAAGAAATCCTGAAACCGCTCGGCATGAACAACAGCAGCTTTGTCCTTACTGAGAACATGGAAAAGAGTTTGGCCCTTCCCTATTTGCGGCAAAATGATTCATACCTGCCGGGTATTTTCCTGTACCACAATTACTCGCCTGCCGGAGGGCTTAAAGCCACGGCCTTTGATATGGCAAGTTTTATTATTGCCAATCTTGAAGATGGCAGATTCGAAGGCAATCAACTGCTGCAGAAACAAACCGTTGAAACCATGCACCGCCGCCAATTCGGCCACCACGATAAACTGCCCGGCTGGGCATACGGGTTTTATGAACAATATATCAATGGATACCGCTGCCTGGCGCACGGAGGCTCGAACCGTCTCGGGCACTCAAGCATGCTTTTCCTGCTGCCGGAGGAGAACTTTGGTTATTTCCTGGCCCTGAATACTTTTAACTTAGAGCTGCACGACGCCTTTCTGGCTGAATTAATGGACCGGTTTTACCCCGGGCCGGACGAAGCTTCTCTGCTGCAGCCGGCACCCGGGCAAAATGAACAGTTTGACAGGTATGCGGGGTATTATTATTCAACCCGCCAATCAAAAAATTCGATCGAAAAAATAATGATGCTGCTGGGACAGCTTCGCATAACAGCAGAACCGGGTTACCTGGAGATAAGCAACTACCACGGGATTGAAGAGCCTAACAGGTGGAGCAAGGCGGGGCCGATGATATTTCAAAACCGGGATAACGGCAGCCTGATCGCTTTCCGGGAAAATGAAGCCGGGGAAATTACGCATCTTTTTATAGAAAATCATGCTTTTGAAAGGCTGCCCTGGCATAGTGCGGCGCCGTTCCAGGCAGCGGCCCTGCTTTTTATTCTTTTCGCCTTCATCTCGGCAGTAGCAGCCTGGCCTTTTACCTGCCTCCGGAAAAGCTGCCGGGGAACCCTGCTGAGACCGGAAAAAACCGGGTTGTTTTCAGCATTTACACTGTGCCTATTTAACCTGCTCTTTCTAATCAGCCTGGCGGTTATTTTTATTAACTACCAGGTTGAACTGGCTTTCGGCATGCCGGGCGTCTTAACATTTTTATTCATGATCCCTTACGCGATCATTATAGTTACCGGTTTTGTGCTTTACAGTTCGGTTAAACTCTGGGCGGGAAAAAGGTTAAACCTGTTTTGCAGGGTGCACATTACAATTATAGCTCTCAGCGCGGCCGGGTTTTCCTATTTCCTTTACTTCTGGAACCTGATGGGCTTCCACAGGTAGCTGGCAGCCTGAAGAAAAAGCCTGGTAACTCAGGGTTCCACCAGCTTGTTATTAATGGCATAGATGGCCAGCTGGGTGCGATCGCCGAGCTCGAGTTTTTCCAGCAGGTGGGTGACATGGGTTTTTACCGTGCGCTCACTGATAAAGAGCTCTTTGGCGATTTTTTTATTTCCGAAACCCCTGGCTATTAAGCTCAGCACTTCCATTTCGCGGGGGCTGATCCGGGCCTGCTTTTCCTGTTTTGCATGATCGCCCTGGACCTGCCGCATCATTTTCGAGGCAGCGGTGGGATGAAGGGTCGGCATGCCCGCTGCGGCCGCCCGGATGGCTGCTGCCAGCCCGGAAGCCGAAACATCCTTAAGCAGGTATGACAGGGCTCCCGCGCGCACAGCCGGCAGAACCATGTCGTCTTCTGCCTTGCTGGTCAGGACAACAATTTTAGAATTTGGGCTGGCTTCCAGGCAGAGCCTGGTTCCTTCCACGCCGTCTACGCCGGGCATCATTAAGTCCATCAGGATAACGTCCGGCTGCAATTTGCCGGCCAGCGCGGCAGCTTCCCGGCCGTCAGGCGCTTCTCCGATTACTTCAATATCATCTTCCACTTCGAGATAATATTTCAGACCCTCCCGGACCATGCCGTGATCGTCTACCAGCATTACCCTGATCACCCGTTTCCGCCTCCTTCTTCACCGGGCATCGTTACCCTTAACTTAGTCCCTTCGCCGGGAGAAGTTACTAAATCAAACCTGCCCCCGATCGCCTTTACCCTTTCCCTGATCCCGGAGAGGCCGACCGCCGTCGGGCGGATCGCCTTGCGCGGGTCGAACCCTTTTCCGTCGTCTATAATTTCCATAATGATATCCTCGCCGGCCCGGACCAGACAGACTTCAACCTGTTTTGCCGAAGCATGTTTGCTGATATTGTTCAGGGTTTCCTGGGCGATACGGAACAGGCTTTCCGCAGCTGAAACATCCAGCCGGATAGCATGATCAATTCTTGCTGTCAGATGCCAGCCTTCGTTTTCGGCTGTATTTTTAACGCACTCCTCAAGGGCAGGCCCCAGGCCTTCGTTTTCCAGGGTAACCGGCCTGACCTGCAGGATTAACTCGCGGATCTGGCTGTGTGCCTCCCTGGCCATCGCTTCGAGTTTTGCCATTTCGGGTATAAGCTTTTCAACTTCAGGGCTGTCTTTCTCCAGGCGGCTTTTCAGGGCGGCCGCACGCATGGCCATAACGAAAAGCTGTTGATTCACTGTATCATGCAGGTCGCGGGCGAGGCGCATTCTTTCTTCCAGGACCGCTCCCCGGCCCGCTTCCTCGCCCAGGCGCCGGTTTTTTTCAGCCAGATCCCGCAGCGAAGAAACGGCGTTTTCGAGTTGATCAGCCATGTGGTTAAGCTGTTCTTCCAGCCAGCCTACTTCATCTTCCGGTCCTGGTTCCACCCGGGCCCGGTAATCGCCGCGGGCTATACTGCCGGCCATGCGCCCCGCTTCCCACAACCTCAGTTTGAGAGCGCGGAAAATCAAGGACCCGGCAACTGCGCCCAGCACTCCGATTAGAAACCCTGCAGCAAGCCCTAAAGCCAGCGAACCGTAAAAGTCCAGGCCGAAATACTGCCCGGCCTGAAAAACGGCCAGGGCTCCAAGGGCGCTGCCGGCGCCGACCATTAAATAGAGAAAGGCCTGCCGCCACTGCAGGCCTAAAGAGCGCTCATACTTCACTTTGTTTCTCCCGGTATAGCGGGCATGTAAATTACTTTCATATCTCCGATTCCCATTCTTGCCTCAAGTTGAATAGTAGCATCGGCATCATCAGCTTTTAATACCCGCTTTATGGATAGTCCGCCGATTCCCGATTTTTGCTCGCCGAATACCTCCAGTTCGCCAATCCCGACCGAGGCATCAATATTCACGTTTACCCCGGCTGGAACCCTGATCGTTACATCGCCTACGCCGGCTTTGAGGTATACGTGGTGCGTGCCCGGTTTTATCTCGGCCGTGGTAAAGTCAACAACTACATCCCCGATGCCGTGGAAAAATTCAAGGTTTTGATCCAGGGTCCAGGGAGCCCTGCCGTGATATAGATCCCCGATATGGCGCACCTGCTTGTAGCCGTCCCAGTCTACCCTGTCAGTTTCATGCCGGTAAAATAGCCTGCGGAAAAACAGGTTCCGGTCTCCAAGAATCATCGACAAGCCGATGGCCACCAGGACCAGGGGCCAGCCAAAGCGGGCAATATCGCTGCCGCTGATGCCGGTTGCCCCGGCATTGGACAGGATGCCGAAAAGGCCGATACCGCCGACCCACAGGCCCAGGCCAAGGGTGATCCATGATACAAGGCCAAAACTAATGCTTTCGGAAAGAATAAGGATTCCGAGCAGCAGCAGCACAACTGGCCAGAAAGCAAGCCCAAGCTCGTAAACGCCCAACACCTGCAGCGAAACGAGAACACCGAGTACGAGTAAGATAATGCCCCAAATACGCTTTTTCATTATTATTAACCCCTTTGCCTTATCAATTGCGGCCCTTCCAGTTTTCCCGGCCGCTATTTAAAGCTTAACAGGGCCTCCTGTGAAAAAAAAGGTCCGCCGGTTCGATCCCGGCATCGTACCAAAGTATGATTTTTTATCAACCCTGCCCGCCGCAGACGCCATAGTTACGTTACAGTCGATACGCCTGACCAAGACAGCCACTGCTGCGAGCCGGGAAGGGAGATTGGAATTTTACAATTCCGGAAGCTTCAGAAATACTTCAACCAGGTGAGGATCGAACTG
>SLSE01000146.1 GCA_007130585.1 Syntrophomonadaceae bacterium | reverse complement strand
ATTGAAATTTATTGCATTTCGGGTTAATATATTGATAGCAGGCGCCTGTAGCTCAGGGGATAGAGCAGCGGACTTCTAATCCGTTAGTCGAGGGTTCAAATCCTTCCAGGCGCACCAAAAATAAAGGGGTTTGGAGCTGTTAACAGCTCCGGGCCCCTTTGGTTTAATTTGGCTGTGAGAAAATCTTCGCTTTTTTGAGTGGAGTGTGGTTTTAGAAAGAATCGATCATCCCCAGGGCTACCTGCATGATCAGGGTAGCATCGATAATGTCAACCCTGCCATCACCGTTCACGTCGGCTAACAGCAGTTGCTCATTATCCAGATCGGCCAGCTGCAGGATATGCCGGCTAACCAGGACTACATCCTGCACATCTACCCTGTTGTCGCCGTTAATATCGCCCGGGGCAAATGGGCCGGGGGCTGTTTCGGTATCTCCACCGACCGGGATAACGGTTACCTCGCAACCCGCTTCTTCCCGGCCGTCGGGGGTCCGGGCATAGATCATGGTTTTTCCCGTCCCGATAGCGGTGACAAGCCCGCTGCTGTCTACCGTGGCGATAGCCGGGTGGTCGGTAGTCCAGATCAACTCACCTATTTCCCCGTTTTTAGGGGTAATTGTAACCGTTAGCATTAAGGTTTCATTTACTATGATAGTTGCTTCCGAATGGTTCAGACTCAGGATCGGCACCTCTTCAGCTTCATCTGTTTCAGGTGTCCAGCGCAGCCAGCTTTCAATTATTTCACGGTTATAATCGTTAAAGTGCGGGCCCCCGCTGAAATAGTTGCTGGAGGCAAAGGAGTGCACGCCTATAACCCGGTACGTGCCGGCTTCCTCGTTATAAACAAAAACAGGGCTGCCGCTGCTCCCGCCGCTGGTGAAGGCTTCGTAGTAGAGGCAGTAGCGGTCGTTTTTAATCAATGGTCCTTCAGAAAGCCACATTCCAAGTGTAACGCTATCCCGGACGTAGCCCGGGTAACCGAGCAGGCGGACCTGGTCGGGAATGTAATTAAACTGAAGCGGCATAAAGGTGGAGATGCCGCTGAAGGGTTGGTCGAAAAACACGGCGGCGTAATCGTGATTGATGGCCTGTTCTCTTTCGTCATTATCTTCGAATTCCAGGAACTTTTCATTTACTTCCGCCCTGGCGGGGCCGGCCTTGGAATAAGGCTTGATTGGTTCCAGGCTGGATGCTTCATACTGGCCCGGGGAGAATTCTATCGATTCAAACCAGCCGCCGAAACCGGGGGCATAAACATTGTGTGCATTGGTCAATGCTGAATACGGGCTGATTAAAAAGGCGGTTCCTCTCATGAATTCGGAAGGGAAATTGGTGGTTAGAAAGCCGACCGCATTGTAAGGGTAGGTTATAGCGTCGCTACCGGAAACAGGTGTGCGATCATCGGTCATGCTGTTCAGTTCGAGCGTGCTTTCCATAACCGTTTCCACGGTAAGCGGTGAGGGCTCAAAGCTGAATTCTGAGGCGCTGAGAACTTCAGAATCCGCTTCAGGGGGGCTGTAGGGCTTAAAGGCAGGGTATTGCCCTTCCCACTGTTTCGAGGCTTTCAGGAGGGCGGCAATTTCACCGTCGTCAAGTTTCTTGTTTTCGGGTTCCACCAGGTATACAACAAGCGAGCTGTCTTCGGGGTTTACATACTCGAGCCATTTATAGAACTGGTTGTCGATTATTTGCATTACCGTAAGGGGTGGGCTTTCTGCGAAACCGGGACCCGGAGAAAGCGGGCTCCCGCCGGTAAAAGATCCGGCCGGCAGGGGAGTAAATAGCACCAGGAAAAAAGTTAAGGCGGCAGCAATCCAGAGAGGTTTGAAAGGGCGGCAGCAGTAAGATTTCAAGGAATTAAAACCACCTTATGTTAGATTGTGTGCTGTCGTTTGAGACTGTTGCTGCTAAATTATAGCAATTTTCTTACATAAAAGTCAAGGCGGCTGTATAAGTAGAACCTTTCCTGTGATATAATTTTTAGTAAATAAAGGAATTGAAACGGAGGCGAAACAAACAATGAGCCTGGAGAGACAGCGAATATTTTGGGCCGTCCTGTTTGGAATAATGATTATGGCTGCTTTTATTGTCCCCTTTTTGCCTCCCCTGCGTGATTTAACAAGCATCTACGGGTCATTCCTGTTCTGGAACATATTTGCGGTCATCGTGATTATATGCCTGGGTGTAATAACTGCAAGGTGGAGGGATGAAGGTGAGCGCTAGCACCATTTACCTGGCCTTAATTTTATACTTCTTCGTCGGCAGCATTATCGCCCAACAGGCCCGCAAAAGGCTGGGCAGGGGTGTTAATGATTTTTTCCTGGCCGGCCGCTCCCTGGGCGGAGTTGTAGCTGCTTTAACTTACAGCGCCACCACCTACAGCGCTTTTATGCTGGTTGGTCTGGCCGGGTTCACTTATGTTGGTGGTGTCGGCGCGCTGGGTTTTGAGCTGATCTACCTGTCCGGATTGATCCTCGTGGCATTTTTCGGCCCGCGCTTCTGGCTGGTCGGCAATCGTTTCAACTACCTGACCCCTACTGAAATGATGGGTGATCGCTACCAGAGCAAAGCGGTATCGGCGGTTTCTGCGGTGGCAGCTGTTATCTTCCTGATCCCCTACAGCTCGGTTCAGTTGATCGGAATCGGCGCCCTGCTGGAAGGCATTTCGGGCGGCGCCATCCCTTACCTGGCCGGTGTAATTATCGCTGCCGTTATTGCCGTTTACTGGACCTGGACCGGAGGCTTGAAAGCGGTGGCCTGGACTGATTCCCTGCAGGGGATCATGATGCTTACCGTGGCAACCCTTTCGGTTGTCTTTATCGTTTACCGGGGGTTTGGCGGCTTCGGGAACATGTTTACCCAGCTTGAAATGCAGTACCCGCAGTGGCTTACCGTTCCGGGTCCCGGCTTCTTTAATTTCAACGCTTTTGTCGGCCTGTCTTTGCCCTGGTTCTTTTTCTCCCTGTCCAATCCCCAGGTCAGCCAGCGGCTTTTTATGCCCCGGTCCCTGGGACAGATGCGGATCATGGTAATGGGTTTCCTGGTCTTCGGCTTTATTTATACCCTGGTATCAATCCTGTGGGGTTTTTCGGCCCGCCTGCTGCTCCCCGGCCTGGCAAGAGGCGATGATGCCACCCCTGTCCTGCTCAGCCTGGATATTGTCCCTTCGGCAATTGCCCTGCTGGTTATGCTGGGTATCAGCGCGGCGGCAATTTCCACTGTCAACTCAATTATCCTGTCCCTTTCTTCAATGGTCTGCCGCGATGTCTGTAAAACTGTGGCTGTCGATATCGATGAGGACAAAGAACTGTTGATCGGAAGAATCTTCGTGCCCGTGTTTACCATTTTCATCCTGGCCTTTGCCACCCTGCGCCTCGATTTGATTGCCGCTCTTTCGGTAGCTTCATCAGCCGGGCTGCTGGTCATGGTTCCCGCCCTGATCGGCGCGTTTTTCTGGAAAAAGGGCACAGCTGCCGGGGTTCTTTCCAGCGTGGTGATCGGCGGCCTGGTGGCCATGGTCCTGCAGTACAGCGGCTGGCGTCCCCTCGGTTTCTGGCCGGGAGTCTGGAGCGGCCTGGTGGCGGTAACGCTGTTTGTTATTGTCAGCCTTCTGACCAGTCCTCCGGAAGAAAAAGCGGAAGAATTTATGGGATATATTAAATCAGAGCTGGATCGCAGGAAGGTAATATAAATGGATAACCTGTACGGAAACAACGGGAAAAAAGCAGCAGAAGCGGCCTCTGAGAAAGAAAAGCAGCTGGAGGTATTACTGGGCAGGTTTGAAAAAGTTATGGTGGCTTTTTCGGGTGGCGCGGACAGCACCTACCTTCTTGGTAAAGCGGCGCAGGTTCTGGGCCGCAACCGGGTGCAGGCGGTTACTTTTCAGTCTGCCCTTAATCCTTACCGGGAAGTGGAAGAAGCCGCCGGGTTTGCTTTAAAGCTGAAAGTTAAGCACCGCACGTTAAACCTGGATATACTTAAGAACCAGGATTTTGCGGCTAACACTCCACAGCGGTGTTATATCTGCAAGCAATATATTTTTAGCCGGCTTGTTGAATTGGCAAAGCAGGAGGGCTTTGATACAGTTCTGGACGGTTCCAATGCCGACGATGCCGAAGATTACAGGCCGGGAATGCGGGCTGCTGAAGAACTGGGTATCCGCAGCCCCCTGCTGGAGGTATCCCTGGGCAAGGATGAGATCAGGCGCCTGTCCAGGCTGAAAGGTTATCCCGGCTGGGATAAGCCTTCAGCTGCCTGCCTGGCTTCGCGGATGCCATACGGTGAAGAAATTACCGCGGAAAAGTTAAAGAGAATTTCCGATGCGGAGCGCATCCTGCGACGGGCCGGAGTGAAGGGTAACCTGCGGGTGCGCAGCCACGGAAACCTGGCCCGCATTGAAGCGGATAGCAATGACCTGGATGGCATCATGAAGCAGAAAGGGGATATTGCAGCCCGCCTGAAAGCACTCGGATATAATTACGTTACCCTTGACCTCTTCGGTTTTGAATCGGGCAGTATGAACCGTTAAAAAACCCCTGCCGCTCACCTGGAGCTGCAGGGGCTATCCGCATAAGTAAAAATCCGTTTAATTGGTTTTCCACCACT
>SLSE01000010.1 GCA_007130585.1 Syntrophomonadaceae bacterium | reverse complement strand
TTTATCTCCCGCCTGGCCATCCTGGTGGCCGCCTCCCTTCAATCGCCGCACTCGCTGCCTCTGCCTGCTGTTTTCTGGTGGACAGTCAGCGCAGCGGCAATTTTTTTCTTTACCTGGACTATCTACAGCGTGTTCAGGTATTTCGGTGTTTCGCGGGCGCTTGGCGCCGATCACTTTTACCCCGCATACCGTTCCAAACCTTTTGTCCGCAAAGGGATCCATCGCTATACTCCCAATGCCATGTACACCTTCGGAACACTGGGATTCCTGCTTCCCGGGCTGATCCTCCGCTCAGATATCGGTCTCGCCCTGGGCCTCTACAATTATCTTGCCGTCTGGCTTCACTACTGGGCGACTGAACTGCCCGACATGGAATATATCTACGGGGAACTCCCTGATTAAACTTCCCGCATATTTTTTGCAGGATGCTTCCGGCCGGTACATATAAGCGGCAATAATCATTTTGTTGAACCGGCTTTGCCCTCTTTATGAAAAAGGAAATGCCCGGCCAGGGCTCCGGCAGCAGCAATCAAAATCCAGCCAAAACCCGCCTCTGCCCCGGGGAAAAAGCTGCGCAGTGCAGCCATGGTTGATCCGGAACCGAACATGGCCGCGTAGCCGTACGCTCCCTCAAAGAGGCCCCAGCCGAAAGCAGCCAGGGCCGCACCGGCCCGCGCCCCTTTCAGACCCGGGGCAATGGCTATGAAAAGCACAAGGGCAATGGCCGGCGGGTATATCACATCCAGGATCGGCGCGGTGATCCTCACTATTTCATCCAGGCCTACCATGCTGACCAACCCGCTTAAAAACAGCACTACTGCAGTGCAGGCCACGTAAGGCAGCTTGCCCCCTGAAGCCTCTTCAAAGTAAGACGCCGTCCCTCCCCCCAGCCCGACCGCCGAGGTAAGCGCGGCAAAGAGCAGGGCCACGTTGAACACAACCCCGCCGACAGGGCCCCACAGCTCCAGGATAATCGTGGCGTAGAGACGGGCGTAGGTAACATCGGTGAAAAGTTCACCGGTAGATGCGCCGACCAGCATCTGGGTCAGGTGGCTGGTTCCCAGGAGGAGAAAACCGAAACCGGCCGTCAGGATCAGGTAACGGTTAAGCTGCCTGTCTTTCAGGCCGTAACCTTCACTTAAACCGGCGATAACCAGGGTGGCGAACATCAGGGCTGCCGGAAGATCCATGGTCTGGTAACCGTGCAGGAAACCGTAGGTAAAGGGATGCCCGGAGAAAAACGGGCTTACCCGTTCTGCCATCGGTGATACCAGGCTTTTTGTAACCACGGCCACAATTGTAATCACTAAAACCGGCAGCAGGTACCTGGCAATTTTATCGATAACCTGGCTGCGGCGGTAAAGAAACCAGAATGCGGCAGCGTAATAAGCAGCGGTAAACAGCAGCAGGGCCGGGAAGGGTGAATAATCGAGCCCTAAAATCTGGCAGATGGCATCCCAGGCTGCAGCGCTCATCCGGGGTATGGCAAAAAGGGGCCCCAGGACAAGCACGGTCAACCCGCCGAAAACCTGGGCAAAAGTCCTGTTCACAGAGTTCCCGGCAATCTTAAAAAGGGTCCCTTCCCGCGAAACTGCAAGGTAGGCCAGCCAGGGGAAGATAATGGCGGATATAAAAATACCGAGATAGGCCGTAAAAACTGCAGTACCGGTCTGCTGGCCCCAGGTTACAGGCCAGAGCATACAGGAACCCCCGAAGTGCATGGCAAAAACAGAACCGCCGACTGCTGCGACAACAAGTGCATTTAACCCGGGTTTCATACTGTAGTTAATCCTTTCTGCGTAAAAGTTCGGCATTTTAACCTTAACTAATATTCTACATGCAATTCCAATTCCCTGTAATGCTTTGCTCAAGTATGGCCTTCATTGCAGCAGTCCAATAGCACCTTATTTTCTAATAATTTCAAACCTCTTCCCCGGCCACAGCAAAATCCTTCAACACAAATGAGACCAGAAGCACTTAAATATAAGCAAAGTATTATAAATAATTGAGCAGTTTGCTAATAGATTAATGAGCCTTCGATCTAATATTCTTATAGTGGAATGTTTCTATCTTTAAGTTTCAGGTCTCTTTCACGTGGTATTTAATCGTGAAGGTTACAGATGAAAGGAGGAAACCAGGATGTTAAGATGGGCGTTAATATTTTTCATCATCGCCATAATCTCCGGCTTATTGGGCTTTACCACCATAGCGGGGGTGGCAATTGAGATCGCAACAATTATCTTCTATATTTTCCTGATTCTTTTTGTCATTGCCCTTGTTTTCGGGCTGCTTACCGGCAGAAGGGTCTGAGAGAGGCTTAAAAATAACAAAATTACCGGTACGTACTCGTAAAGCTGAACAATGATACCAGGGGAAAGGAGGTTTTAATTATGCCTGCTTCACTATCGCGCGGCAATCTGCTTTTTGTAACCATTATTATGGTGGCGGTTATATTGCTGCTCTTAATTCCCGGGGTTGCCTCGGGCCAGGATAATAACGAAGAAGAGCCGATTCCTGAAATTGAAATAGAAATAACTGAAGAAGGTAATGGCTTTTTTCAGGACATGGGCACCTTTTTCTGGATCCTGGCCGGGCTGCTGCTCATAATCATACTCCTGCTTGTATTCCTGGTGGGACGGAGCGGACGAAGCCGTGAAAAATAGAAAATACAGCTTAACCCTCTGTCTGCAGCTTTAAAAGAAGCTGCCATCCCAGAGGGGGTCACGGGGGCAGGGTATGCGTTATACGGGCAGCTATAACGCATGCCCTGCCCTTTTAAATTACTGTGCCGGGTAAATTTTTTTATCTAACGGAGAATTACATACAGGTAATTATTGAAAACTGAACTGAAATAACGTCATTAAGCTTTTCAGGCAGTAAGGTTTATCGGCCAGGCATAATGGGAATTTAAGCGAAGCAAAATCCGGATTTATAGCTGAGAGATTTAATATTAACATGTTCTCTACACTATTTGCATAGATAAACTGATCTATTTCGCCGGGCATATGTGATGAATACAAAGCGCTGTTATTGCCAGTTTCAACCTTAATTTCCGGGTCATCTTCAAATACACTGCAAACCTTTGATGTCTGCCTTATGCCATTTCTACCATTTATCAAAAAATCTCCCCATTCGGTATAATTTACCCAGTCATATGCCATGTCCAGCCAGGCATTTTCCCGGTTATTGCCCGCCCAGGACCATGCCATATAGCCGAAACCGTGCTTTTCGCATTCGTCGAGGATTGTTTGCGCATCTACTTTACAATGTAGATTATTATTTCCGTCATTGTAATTATAGCCAAATTCAGCGATTATAATCGGCAGATTTTGACTTTTTAGATAATCTAATTTTTCGATTATTTTATTTTTATCATTCCATTCCACGTACATATGAATGCCGAACATTAAGTTATGCAGGGGATCGTAGTCTATTAAATCCTGACCATATTTTGCTACGCACAGATAGTCCTGTCCGTAACGCCTGGAATCAATAACGATTGTAGTGGTTATGCCGGCATTTCTCATAATATCTATACACTCTTTATATACATCTCTCCATACTTCATCTGTAAAAGTTGAGTCATTTCGCGAGCAACCAGGTTCATTGGCTATATTAACTATTACATAATCATTGTATTTTTTTAAAACTTCACTAACATCATCTCTCGCCCAGTACCTGGCCCTGTCTTTAATTTTTTCAGGATCATTTACACCGGTAGCGCAATGAAGCTCAGGCATGGCTATCATATCCAACTCTATGCAGCGTTTGATAATTTCCTCCAGGCGGGAAGCTGTCCCGGTAGTATCCCAAACGATTCGCACTGTATTGGCGCCTGTTTTAGCAATTTCATCCAGGGCATTGTAAGCCTTTGTATCATACCAGATATGGGGATTGTTTATTCCCCTGATTACAAAACTGTTTCCATTGCTATCCATCAAAACTCCGTTATTTACCTGGAACCCGGAGGATGCGGAAACTTTAGCAGCCTGGCTGAAAGTTACCAAAGTGAAAGCAATTATAAGTACCAGTAACGACATTAAAGCCTTTTTTTTCAATTCTTTTATTCCACCTTTTTCTTATTAAAAATCAGCAAGCGCCAGGCCATGAAGGATCAGTTTTTAAAAATGAAAGTAATTTACTTCCATACACCTGTGCTTTTACAAAATAAAAAACCTTTCTTGGCAGCCGGACGATCATAGTTCTTGAGAGAACCTTAGACCCATGGCTTTGCGTACCTTCCTTTCGAAAGGGTTGCCCTTTTCAATCAGGTTTTTTATTCGTTGTATGATACCATGACTTCGACAGATAGTCAATTTTCAAAATTTCAGCTTAAGCAGTACTTGAAAACACGGCCCTGATCATTTTCAGTAATTAAATCAGCAGGGCGCCGTAATGCAACTTTACTAGAGGGCTTTGAAGGAAAATGGAATTGAAATGAGCAACCGCAAATTCAGTAAAAAACAAGTTCCCGGATAAAAATACGGGTTGATGGAACATTTTCGTACGGATATAATGGAATACATAAGCCTCAGGGTCATTATTAAAATTCCTTTACAGGCTGAAATAATAGCGTACTTTGATTTAATGGAACCAGCTGCAGGGTCACTGCCGCGGATGTATTT
>SLSE01000195.1 GCA_007130585.1 Syntrophomonadaceae bacterium | reverse complement strand
CCCGTAACAATATCGAAATCAAGTTCTGCCAGGGCTTCGGATAAAGCGGAAGCGTTGGCAAGCACGTTTTTCTGATAGTCAGCATATTCCGGCTGCTGCGCCTCTTTAAAAGCGACGGCTTTGGCGGCAACAATATGCATTAACGGCCCGCCCTGCAATCCGGGGAAAATTGCCTTGTCAATAGCCGGGGCAAACTCGTCCCGGCAAAAAATCATTCCGCCCCGCGGCCCGCGAAATGTTTTATGAGTGGTTGCTGTTACAACATCTGCACACAAAACCGGGTTAGGGTGCACTCCTCCGGCAACCAGGCCTGCCGTGTGGGCCATATCGACAAGCAGAACAGCATCCAGTTCCCCTGCTATGGAGGCAAACCCTTCAAAATCGATCAGGCGGGGGTAAGAACTGGCCCCGGCAATAATAAGCCCGGGCCTGACTTTATGGGCTACCTTCCTAACTTCTTCCAGGTCAAGCATGCAGGTGCCGGGTTGAACTTTATAACTGTGGGATTCATAGTAACGGCCTGATATATTAACTTTGCTGCCGTGGGTCAGATGTCCGCCGTGGCTGAGATCCATACCCAGGATCCTGTCCCCCGGCTTTAGCAGGGCCAGGAAAACAGCCATATTAGCTGAAGTGCCTGAATGAGGCTGAATATTGACATGTTCCGCTGCAAAAACTTCCCGGGCCCGTTCACAGGCCAGGCTTTCGGCCTGATCAACACAGCTGCAGCCGCCGTAATAACGGCGGCCCGGATAACCTTCTGCGTACTTGTTGGTCAGTATGGATCCCTGCGCTTCCAGAACCGCCCTGCTGACCAGGTTCTCGGAAGCAATTAAGATCAGGTTTTGCTGCTGTCTTTCCGTTTCACCTTGTATCGTGGAATATAATTCCGGATCTGCGGTTTGCAATGGTTCGCGGCTGGTCCTGCTATCTATTATTCCCATCTGTTTTTTTCATCTCCACCATCTGTTTTTCTATTAAGGATATTTTTTCAAGGCGCCTGGCATGCCTGCCGCCGTCAAAAGAGGCCTTCAAAAAAGACTCTACTACATCCACGGCCAGCCCGGGCCCGATTACCCTTGAGCCCATGGTCAGGACATTGGCATCATTATGTTCACGGGCACAGCGGGCAGAGTAAGCTTCACTGCAAAGAGCCGCCCGGATCCCCCTGTGCTTATTGGCTGTTATTGTCATACCGATACCTGTTCCGCAAATCAAAATGCCGAACTCGCATTCTCCTGCCTGTACCGCATTAACTACCGATACAGCGATATCCGGATAATCTACGCTTTCTTCCGATGACACGCCGAAATCCTTGTAGGACAACTCCGCGGCTCGGAGATACTCAACCACGCTCTCTTTAAGCAAAAAACCGGCGTGATCACTTCCCAGGGCAATTTTCATCATCCGGTTCCTCCTTCAATTTAAAAGTAATCTTCTTGACACAGGCTCGGATTTCCTCTAAAACCCGGCGATATATTTCAGGACCATAGCCGGCCGGATCTTCCAGATCCTTCCCGTTCCGGTCCAACCCGGCAAATTCCTTAAGTAAAAAAGTTTTGCCTGCCGACCTGGGGAAGCGGGCCCGCAGCTGACGTTTATGATCTGCGGTCATAACCAGGATAACATCGGAATCATCAATCAGATCACAGTCGAGCGGCCGGGCTGAATGCTTGTTCAGATCCGGGCCGTCATAACCAAAAACATTCCTGGCCTGCTCGGAAGCTTTTTCGCCTGCCCTGGCAGAGAGGCCGGCCGAAGACACTTCAACCTTGAAAGATGGCCTGTTCACAGCCAACTCTGCTTTCATAAGAGCTTCAGCCATCGGGCTGCGGCAGGTATTTCCTGTGCAGACGAATAGTATTTTTAGCATCGCCAACCTCCTTAAGTTTTAATGACCCGGGTGGCCGCCCTGCGGAGACGATTCATTACCGCCAGGCCAAGCCCTGCAGTTTCTGTTTCTTCGGCAAGAATTAAGTCAACACCTTCTGCATCCAGGCGGCGGAGAGTACCGTAAAGCCGGGCCGCCAGGTGGCCGGGATCGCTGTTCCGGATTAAATGGTGCTGCAACGAAATGTTCAGCAGGCCAACCTTCAATCCTTTGCGCTTAAAGCTGCGCACCAGGGCCTTAAGAAGAGGACGGCGCCGCTTCAGGGGGCCGACTACCAGGATCATTGGTGCAAGCGGTGAGTAATGCCGGTATTTCATACCGGGCGACAGGGGTTTATCCCCGGCCCCGGTTAAGGCGGCCAGGCCTACCGTGCGTCCCAGGGCCTCTTCCAGTTTTTCACGGGAAAGGCCCCCCGGCCGGAGGATGACCGGTGCGGGGCCGGTAAGGTCCAGTACAGTTGACTCGACACCAATCTCACAGACATCGCTTTTAATAACCGCGTCAATAAAGCCGGCCAGATCCTTCAGGACATGGCGGTAATCGGTTGGACTGGGCAGGCCGGATCGGTTTGCGCTCGGGGCGGCAACCGGGACACCCGCCGCTTCAATCAGGTTCAGTGCAACCGGGTGGTCGGGCATCCTGACCGCCACGGTTGGCAGCCCGGCGCTGACCTCGGGAGGAATTTTTTTCGATCTGAACAAAACCAGGCTTAAAGGGCCGGGCCAAAATTTTTCGACAAGGGTAAATGCAGCTTCAGGAACATTTAGAGCAACTGCAGACAGCTGTTCGATGCCGGAAAGATGAACTATCAGGGGGTTATCGTATGGACGGCCCTTGGCCGCAAATATTTTCTTTACTGCCCCGGGGTCAGTGGCTGCCGCGCCGAGTCCGTAGACAGTTTCGGTAGGAAAAGCGACCAGTCCACCCTGCCGGATGATGGCGGCAGCCCGGGCCACTGACCTGCTGTCATCATCCAGGAGCAGCGTTCCTTTCATTTTTACAGTTGGACGGGCCATTAAACTGCGCCTCACCTTTTAAATGATGTTTACCGGCTATTCTTCGAGGACCAGTTCGGCGATATTCTGGGAGTGATCGGCAACCCTTTCCAGGTTGCTTAGAAGATCAAGGTAAATAACCCCGGCAGATGGGTAGCATTTTTTAACATTAATCCTATCGATATGCTCATTCCGGAGAGTTTTTTCCTGGGCATCGACCACTTTGTCTTTCTCGATCACCCTTTCGGCCAGCTCCTGATCGCCGGTTTCAAAAGCCGTTAAGGCATCAACCAGCATCTGGTTAATGGTCTTGTAAAATTCGCTAATCTCCTCCAGGGCGGTATTGGAAAACGGCAGCCGTTCTTCTGCCTTCATCTCGCCCAGCTGCATGATATTCTCAGCATGATCTCCGATCCGTTCCAGGTCGTTTGCTGCAGACATGAGATTTGCAATCAATTTTGTTTGCTGCTGAGACATGGAGTGCTGCGAGAGATCGGATAGGTAAATATTTATTTCCTTTTCAAGCCCGTCAACCAGTTCTTCCATCTGGACAATATGTTTAATTTTTTTCAGATCATTTTTTAGAAAAACCTGCATTGATTCTTCAAGCATTTCCCGGGCAATGCTGCCCATACGCAGGAGCTCCTGCCTGGCCCCTCCGAGCGCCACGGACGGGGTCTTTAAAATACGCTTGTCGAGGTACTTGGGCCCGAAATCCATTTTTTCATCCTCGCCTGGTACAATATAGCAAATCAGGCGGGTAAAATACTTCAGAAACGCTATGAATATGATCGTATTTAGCAGGTTGAAAGCGGTATGGGTGTTGGCCACCTGGCGGGAAACTGTATCGGCCGTCTGAACTACAAGATCGGTAAAAGGACCCAGTATAGCCAGGGCCAGGGCTACCCCTATAACATTAAACAGCACGTGGGACAGCGCGGCACGGCGGGCGGCCACGTTGGCCCCGATGCTGGCCAGGATGGCAGTAATACTCGTTCCGATGTTGGTTCCCAAAACCAGGGGCACCGCGGAATCAAAGGGGATTAAATCCTGGAGGGTCATGGCAATAATTACGCCGGTGGCGGCGCTGCTGCTCTGGATCATGGCCGTAAAAACAGCTCCGGCCAGGATGCCGAGGATTGGATAGGCGCTGAACTGGAGCAGCATGTTATGGAAAGCATCAAGCTCCCGCAGTGGCATCATGCCGGTAGACATCGTTATCATGCCCAGGAAAAGCAGCCCGAAACCGAGGACGGTCTGACCGATATAGCGGTGAGTGCGGCGGGGACCGAAAAAATTTAAAAGCGATCCAATCCCGATCGCCGGAAAAGCAACAATCCCGATATCGAAGGAAATAATCTGCGCCGTTACCGTGGTCCCGATGTTGGCCCCGATAATTACGCTGATCGCCTGGGCCAGGTTCATCAGCCCGGCATTGGCGAAACCGACTACCATTACCGAAGCTGTGCTACTGCTCTGAACCAGAAACGTGACCAGCACACCGGTCAGAACACCCAGCACCGGTTTGTTGGTTAAAACTTCCAGGATCTTACGGAAGCGATCCCCTGCCGCTTTTTGCATGCCCGAAGCCATGATCTGGATACCGAATAGAAAAAGCCCAAGACCTCCGACAGCGCTAAAAGCTATATCCCAAAACAAATAGGTTACCCCTCCATAAAAGGGTTATTTACTAACTTCATTCTATCCTATCACATTATAAAGTAAAGACTGTTTATTTACAATTTATATTCCGGAGT
>SLSE01000134.1 GCA_007130585.1 Syntrophomonadaceae bacterium | reverse complement strand
GTCAGGTGACTGGCCCAGGCAGCAGCCGGTTTCCCGGCAGCCAGGCTGCCCAGCGTAAATAGGACCAGTAAGGCGCTGCCTGCAATTGCGGGAATAAAATAACTCGCGGCGCTGCGGGTCAGGTAAGCCAGCCCGGAAGCCAGGAGAACACCCGCTAATCCGGCCAGGGCGTAATACCAGTTCTGCCCGCGGGCCAGGCGGGAAATTCCCAGCAGGATGGCCAGGGCCGGAGCGGTAATGAGGGCGGCGTCCAGGCCGAAAAAAGCATTTACGCCCGCGAAAACCAGCGGAGGAAAGAGGGCGTCAACTGTTTTGCCCGAAATCACGGATTTCAATTCTTCCAGTATTTCTTTGCTTTTTACAGGCAACAAAATTCTCCTTCAGAAAAAAGATTATCTAAAAAGTGTCCGGCAGCACCCGGCATCAATCGGGATCCGGAGATACATCCGGTTCAACCTGGTAGGCATCTGCCAAACGGTTGGTGCCGTTAAATACATCGACGACTGCGATAATTTCCGAGATTGCCTCGTTGTCAAGTCCAAGCCGCTTCACGGCGGCGCTGTGGGAGTGAATTCAGTAAACACAATTATTGGTGATGGAAACGGACAGGGCGATTATTTCCTTGGTAAGCGCATCAAGCTTACCGGGCCGCATGGTAATTTTTAGCTTGTGCCATGTGGCTTCCAGGTGGTCCGGGTTCACTGCAAGTGCCTGCCAGAAGTTAGGGATAAAGTCAATTTCCTTGACGGCCTTGATATCATCGTATACTGCCCTGACTTTACCTGTTGCTTCCTGATCGGATACTGTACGGAATAGGGCCATAAAAAAACCTCCCAATCTGGTTAAGTGAAAAAATAATATACAATAACCGGTTAAAAGTCAAAACTGAAGGCTGGTAACCGCCTGCAGGATCTTTGGCAAGACCGCGGTTTCCACCTGCGAGCGCTTTACGGTATAATCGAGGTATGGAATTACTATCACCGGCAGGAAACCTGGAAAAATTGAAAACAGCAGTGCGTTTCGGCGCAGACGCTGTTTACTGCGGCGGGGGATCTTACTCGCTCAGGGCTGCCGATACCTCCTTTAACCTTGCGGACCTGGAAGAGGGAATTAACTTTGCCCATAAGTACGGCTGCCGGGTATACCTTGCTTTAAATATTTTTGCCTTCGATGAAGACATCGAAGCGATGATGGGCTACCTGACCCGTGCCGTGGCGATGGGTATTGATGCGGTAATTGTTTCCGACCCTGGCGTTATCTACAGGATCAGGGAGATGGGCCTGAAAGTCATGATCCATTTAAGCACCCAGGCCAATACTACCAACAGCCTGAGCGCCAGGTTCTGGCGGGAGCAGGGTGTAGACAGGATTGTGCTGGCCCGCGAGCTAAGTCTTTCCCGGACCCGGGCGATCAAAGAAAAAGTTCCCGAAATGGAATTGGAAGTTTTTATTCACGGGGCGATGTGCATAGCATATTCAGGGCGCTGTCTCTTATCCGCCTTTTTAAGCAACCGTTCGGCTAACCGGGGAGGCTGCAACCAACCCTGCCGCTGGGAATACCGTTTAAAGGAAGCCATGCGCGATGACGAGCTGACCATCGGGGAAGATGAGCGGGGCACTTACATCCTGAATTCCAGGGACCTGTGCATGATCGGGCATATTCCCGAACTGGCCGCTTCCGGCGTAGACAGCTTAAAAATCGAGGGGCGGATGAAAACGGCCTACTACGTTGCCGCTGTTACCAGGATTTACAGGGTCGCCCTGGATGAATTTAAACAAAAAGGCGCGGAGTACGAGTATAAACCGGAATGGCTGGCCGAGCTGAAGAAAGTATCTCACCGGCCTTATACCACCGGCTTTTACCTGCCCTGCGAAGAAGTGGAAACGGAATATACAGCAGACTCATCGTACGTGAGAGGCTATGATTTTGTGGGGACCGTAGATGAACATGATACAGAAAAAAGTATTTTGCGGGTCAAGGCCCGGAACAGGTTTTTTACCGGCGACGTTTTGGAAATTCTCGATCCCGGCAACCCGGAAGTAATAAAACTGAAGGCAGATAAGATCTATGACGAAAAAACAGGTTGTGAAATTGAAGCTGCCCACAACAGTTACTCGGTCAGAATTCCCATTCATACCTGGAGGGGACCTGAAATCAGCAAGCATTCCGTGATCAGGGCCAAAACAGGCGGGTAAGCATACTGGTGAAAAACCATTTCCTGCATCCCGGTGTGCTTCTCATCCTTTAGATTGACATAATATCATCGCTGTGGTACTCTTTGATCAGGTTGAGATTTGGCAAGACAACTTCAGGAGAATACGACATAAAGGAGCAGTGAGTAAGATGAAAAAGTACTGCAAAGGCATCCTGTTTGTTTTCGCAGTTTTAGCAGCAGGGTTTTTCATAACAGCTTTCACTTTCGATTCGACAAATCAAATTTCCGGTGTGGACAGTAATAAATTCGAGCCGGTTAGCGGGCAGATCTGGGCGGTGAGCGTTTCTGCAGACCCGGGTCATGAAGGATCGCTTAGCACCAGTTTTACGGCTGCCTACGATCCTGAAGCAAAAGCCGGGGACAATGAAGAAACTGTTGGCAACTATTTTAATATCGAGCAGGAGGTTTCCACAACTTCCGGCGAGACCAGGCGCTATATCGATATCAGCAGCCCTGAATCGGGAGCTTACCTGAAAGAGGATATGAGCGTGATCGGAGCGGCTGAGATAAAAGAAGCCTTTACGATGGAAAACATTCCCGGTATTTCAAATGGCAGTAGACCGGATTGGTTCAGCCTTTTCTAAAACCCCTTAAAACTATTTCAGCTTTATTCGCAGGGAGGGTAATTTCGACCCTCCCTGCTTGTTTGTCATGCTTTAAGAAGCGGGCGGAGATAAAAAAGGCATATTGTAAAAAATACGTGCAAAGATCCAAAAAATTATATATAATAAAGAAGTGAAATTTTCAAGGCAGGAGGATTGCGCTATTGGCGATTGAGGTTGACCGAAAAGATATAAGATTTTATCCGGATTCAAAAAGGGTGATTGCCCGTTATTATATGCCCGGCGGAGACGAGAGGGCCAGAAGTATTATACCAAAAATACTGTCTTTGTCCGAAGAGGACACAAGGTTTACCCTGAACCGGGTCCTGACCAATTTTTCTCAGCGCCATCGCAACATAAGCAGGGTTTTCAGGAAGCATTATAATAATGTGCTTCATCTCATAAAAGAGCTAGGATTTGACCCCGAAAGCCTGTCCAGGGAAACCCAGCTGCTGATCGGCTCTTATTTCACCATGGAATACTCGATTGAATCAGCTGCTTTTTTTAACCCCTCGATCGTGGAAGATCCCGATCAAACCGCCCTGGGGGATGGCGAGAAAAGGGTAATCGTCAGCTTCAGGGCAACAGGGGAAGGCCATATTTCATCTATCGTTTTCAGGAGCGGGGTTATCGGAAAAAACAACGGTTTGAAATTTGATCCCCCGGGTGACCTGGTGGATATACCGGAAGCGGTCAAAAGGCATATTTACGACAAGAAAACTTTTCTGGACAAGCTTTCTGAAATGAGCGTTCAGCAGGAATTGATCGGTATGGTAATGGACCGGCTTGATGACAAGTTTACATATGGCGAGCTTCAGTCGAGCATCAAGGAGTCCATGGAAAAAAATAATCTGGATTCAACTCAGAAAAAAGTACTCAAAGATTGCAAGTGGCTGGCCAACTCTCACTACGAGATAACTTTTTCGCTCGATACCGCTCTTTCCGAAAGGGTGATCTACCCGATATCCGAGTCGGAAAGCAATGGCATCGAAGATGCCCGTTTTGTCAGGTTTTCAGATGATGACGGATCGGCCACTTACTATGCGACCTATACAGCCTTCAGCAATTTTACGATATTGCCCAAGCTTATCGAAACCAGTGATTTTTACCACTTTAAAGTTATGCCTATCAACGGGGAATTTGCCCAAAACAAGGGGCTTGCGCTTTTCCCGAGAAAAATTAACAACAAGTATGCCATGATGTCCCGGGTAGACGGCGTCAATAATTATATAATGTTCTCTGATGATATTCACTACTGGGCAGACGCGGTGAAAATCCAGGAACCGACTTATCCCTGGCAGTTTATTCAGATCGGCAACTGCGGATCGCCCATTGAAACAGAAAAAGGATGGCTTCTGCTCACCCACGGTGTCGGACCAATGCGCAGGTACAGCCTGGGAGCATCCCTGCTGGATCTTGAGGACCCCACAAAAGTCCTGGCCCAGACCGGTGAACCGCTGATGAGGCCCAATGATGAAGAGCGGGAAGGTTACGTGCCCAATGTTGTTTACTCCTGCGGGGCGATGATTCATAATAACGAACTGATCATACCGTACGCTATGGCCGATTACGCCTCATCTTTTGCCACGGTATCCCTGGACGAGTTGTTTGCGAAAATGGTTTACCTTTAACAGGCGGTTTCCCCTGTAATTCAAACCGAAATATTTTCCCGAAAGGTGGCAGGGGGCTTCAGGTATTGCTCCTGTCTTCAAGCTCCATAATGTTGCCGCTCCAGCTGTTTACGCCAAGAAATGTTTCATGCCCGGTTTTATCGGTAAAGTTGTACAGCCAAACCTTAATGTAAAGCAGGGTAAAATCGCGGGCTGCTATACCGGGAGTAAAAAAGTACTTGTAATAGCGCATGATAAACC
>SLSE01000063.1 GCA_007130585.1 Syntrophomonadaceae bacterium | reverse complement strand
GAAGAAGCCTTTGCCGCCTTTCTTAACGAACTGGTCCTCAAGCTGGCTGAAGGTTTCAGGGAGCGTGACAATAATACCTGAAACAGTAAATAAACCGCCTGCTGTGCTGCGCAGGCGGTTTATATAAATATTCTTGACCCAGCTGTTAAAAAATCTAATATCCAACCTGAGCCGGCCCGGGCCGGTTATCTCCTTGATCCGGGTTGCGGCTAGTCTTTTAAGGCACTCAGGATTGAACGCAGGCGCTCACGGTAACCGGCTGCTTCGATAACTGTCCCGGTCACCACAATGTCGGCTCCGGCCTGGCGGACCCTGCGGGCATCGATGGCCGTGCGGATTCCGCCGCCCACGATGAGCGGTATGGAAAGCTCCCGCTTGACTGCCCTGATCATCCCGGCCGGGACCGGCTGGGCCGCCCCGTTGCCGGCTTCCAGGAAAACATAGGACATGCCCATGAATTCGGCAGTCAGGGCATACCCGATCGCCTGCCAGAAGTTATCCCGCCCCACCAGTTCAGCCTCACCAATTTCCCCCAGTTTCATGCCGGGTTCGACAAGGATATAGCCGACAGAAAGGGTTTCGACTTCAAGGCGCTTTAAGACCGAGGCAACTTTTGATTGGGTCCCGCTCACAAACTTGGAACTGCGGGAATTTAAAAGGCTGAGGAATAAAAAAGCATCCAGGTTCAGGCAAATCGAATCGGTTCCCGTCGGGAAAAAGAGCACCGGTATGGACACCCGCTGCTTGACTGCTTCAGCGGTTTCTGAAAGGACATTTTGGGCAATCCCGGAAGAACCGCCTACAAATATGAGGTCGCTTCCAACTTCCTGGGCAGTCTCGGCCAAGCGGCCTGCCGCTTCGGGAGCCTGCCGTGAAGGATCTATCAGGGTAACGTGAACTGCACCCTGGTTAAGCTTTTGCTTGATATATTTTTGAATTTTCATCATCGTTACCTTCTTTTTGCTATTTGAATTTATACTACCTCCCAGGCTGCACGGGACAACCATAAATCTAATTTCTAATGTGTCGGAGTCTTAAATACATTATAATTTAGTTTGTCCGGTTTGACAACTCGGTAAGGCAGCCTGAAAAACTGTTTATAAAGCTTCGTAGCGCCCGTTGTCCTCCAGGGCTGCCATTCCTCCTGCAAGCAGCTTGTCCAGGTGTTTTTCAAGCATATTTCGTTCGAAGTATAACAGGATCTCCCGACCGTAGTGCCGGGGGTATATTATTCTTTTGGGGACAAGTTCCTCCAGGGTGGCCGGTTGTTTCTTCAGGGCTTCGATAATCGCTTCATCGCGCCGGTCTAAAACTTCCTCATATTCTTTCAGCATCCGCTCCGGGTCACCTTCAACCGGGCGGCCATGCCCGGTAACCAGGATATCGGGTTTCATTTCCCTGAGCCGGCGGATCGATCGGCGAAACTGTTCCAGGTCGGACGTGGTATTTCCATACCAGGGCCCGAATTCGCTCAGGTCTATGTCGGCGGAAAAGATCAGGTTGTAATCTTCAACCAGGAACCCGCAGTGGCCGGGGGTGTGACCGGGCAGGTGCAATACCCTGATCTTCAGGTTTCCGGAATCAATATACTCCCCGTCTCTGAAACGGTAATCCATTTTTGTCGGCATAAAATTAGTTTGCCTGACCATTTTCCAGTAGCTGTCAATATCAACCCGGTCGAGACCGCTCAGACGCAGGAAACCTTCCCTGGATTCCACGCCCGCGGCATCATCTGCGTGAATTGAAAAGGACGCCCCTTCAAAAAAGGAGTTGCAGGCAACATGGTCGCGGTGATAGTGACTTAAAACCACCCGGCCTGTTTTGCCGGTCAATCCATGCAAAGCGGGTCCGGCCCCGGCATCGATCAGCAGATTCTCCCCGCCTTCAATCCAGAGCGAGTGGGAGTAAGGATAGCGACCCCTGTTTTCTCCTGCAATAAACCAAATTCCGGGTCTTATCTCTTTCAACTGGCTGTCAGCTCCCTGGTAACCTGAAAGGTCAGCAAATTTCTAATGCGGTTTTTTGTTTCTCCTGCTAAAAAAATCCGGTATTCTGCTTAGCAAAAAACCCACCGGCAGCAAACTGTATTGCCTGAGATGGGTTTGTATTGTGATATAAGAAGGTAGAGAAATTAGCGCTTGGAAAATTGAGGAGCGCGGCGGGCTTTTTTCAAGCCGTATTTCTTACGTTCTTTCATGCGCGGATCACGGGTCAGGTAGCCGTTTTTCTTCAAAACCGGCCTGAATTCACCGTCAGCCTGCAGCAGGGCACGGGCTATACCATGCCTGATTGCTCCGGCCTGCCCGGAAAAACCGCCTCCTTCGACTTTGGCGATAACATCAAAACTGTTTTCATTCTCGGTGGCAACCAGCGGCTGCCTGACAATCAGCTTCAATGTGTCCAGACCAAAATACTGGTCCATTGCTTTCCCGTTGATCATTATTTTACCGCCGCCCGGAAGCAAGCGAACTCTTGCTACCGATTTTTTACGGCGCCCGGTTCCAATATATTGTACTTCGCTCAAGAGCCAGGGCCTCCTTCCGTCTTATCGTCCTGCCCTTCTCCCCAGGGTCGTGGTTGCTGAGCCTGTTGAGAATGCTGGTTATCCCTGTAAACACGCAGTTTCTTTAGCATTGCCCGCCCCAGCCTGTTGTGAGGCAGCATGCCGCTGATGGCCATATAAACCGCTTTTTCGGGTTTTTTCTCCATCAGGGTGGCATAATCAATTTTGGTCAGCCCGCCGGGATATCCCGAGTGGCGATAGTAATATTTTTGTTCCAGCTTGCGCCCGGTCAGGACAGCTTTTTCGGCGTTCAGGATAATGACATGATCGCCGGTATCCAGGTGCGGAGTAAACTCCGGCTTATGTTTTCCTCTTAGCAGCCTGGCCGCTTCGGTTGCCACCCTGCCCAGAGGCTTTCCGGCGGCATCGATTATAAACCAGCTGCGTTTAATATCACCGGGTTTTGCCATATATGTGGTGCCCATTTCTACCCTCTCCTTTTACCTCATCCAATAAAGCCACAACCTACATTTTAATATACCGGGTAAGCCCTGTCAAGCCAATATGAGGCGCTCCGGCCGGTTCAAATAAATATTTATTGCCTGCAGGGTTTTTCAGGTTCCGCCAGGGCGGCTAAAACCCGGGCAGCAGGCTGTAGATCACTTTTTCAAGGCATAAGCCGTGTGCCGGGGCAGTGGGTCCGGCACCGCCGGGATACTGCCCTTCCAGGGTTGCCTTAATCTGTTCCGGAGACAGGGTTCCTGTCCCGGCACGAAGCAGCGAACCTGTTAATATGCGGGCCATGCGGTATAGAAAACCGCTGCCTTCGAAATAAATGATCACCAGCTGCTCTTCAGCAACCTCTTTCAACTTTACGCTGTAAAGTGTTCGCGTCGTATCGCTAACGGGGCTGCCGGCAGCCCGGAATGCTTTAAAATCATGCTTGCCGGTGAACTGCTTTGCCGCATCCCTCATTATTTCCAGGTTAAGGTCCCCGGGGTGGTGGAGGCTGTAAAGCCTTTTAGTAACCTGCGGAAAAGGGGCCCTGTCCAGCGTATAGCTGTAAATCTTGCGCCCGGCCTGAAAACGGGCATGAAAATTTTCGCTTACCTCCACCGCTCCGGTAACTACTATATCGGAAGGCAGCAGGCAGTTTAAAGCATGGGGCAGCTTTTCAGCTTCCACCCGGAAAGGAGCCCTGAAGGTGGCGGCCTGGCCGCGGGCATGCACCCCGGCATCTGTCCGCCCGGCCCCGTTTATTCGCAAAGGCTGTTTGTAAATCACCCCCAGGGCGCGCTCCAATACTTCCTGGATTGTCAGCGCATTTTCCTGGAACTGAAAGCCGCTGTAACAGGTCCCGTCGTAGGTAATCCGAATCAGAGTGTTGAACATGGCTTGCTCCTTCAGGGGTTAAAGTCCAAAACCCAGGGATGCAGCCAGCAGGGCCAGGACTGCAGCCAGAACAGCAAGATCCGCGGGACTGATGGTGTCTTCATACATCCGGGTACGCTGAGCCCCAATCCTGTAACCGCGGGCTTCCATGGCCAGGGCCAGTTCGTCGGCACGTCTGAAAGCGCTGACAAACAGGGGGACTATCAGCGGGATAAGGCTTTTGGCCCGGCGAAATATCGACCCTGTTTCAAAATCCGCGCCTCTCGAAACCTGGGCCCGCATCAGGCGCTGGCTCTCTTCCATCAGGGTAGGGATAAAGCGCAGGGCAATGGCCATGATCATGGCTACTTCTTCCGTGGGCAGCCCGATATGACGCAGAGGCCTTAAAAAATATCCCAGGCCGTAAGTCAGGGAAAGCGGCGTGGTAGTCAACGTTAAAAGCAGGGAAAAAAGAACCAGGGTAACCAGCCGCAAAATAATGAAAATACCCTGCCTGACTCCTTCCGACTCTACTGTGATAAAACCGATCCTTAAGAGGACAACTCCGCCGCTGGTAAAAAAAAAGTAGATAATGATAGCAAATACGGCAATATAAAGGATGGGCCGCAGGCCTCTTAAAAAGTAGCGAAAGGGAACCCGGGTTACTGTAAGCAGAACCAGGCCGAAAACAAGCAGGGCAACCAGACCCTGGTATGTTTGCAGGGTAAAAAGCAGCACCAGGATCAACAACAGGGACAATAATTTAAAACGCGGGTTCAGGCGGTGAATAAAGCTTTCTCCGGGGAGGTACTGCCCCAGGGTTATACTTCTGCTCATTATTCCTGCCGCCCTTTCAGCTTGTTGATTTCTTTTCG
>SLSE01000138.1 GCA_007130585.1 Syntrophomonadaceae bacterium | reverse complement strand
GGCTACCTGGGCGGGGAAGGTATAAAGAAGCTCTTTACCGAGCCGCCCCTGCGGCGCTACGACGAACCTTCGGTTTTCGATCAAAGCTTCAGCGATGAAGCCAGGGTAGAAGCAAAGATCAGGGATATCGCTATTAGCTGGCAGTCCAGCGCTTACCCGGAAAGCGGGACCCGGCCGGGTGCGGCAGTACCGCTGCCGGCCGGCCCGGAAAATGAGCTCGATACGATCAGGGATACTGTCAAACCTGAACACTGGGAAAAATTATCCGCCCTGCTCAACCTGCCCGGGGATCCGCCCGCACCAGCTTCCGTAACCGCAACGCTGCGCAGCAGCGGGCCGGGCCGGGAAGAGCCCGTGGAAGCGCCTGTTTCTATTTCCAATTCAGTGATCAGGCGCTTTCTCGAGTGTCCCATGCAGGGCTGGGCTTCATCCATGCTGGGCCTGACCGAAACCGGGGAAGATCTTGCCGACCGTGAGGAAGAGGACTTCGAGGTGGGCAGGCTTCTTGAAACCGGGCTGCTGCGTGAAACCTTCCTCGCTGCCGCCGCTGGCGGCGCTGACCCGGCAGCAGTATACGATGCCCGGGCGGCAGGCCTGCGCCTTGCCGGGCAGCTGCCGGTCGGCGTCCTGGGCCGGATGGCCAGGAAACGGCACCTCGAGATTATACAAGGATGGCAGTCCCTGCTCGGCAATTATTTTGATATCTCCCGGACCGGGGCTGGGAACAACTTGGATCAGCTCCTTCTGCAAAGAACCCGGCTCGGCCCTTCCGGCTGGCAGGCCCCCTCCGAGAGAGTTTTCGATCCGCTGCTCATCAATACGCCCTTAACAGGCGCCGACAGGCAAAACCGTATCGTTCCCGTGCGGGTCGGAGGCCTGACCGAACCGCTGCTTGGCAACCGTATGGTATCGGTAACCTTCCAGCCCAGGCAGCCCCCTTCTTCCAAAAGCGGGACAGCGCTGGGCGGCATCTTCCGCACCTTTTTAAGGGGGATCGTCGACCAGGCCCTGCTTTCGGCCCTGAATCTCTGCCAGGACGAGGAGAGGCAAATCCTGGTCTGCTACTCGGGCAACGCCGGTCAGACCGCAATTCTGAAGATGACACTGCGGCCGCCGGACCCGCTGCAGGCCCAAAAATGGCTGGAAACGGTCATCGCCGACCTGCTGGGGGAAACCCACGCCTACCTGCTGCCCTGCGAGGCAATCTTTACAGACTACGTCGAGCGGTTAAAGGCCAGTCCTGAGGGGAAAAAAGGGCCAAAAGGCAGCCTCCTGCCCGAACCGCCCGATGTTGAAGCAGGCCTGCTTCCGGACGGCGAAAGCCTGCGCTCCCGGATCAGGTCCCTGGCGGAAAACGAGAGAGCTGTATTTTCCAGCCTGTGGGGCCCTGTTCCCTCGCCCCGCCTCTATGAACCGCCCCCGGCCGAAGAAGCCGCCCTGATGGCAGCGCGCCGTTTCGGCCCGCTGCTGGGGGATATTGTCAGCCTGGAGGTGGTGCAATGAAACCCGCCTATTTCCGGCGGCCGGAAATCCTGGCCGCCCCGGAACTTTCACACGGGCATGCCGTGATTGAAGCCTCGGCCGGCACCGGAAAAACATATACCCTTGAGCACCTTGTGCTCGATCTGATCATAAAAGACGGGGCCAAAATAGAGGAAATTTTGGTTGTTACTTTTACAGATGCGGCGACCCGGGAACTGCGCGAACGGGTCAGGGCGCTGATTCGAAAGATATGCGATCATGAAGGTAAAGTTGCGCCTCCCCCTGATCCGGAAAACTACTGGGAAATTGATGATGCCGTCAGGGGCCGCCTGCGCGAAGCCCTTTTCCGCTTCGACGGGGCGGCCATTTCAACTATTCACGGCTTTTGCCAGCGCATCCTATCCGAGCAGGCCTTCCTGGGCGGCCGCCTGTTTGAGCAGCAGCACGTGGACGGCAGGGAGATGTTCGGGCTGGCTTTCCGGGAGGAAGTCCGGTCCGCCCTCGCTGAAGACAGTCCCGCAGGCGCCACTTTAAGATTGTGGGTGGAACATGAAAATAGCCTTGAAGAGCTGGAAAGTTTTTTATACAGCTGCCACCGGGAAGGCTGTCCGGACCGCTGTCCGGTAACTCCCCTGTGGGATCCGAAAGGGATGCTGGAGGCAGCCGCCAAGCTGCCCCCGGCCGAAGCTCTAAAAGCAGCAGGCCGGGAGTTCTTTACGCAGAAGCTGGTCTTTAACGGTTTTGAGAAACTTGTCGACAGCCTTTATGCGGTAATTGCAGAAATTATTGAAACTGCCGATCCGAAGGAAGCCGCCTCCATCTTCATGGCGTGGGCGAACAAGGAACGGACTATTAATAAGGCAAAAAAGAAACAGATCGACCACCTCCAGTCAGCAGCGGCAGACCCCGGCTCCCCAGGAATTCTGAGGGAACTTTCCGCCGGGCTGGACGAGATCGCCAGGAGAGCCGCTTCCGAGAGAAGCTTTTTCTCCTACGAATTGCTGCCGCGGGTACAGTCCCGCCTTTCCGCCCGCAAACGTTCTCTCGGGCTGATCGATTACGACGACATGCTGCTCGGCGTGCGGGAAGCATTAAACGGACCCTCCGCCAAAACCCTGCTGGACGTGCTCAGGGGAAGATGGAAATACGCCCTGGTTGACGAATTCCAGGACACCGATCCCGTGCAGTGGGAAATTTTCAGGCGGATTTTTGTCGACGGGACCGGCCCCCATCGCCTGTTCATCATCGGAGACCCCAAGCAGGCTATTTACAGCTTCCGCGGGGCGGACGTGCACACCTATGAACTGGCCAGAAAATACCTGGTCAAAGAAAAAAGCGCTTCCCGCCTGCCGCTGGTCTTCAATTACCGTTCCACGGAAGTTATGATCAGCGCGGTCAACGAAATTCTCACTGCCGAAGATGCCGGAAGCAGCGCCTTTTTCGACGGCCTTAACCGTTACAGCGAACCCGTCCGGTGCGGGGACAGGAGCCGGGTCGCCCTGGAAGCAGGCCGCCGGGCAGTCCCCGTTCACCTGCTGCACCTGCACGGGGAAGATGAAAAACTCAAAGCCCTTTCCGTCCAGAGGGGAGTAGCCTGCTTTATAGCCGAAGAAATTTTGCGCTTGACAAACTCCGGCAGCGCCCTGCTGACGGGAAGCGGCAGCCGGGAACCGGCCCGGATCAGTCTGAGCGATATCTATATCCTGACCCGCTCCGGGCGGGAGGGCCGCATTGCCGGCGACACGCTCCGCCGCTACGGCATTCCCCATGCTTATTACAGGCAGGAAGGGCTTTTCCAGACTGCCGAAGCCGAAGATATTCACCGGCTGCTGCGTGCTATCGATGCGCCTTCGGAACCAGCCGAAAGGATGGCAGCCTGGTTGACCCCGTTTTTCGGCGTGCATCTCTCCGACCTTCCCGGCTGGCAGAATGCCGGCGGCAACCATCCCCTGAGCGCCCTGCTCCTGGAATGGAAGAAGCTTGCCGACAGGCAGGCCTGGTCGCGACTTTTCGATGAAATTTTAACCTCTTCCGGCCTGGCCAGGCGCCTGATCTTTTCCGGCAGCGAGCGGGCCCTGACCAACTATCTTCACCTTTTCGAGCTGCTTCAGTCTGAAGCCCACTCGCGCCCGGTTACAATTACCGACCTGGCCCGCAGTTTAAAGGCCCGCATCGACGGCCGGAAATTGCCTGAAGGCCGCGAGGGGGACGTTCAACGCCTTGAAACAGAGAAAGAAGCAGTCCAGATTCTCACCATGCACAAAGCCAAGGGGCTGGAAGCCGAAGTTATCTTTATCGGTGGAGGATTCGGCAACCCGCCCGCCGGCAGCCCGAAAATGAATATCTACCATGAAAATAGCGAACGCCGCCTGCACATTGGCGACGCAGCAGGAGAAATAAAGGAAGCTATTGCCCGGGAAATAAGCGAGGAAAACCAGCGTTTGATGTACGTTGCCCTCACCAGGGCAAAATCGCGGCTCTACCTTCCCTATTTCGGTGAGGCCGAGGAAGAAACCGCCGGCAGTGAAAATTACGGCTATAAAAACCTGGGCGCATTTTACGGCAGGCTGCAAAAGCAGCTTGACCTGCTCCGCAGGCAGGGCCGCCTGGAAAATACAGAGCGCTTCATCCTGCGGAATGTCTCCTGTAAACAGCGGCCACCCCGCGATCGCAGGGCAGAAATATCTTCTGCAGGCTGGCCGGAAGAAAGCCTGCTGGAAATGCCCGCCCCGGCCGCCGGGGAAGCTGAAGAGATTAAACCTGCCCGCCGGGGTGTGCTGCTTACCAGTTATACGCGCATGAGCCGGGGCAAAAACTGGCAGGCTCCCGCCTCCGACCTGGATGACAGCGCGTCCAGGCGCGATGAAGAGGTGGCCGGAGAAGCCCAGCCTGAAGAGGATAAAGCAGCCGCCCCGCCCGGCGGCGAGGGCTGGCTGATTGAAACCGTTGCGGAGCCGTCAGCTGAAATTCCGGGCGGCAGGGAAGCGGGTATATTCCTGCACGCACTCCTGGAAAGTATTCCGCCAGAAGAAATCCGGGGCCTGAGCTTTGAGCAGTGGTCAGGCCTGGAGCAGGTCCGGGTGCGCGCCGAAGCTGTCGCCAGGCGCCACGGTTTTGCGGATCCTTACCTGCACCGGGCCCTTGAACTCTCCTACCTCGCCCTGCGGACATCTGTTACCGCCCAAAGCCGCGAAGGAAATGCCTTTCTTACAATGCCCGGCGGATTTGCCGCCGGGGAACGCCACTGCGCGGAGATGTCTTTTGTTTATCCCATCCCGGAAGATTTCCATCC
>SLSE01000120.1 GCA_007130585.1 Syntrophomonadaceae bacterium | reverse complement strand
GCAGAAGAACCAGCGGCGCCTGCAGAAGAAACAGCAGAGCCCGTTACAGAGGATCCTTCTGCCGAAACATCGGCTCTACCGGAAGAATCCGAAGAGCCCGGAGATCAGGATGAAACGGAAACTACCGACCGGGAATAAATTAGATTCTCCGGCTTCGGCGTTTAAAGAATAATTAAAAAGGGCGGTGTAGTTATGTTAAATCAGGTAGTCTTAATCGGTCGTCTGACCCATGATCCGGAGCTTCGCTATACAGCAGGCAGCGGAGTGCCGGTCGCTACTTTTTCCCTTGCAGTCGACCGTCCTTTTACCAACCAGCAGGGGGAAAGAGAAACTGATTTTATAAAAATTGTCACCTGGAGAAAACAGGCCGAAAACTGTGCCAATTACCTGCACAAGGGCAGCCTGGCTGCTGTTTCCGGCAGGCTGCAGATCAGGTCTTACGAGGATAACGAGGGCGCAAAGCGTAAAGTGGCGGAAGTCGTTGCTGAAAATGTCCGTTTTCTTGACAAGAAAAGTGATTCCGATAAGGCCAGGTCAGAGGATACTGGCAGTTCCGGCGGTGACGATCTGGATATCAGTGGAGATGATGTTCCCTTTTAACGGAAGGAGGGTGATTAATGAGGCGTGACAGAGGAAGAAAGCCAAAAAAGAAAATCTGCAGCTTTTGCGTTGAGAAAGTCGAAAGCGTTGATTATAAACAGCACGAAAAGTTAAAGCGCTTTGTTACCGAGAGAGGAAAAGTGCTCCCGCGCCGTATCTCAGGTAACTGTGCCAAGCATCAACGCCAGTTGACCCGGGCAATAAAGAAAGCCCGCATTATGGCCTTGATGCCATTTAGCATGGAATAACAGTACATTTACTCCCGGTTTAAAGCGGTGTCGGACGATAATTCCGGACACCGTTTTTATTTGCAGGATAGAGGCACCCGGAAAGCGAATTAACAGACAAGCTAAAGGAAAGGAGCGATCAATAAATGCAGGTAATTCTTGAGCAGGATGTACCCAACCTGGGTAAAAAAGGTGAACTGAAAGATGTGGCCAGGGGTTACGCCCGCAACCACCTTCTTCCCCGCGGTCTGGCAGTCGAAGCTACCCCCCAGCGTTTGCGGGAATGGCAGCAAAGGCAGGAGAAGGAAGAAGCGCTGAACAGGGAACTGGAAGAGAAAGCGCGCGAACAGGCTGTTAAGCTGTCCCAAAAAGAACTTACTTTCAAGATGTCGGCCGGAGAAGGCGGGAGGCTTTTTGGCTCAGTGACAGCAGCTGATATAGCAGATCAACTTGCCCGGGAAGGTTTTGAAGCCGATAAGAAAAAAATTGAGCTCTCGGAGCAGATAAAAAGCGTTGGTAATTATACAGTCGAAGTCCGTTTGCACCCCGGCATAAAAGCGGAAATACTGGTCCGGGTCGAGGCGGAAGAATAGAAGCCGCGTAAGGAGGTTTTGGTAGTTGGTAGTACTCAGCGACAGGGTGCCCCCTCAGAGCAAAGAAGCTGAAATCTCGGTTCTCGGTTCGATGATTATTGACAGGGAGGCTATTTTTTCGGCAGCGGAACTACTGGCTGAGCAGGATTTTTACAGCACCGCTCACCAGAAAATTTTTTCCGGAATACTTTCACTGAGCGAGAAAGGCGAGCCGGTCGACCTTGTTACTTTGTCCGAAGAACTGCAGAGCAACCAGTGCCTGGACGAGATCGGTGGCAGGTCTTACCTGGTTACGCTGGCCAATGCGGTGCCGACAGCTGCCAACGTGGAATACCACTCCCGTATTGTGAGGGAAAAAGCGGTTCTGCGAGCACTGATCCAGACTGCCACCGGAATTGTATCGCGCAGTTTTGAGGCGCCCGCCAATGTTGATGAATTCCTGGATGAAGCGGAGCAGATGATTTTTGAAATAAGCCGCCGGGGAAAAAGCCAGGGATTTGCTTCCCTTAAAGAGGTCCTGGTCCAGGCTTTTGACAGTATCGAAAAACTTTATGATGAGAAGAAAGGGGTAACCGGTCTTTCTACAGGCTTTACTGATCTGGACAGGCTGACATCCGGTTTCCAGAACTCTGATCTGATTGTAATCGCCGCCCGACCCAGCATGGGAAAAACAACCCTGGCCCTGAACATGACCCAGCAAATGGCCGTGAAAGAAAAAATGCCTACTGCTTTTTTTAGCATGGAGATGTCCAAGGAACAACTGGCCCAGCGCCTTCTGTGTGCCGAGGCCCAGGTTGATGCCCAGAATATGCGGCGGGGTTTTCTGACCCAGGAGGAGTGGGAAAAGTTAACCAGGGCGGTTGGCCCGCTCAGCGATTCCCCTCTCTACATAGACGATTCAGCAAGCCTGTCCGTTATGGAAGTCCGGGCCAAGGCCCGCCGCCTCAAGGCTGAAAGGGGGTTGCAGGCAATCTATGTCGATTACCTGCAGCTAATGCGGGGTTACGGCCGCGCGGAAAGCAGGCAGCAGGAGTTGTCCGAAATATCAAGGGCCCTGAAAGCGCTTGCCAAGGAGCTGAAGGTGCCTGTTGTAGCGCTTTCCCAGCTCAGCAGGGCAGTTGAAAAACGGCCCGATCGGCGCCCCATTCTCAGCGACCTGATGGAATCCGGAGGTATTGAAGCCAACGCCGACGTGGTTATGTTCATCTACCGTGAAGCTTATTACAACCGGGATTCAGATAAAGGAAACATCGCGGAAATCAGTATTGCCAAGCAGCGCAACGGGCCTACCGGCCTGGTGGAGCTCTACTTCCTCGATCGCTATACAAAGTTTGCCAATGTAGCGCGCGATAAAATAAAGGAGGAAGGATAAGGGGATATGCCGCAGGATAAATACGACGTAATTATTGTCGGTACCGGTCCGGCCGGCATCTTTGCCGCCCTGGAACTGAGGTCTGTGAACGGGGCCAGGGTTTTGATGATTGATAAAGGCTCTTCCCTCGAAAAAAGACACTGCAGGACGCAGGGAGAGTACCGCAGGTGTCTGCGCTGCGACCCCTGTGCCATAACCTGCGGCTGGGGCGGAGCCGGCGCTTTCAGTGATGGAAAGCTAACTCTCTCAACTGCTTTTGGCGGCCTCCTTGAAGAATATATTGAGCGGGATGCGCTTGAAAAGATGATTGAGGAAGTAGATCAAACCTACCTGTCCTATGGTGCGTCCGAAGTTGTTTACGGAACTGACAGCGAAGCTGTTAAAGACCTTGAACGAAACGCGGCGGCAGCCGGCCTTAGCCTGATCCCGGCCAGAATAAGGCACCTGGGAACCGAGAACTGTTACCGGGTTCTGGAAAAAATGTACGGGACCCTTCTTGACCACGTTGATCTGCTCATGAATACAACTGTGGAAGAACTGCTTTGTGAAGCCGGGGAAGTAAAGGGAGTTAAGTTAAAATCGGGAGAAATTATCGCGGCCGATTATGTTATCTGCGCCCCGGGCCGCGTTGGCGCGGAATGGATGCATGCCGAATCCCGGAAGCTTGGCCTGGCCGGTTTCAACAATCCTGTTGATATCGGGGTCAGGGTTGAAGTGCCGGCAGTAATAATGGAAAAAATAACCAATCAAGTTTACGAGTCAAAACTGATTTATTTTACAAGTCGTTTTGATGACCGGATCAGGACTTTCTGTATGAATCCCCACGGTGTTGTTGTTACTGAAGGTAACGAAGGGCTGGTTACAGTTAACGGTCACAGTTATGCGGAAACAAAAACGAATAACACCAACTTTGCCCTGCTGGTTAGCAAAACCTTCACCGAGCCCTTCACCGAACCGATCCGCTACGGCCGTTACATTGCCAGCCTGGCTAACATGCTGGGCGACGGCGTGATTGTCCAGCGCCTTGGCGATTTACTGATGGGGCGCCGCTCCACGCCTGAAAGAATCAGCAGGGGACTGGTTGAACCCACTCTCGAAGAAGCTACCCCCGGCGACCTGAGCCTGGTTTTGCCTTACAGGTACCTGGTTGCGATTATTGAAATGCTGGAAGCGCTTGATAAGCTGGCTCCCGGCGTTAATTCCCGCCATACCCTGCTTTATGGCATTGAAGTCAAATTTTACTCTTACCGGCTCTGCCTCAGCAGCGAGCTGGAAACAGATATCAGGAACCTCTTTGCCGTTGGCGACGGCGCCGGGGTAACCAGGGGTCTGGTCCAGGCTTCCTCAGCCGGGATGCTGGCTGCCAGGGCAATTGCAGAGCGGTTGGAGCAACCTTAACTCAACCTTAACTGCAGGCTGCAGCACAGCATAAAAATTTGCCAAATTTCACATTCGGTGATATACTGTTTTAAACGGTTTGCCCAATAAGCGATTCCGTTTTTTTTTGTTCAGATTATAAAGACTTACTGTGAAAAAGCTTGATCAGATCTGCTGTTCCGCCCATGGTCGGCAGGCAGCTAAAAATAATCAGGCGGGTATATATAAAAAGAGTCAGGGTCAACAGGCATATTGAGTCGCAGAAAGGATCAACTTAATGAAGAAGATACCTGTCCCGGTTGTGCCTGCAGGCAAGAGGCCTGTTTTAAAGAAAACTGCCAGGAAGAAACCACTGCTGCAAATCATAAATCAATGGCTCCGGGCCAATAAAGTGCTAAAAGTGCATTTTATTGCCGCTGCCGCGATAATCCTGGTTGCCACGGTAACACTTGTTGATTATATGAGCAATTACGTTTACGTGGTGATCATGGGAGATCGTGAAGTGGGGATAGTTGAAGATGCCGGCGAAGTTGAAGTCTTTGTCGCCGATCTGACCGAGCGCCTGGGTGAGCTTTACGGCATGCGCATGGAGCCGGGTGAAAAAATTGCCCT
>SLSE01000055.1 GCA_007130585.1 Syntrophomonadaceae bacterium | reverse complement strand
ATCAGATCGGTGATATCTTCCGGTTCTCCGTGCTGCCTGCCCGGCACTTCTTCCTCAACTTCCGGCCTTTCCACGATTGCTCCAATTTCGTCGTGTAAGCTTTCCGATCCCTCGTGTGGTATATAAGGTTCATCATGAATTTCTATCGGTTCCTGGGGCATGCGTTCTGACGGCCAGTAACCCAGTGAGTACAAGCCTGCTATTCCTGCTATAATGAGAATGGCCAGAGCGATCAGGTTGTTCATAACGGATCTCTCCTTTCCGTTCTGGACCAAACTATTTATTTTTCTATATATAAACTTCGAAATTAAACCCTTGAAGTCCTGCCTGGGAAATAGCGTGGAATTTTGTTCACATGCACTTCACAGTATGCCGGAGGTGCAATGGCGATTGAAGAGTGCAGTTATTCTCGCAGAAAAAACTTGACGGGCTGCAGCGTTAAGTGAATACTTAAACTATGTTTAGTTATCCTTTTATTTTTCCAAGGTTCCGCGGCTACCTGGTCAGGCGGCTGAACCGTTTTGTTGTTGAGGCTGAAGTTAATGGCGAGATCGTAAAGGCTTACCTGCCCAACCCGGGCCGTCTCTGGGAACTTCTTCTGCCGGGCACGGAACTGCTGCTCAGCCCGGCGCCGCCAGCAAATAAGCTTCCATATACCGTGCTGGCCTGCCGTAAAGACAACCGGGTTGTGTTACTCCATACTCACATGACAAACAAGGTGATCAGGCACCTGATTGATGCCGGCAGGTTGGAAGACTTTGAAGATTACCGTGTGATTAAAGAAGAGCCGGTCTGCGGCAGGCACCGCTTTGACCTGCTCCTCCGGCATAATGCAACGGATGAGAGCTATTACCTGGAGATAAAAACCTGCACGCTGTTCGATGGCCGAGTGGCCATGTTCCCAGATGCTGTAACCTGGCGGGGAGCAAATCATCTCAATAAATTAAAGGAGCTTTCAGCAGCGGGCATAAAAACGGGTTGCCTTTTTGCTGTAATGAACCCAGCTACTGAGTATTTCCTGCCTGCTTACCACATCGACTTCAATTTTACGCGGGCTTTTATGGATGTTAAGGATGAGGTGCAGCTAAAAGCAGTAGCCCTGGGTTTTGATCGCAGTTTCGAAAAAATCAGCTCGGTTCGTCCGGTTGCCATTCCCTTTGATTTCTTAAATTCGGAGTTTCGGGACAGGGGCGCATACCTGCTGCTGATCAAAATGGAAAGTGAAAAAGAGGTGACTGCAGGCAAATTGGGCTCAACCTGCCTGCCGCCGGGTTACTACATCTACGTGGGTTCGGCTATGGGGGGAATAAGTAAAAGGTTGGCCCGGCATGCCCGGAAAAGGAAACAAAAAAGATGGCACATAGATTACCTGGTCAATGAAGCCGATGCTGTAAAATCAATCCCTTTTATCAGCAGTGATTATTTGGAGTGCGAACTGGCGGGTAAACTGCAGGAGATTGCCGTCCGGCCGGTAGAGGGTTTCGGTTCATCAGATTGCAGCTGCAGGGCTCATCTCTATTATTTCCCTGAAAATCCACTGCACAATCACCGGTTTGTAGACTTAATTCAGTATTACCGGATCAGGCGCCTGGAGAAAAAGTTAAATAACCCATAAATGTAGCAGGGGGACGGAGTTACTGCTACATAATCGCTACTTTCTACCCGGGCTGCACCGTGCAATGTAAGAATAACCCCGCCCCCCGCCATTAATTTACTACCTGAATACATTTAACAATTTGCGCTTGCCGGGTTACAGCGATCCCTGAACAGCTCCGGGCTTGATTCCTTAAGAGGGAATAAACGGCTCCAAAGCAGGATGAGGGCTAGCGCTGCTAAACCAAGCAATGCCAGCAGGGATATCTCCAGGAAATTAACCCCGGTAGATGTGACTCCAGTTTCTCCTGGGGCGGCTTTAGCTTCTTCTATAGCAAGCCTGGCCAGCACCATGTCGGGAGATTCAATTCTTGTCGCGGTGTCATGTTGAAAGATTCCTGCCTCTGATCCAACCCGAAATAAAGCCGGTGGCTGTGCTTGCATTACAATAGTTGTTTCCTGTTCATTTATGGCTGCCATTGCAGAATAATTACTTAACCCGGATACCTGAAGACTAATCAAGAATACAGATACCAGTAACAGCAGAAAGAATAGTTTTAAATATTTTTTCTTAAACAGTGTGTCTTCCATTTTAATAACCTCCCTTCAAACAGCTGAACACTGCTTGTTCTCAGGCGAGGCCGGTTTACTCATCAATTCGTCAAATACAGGCGCCATAAAAATATCTGATAATCTATTTTAAGCAGCAACAATTTCAAGCAACTGGCTGTATATCCTATAAACAGTTTATACCGCCTCTCCCAATACTCAGGGTTCCTACAACTAGATAATAACATAGAATTTAGCTGTTTACAATAATAATGTTAAATATGGAAATATATACTTATTAAATTAAGCTTGTTTCCTACCTTAATCAGGAGTTGATTCTGAAAAAGGATCAGGAGGTATTATCATGACAGAATGGGGCAGGACGACCCCGGGAATTAAGGAAAAAAGGAATATCTCAGGGAAACTTGAAGAGGATTGATTTTGAAGAAGATCTGGTCCCCGGTGTAACAGGGTAGCAGGGGGACGGAGTTATTGCTACATCAAGAAAACCGGGTTGGGTTTAAAGGAAAAGACCATGTAGCAACAACTCCGTCCCCTTGCTACGTTTAAAGTTTTTGCCTGGTTGCAGATGCAAATTCCTTTAAAATTTTCTTTTGTAAATCCCTGTTTTCCAGGATCTTATGCCCGGTTAGAGCCATTGCCTGCCCAACCGTGAGCATGATGTTGTAAACTTCCTCTGTATCGCATAGCCTGCTGAATTCATGGGTATGCCCGGGAACCCACTGCTCGGTTATAGCCACCACCGGGTGGATAGAAGGTGTTACCCTGCTGACATTTCCCATGTCGATGGACCCCAGGCCTTCGTTATAAGGAGATTCCAGGTCGTAGCCTGATTCCTTAAGGCTTTCCTCAAAAAGATCTGCCATTACTCCGTTGCTGACCATGGCATCGTAGGGGAATCCTGATTCAGTTACTTCAAGGCTGGTCCCTGTCGCTGTTGCCGCCCCCCTGGCGCAGGCTACTACTTTTTCGACAACTTCTGTGAGATACTCGCTGTCGCGGGCCCTGATAATGAAATCGGCGGCTGCCCGTTCAGGGATAATATTGGGAGCCAGTCCGCCCTCGGAGACTATGCCATGAATGCGGACATCATCTTTCAGGTGCTGCCTCAGGGCATTTATACCGTTGAAGGTTTGAATTACACCATCCAGCGCATTTCTCCCTTCCCAGGGCTCGGTTGAAGCATGAACACCGCGCCCGTGGAAGATGAACCTGTAATCCCGGCAGGCCAGTGATTCGACATGAAAGTTTGTGGAACAGCCGGGATGGAACATCATGGCAGCATCAACATCATCAAAAACTCCCGTCTTAACGAGGACTACCTTGCCGCCTTCATCTTCCTCATTGGGAGTGCCGATAATTGAGACCCGGCCAGGCTTGCCGTCAAGGGTTGCCGCCAGAGCTACTCCGGCAGCTACACCGGCAATGCCTATCAGGTTATGACCGCACCCGTGGCCTATTTCCGGTAACGCATCGTATTCGGAACAGTAGCCGACATGAAAACCCTCATCGCCATAACTGGCCATAAAGGCCGTTTTTAATCCTCCGATTCCCCGCCAAACTTTGAACCCTTTATCTTCGAGATATTTCGTGATTAGATCCACAGCGAAAAACTCCTGCCCGCCAACCTCAGGATTGCTATAGATTGCCCGGGCCATCTCCACCAGTTTAGCTTTCTCTTCTGTGATTACCTGCTGGATAGCCGCCAGTTCACTCATTTCATATCACCTGTCTTTTTGAATTAGTAGGTCTTTTAGACATGTTACCACATAGACTGCTTAAGGCAACTTATTTCTTTAGTTTGACCACAGGACTCTTAATATCTTCCCGGGGGTCAGGGCGAGGTAATTTTTTTCTGTGCTGCTAACAGGAATAGCAGGCCGGCTGTAAAGATAAAAACCGATGATAGCGTGTAAGCTGTTGTGTGTCCTATTACTGTGAACAATCCGGCTGTCGCTGTAGCGTTAATTGAAGCATGAAAAAGGACACAAAGGAAAACGCTTTCCGTTTCTGCATAAAGCCAGGTCATGAAGGCGCTATAGCCGATTCCTGCCAGGGCAAACAAGAAAAAGGGGTTACCCTCCAGGCTTGTACCCGCAATATAAAAAACAGGCAAATGCCAAATAGCCCAGGTAAGACCGATAATTAAATTAGCTGTAAAAAGGTTGATTCGATTAGTCAAAACAGGCTGCAAAACCCCTCTCCAGCCAAACTCTTCCAGCCCTCCCATGAAAATTGCTATGATGAAAAAGGGTATAAAAAGGAATATGCTTTGAGGGGGATTATCAGCCAGGTACGCGGGATCTGTTAGTAACGAAATGCCAAGGGTGGTAACCCCCAGTCCGACCGGAACTAGAATGGAGAAGGCATATAGTTTTGCAGCTACTCGAACTTTAAAAACCCGGGAGTGAAATTCACGGAGTGAACCGGCGTCTTTTGTGGCGACAACCGCCACGTAAGCTCCTATAGTTGGCGCGCTTCCTCCCAGGATATATAAGAACTGACCGGCAGCGCTTTCAAAAGCAAGTATATTTGACCCCGTTAGGTAAGCAAGAAACCACCACGACAACCAGGTTAGTGTAAAGGTAAAGACTAAAAATATCTTACCTCTTCTTGGAAACATTAGAATT
>SLSE01000156.1 GCA_007130585.1 Syntrophomonadaceae bacterium | reverse complement strand
TAAGTTTCTCTGCCGTAAGCCGTAAGGACAATGTCGGATATCCCGCTTTTACGGACAGCGCTGTATATTTTTTCACCACCGGGCAAATCCAGGTTTGGTTTTAAGTCCAGGAGCAGCCCGCCGTGGGAATCGGTCCGGCCCCTGGCAATGGCGGTCATCATAATCCGGGTAACAGCCGCCCTGGTCATTTTGTTGATACCGCCGTTGATGAGCATGCTGCCCGAGCCGTCCAGGAGACGTCCGGCAGGACCGGCGGTTGCAGGTTCTCCGCACAGGGCCCCGATCATTGAACGGGGATGCGTAAGGCCGAAAGGGATCGCCTGGATCTGTTCCATGTCCCACAATACAGCGCCGGCTTTCAGGGCCAGGGTCAGGCCGTCGCCTACCGCGCCCCGGCTGTTTGTCGTATGAGGGTAATAAAGAGCACTGCATCCGCCGGTGGCAAGCAGCACCGTTTCGCAGGCCATACCGGTAAATTGTCCTGTACGCAAATCCAGGGCCAGCAGGCCTCTGACCTTGTTATCAATTACTGCAAGCTCTAATACGGCAGTGCTGCTGTATACAGTTATGCCCCGCCTCCACAGGGCACCCTTCAGGTAAGCGCCCAGGGAAACCCCGCCACCCAGGTTGGCAATGGAGCGGGCCCTGCTGTGACCTCCAATCTGCTCAACCAGATCGGAAGTAATTTCACCGTCAGGTCCCCTCCGGAAAAGCAGTCCCAGTTCTTCCAGGGCTGCGACATGAGGAGAAGCTTCAGCAGCAAAAGATTTTACGGCAGCCGGCTCATTTATTCCTTCCCCGCTGCGCAGGAGATCCCCGGAAAAACACTCCTCGCTATCCCCTGCCAGAAGACCCGGGCAGGCAGTCATCCCTACAGCCAGTCTTGTGTTACCGGAACCCGGGTAATCCTTGCATACAAGGGCAACTGATTTGCCGGCATCTGCCGCCTGAACTGCAGCCAGTACGGCTGCACCGCCGCCGCCGATACATACCAGGTCATAACCGGCCCTCTCCAAGCGCTCTACCTCCCCAGCCCGTATACTCTTAATTCTTCAGGCAATACATACAGGATAATCCTTTATTAAACTCTCCCGGTCAAGCAGGCCTAAGTTTCTTTACAGTTTTCCAGGGCTTTCGAGAGAAAAACAGCTACCTCGCTGCGCAGCCAGGCGGGCTCCAGGATTTTAATGTCGGGGCCCCAGCTGGCAATCCAGGGGATCATTTCATTGGGGCCTGTCAGGCGGAAAACAACTTCTATTTCCCCGTTATCAAGTTCCTTTACCTTTTGCGAGGTATGGAAATTAATAGCCCGGAAACGTTCGGCAGTGCCGCAACAAACCTGGAGGCGGACAGTTTCAAGTTTCGCGCCGCCTTCGGAAGTCCAGGTCGCCCAGGCCCGGCTATAGGCCTGCTTAAGAGAATAACTTGACGGCATCCTGTAGTTTGAATCCAGGATCACTTCTAATTCCCGGATATGCACCACGTGAAAGATTCTGTTGCCCCGGCTGCTGAGACAGTAACCGGTCAGGTAATAGTTGTTGAAACGGTTGAGCAGGCCGTAGGGTTCAATAATGCGCTCGGTCTCCTTGCCGTCATATGTACGCAGGTATTTTATTTTAAGCCTCTTCCGGTAGCGGAGCGCCCTGAATATTTCACTGACCAGGAAAGCAAATTTATCCGGGTCCGCCGGAGCCGGTTCAGATACATGAACATGGTTTTCGATCTCGCTGATCAGCAGGTTATACATGCTGACCCCGGCCAGGGTTTCTGCCAGCAGTTTCCGCATTACCCTGTAATAAGCATCTTTAAGCATCCCGCGGTACTGGGGGTATAAACTGAGAGCAGCATAAAGCGACTCGTTAATGTTAAACTCAGGAGCACCCTGGTTACCGTCAAAAAGATAGTATGTTTTGCGATCCCTCTTAATCCTCTTGATCCCGACCATCGGTCCGGGCAGGCCATCGTCCAAAAGGGCGGGATTGTTTTTTTCCGGTTCTTCTCCTTCTTCGGGTGTTTCACCCCTGGCCAGCGGATCAAAGAGCAGCTCCAACCGCTCAAGAGCCCTGTAGATTGTTTTGCGGGAAGGGATCGTGCCTTTTACTTCTTCATAAGCTTCTTCCAGTTCCTCGATTGTAGCCCCTCCGGTAGGCGTTTTCTCCAAAATTCTGACCAGGATGTTGGTTATCGTTTCAGGATGGTTGCAGCGCGGAGACCTGACAGCCAAAACATAACCCCCTTTTCTGTGCGACTGATGATAGAATTCTCTAAAAACAGCTTCATGTCCTGCCCTGAAAGTGTGCTATTATAGAAGTAAATTGTTTTCCGGCCGGATCCCGGGCGCTATAAACGCCAAAGCAGAAGGAGCTTCTGATATCAGGAATCATCGTATAACCGCTCTAAAATGGCTGACCAAAATACCGATGGCAGGGAGGAAACGGCATGGGATATAACTTTCTCTTGAAAAACGGCACAATTGTTGACGGCAAAGGCAGCAAGGCTTTTAAGGGATCCGTGGCAGTTAAGGATGGTAAAATTGCAGTTGTTACAAAAAACGGTGCTGACACTGCCGCCCTTGAAAATTGCAGCGAAAGCACTGTGGACGCGGGAGGCCTTACTATCTGTCCCGGTTTTATCGACATGCACTCACATGCAGACTGGGTTCTGCCTCTGCCCGAACACCCTGCTGTACTGGCCCCGTTACTAGAACAGGGAATTACTACTGTTATTGGCGGAAATTGCGGATATTCGCCTGCGCCCCTGGTCAAAGATTCCGTGCACCTGGATTATATAAGCGCTCAATCTGAATTTCTGTCCGAACGTCCTATCAGGCTCGATTGGCGTTCCATGGATTCATTTCTCAACCGCCTTGACGAGCAGGGCCTTGCCCTTAACCTGGTTATGCTGGCCGGGCACGGCAATCTCCGGCTCTCAATGCTCGGTCCCGACTTCAGCCATCCCGGAGACAGGGCTCTTGAAACCATGGAGCAGGAGGCTTCGAGAGCTCTTGAAGAAGGAGCCTGTGGGATTTCACTGGGCCTTGGTTACGCGCCGGGCATCTTTTCCGAAATGCGCGAACTGGAAAAATTCGCGGCATGCGCACGGCGGCACGGCCGCATTCTGACGGTTCACCTGAAAGCTTATACCAGGCTCTCGGGAGCCTACCCCCTGAAGCTGTTCAATAACCAGCCTCATAACCTGAGAGCGCTCCGGGAAATGCTTGACCTCGCCCGCAAAACAGGGGTTAAAATGCAAATATCCCACCTTCTTTTCGTCGGCAAAAAAACCTGGCCCATGTGTGAAACGCTGCTGGATATGATTGATTCGGCAGCAGGTGAAGGACTGGACATTGCTTTTGACAGCTTCCCCTATACCTGCGGGAACACGACTGTCTATATAGTTTTTCCCACCTGGTTCCTTGATAATATTGAACAGAACTTAAGGAGTCCTGCAGCCCGCCTTCGCCTGAAATTTGAGATTGGCGTGATCACCAGGCAGCTCGGCTTTAACCTTGACGATATTCAGCTGCTCTGGGGCGGACACCCTGAAACTGACCGTTACAACGGTTTATTTTTTGACGAAGTGGCCCGGCAGATGGGCGTTTCGCTTTTCGATGCCTATCTTCGCGTTTGTGAACTGAGCAGGGGAAAGGCGCTCTGCCTGATGCATAAATATAATGGGGATGAAGAAGAGCAATCCCTCCTGCAAAAGATTGTTGCCCATCCCCTGAACCTGGTGGAAACCGATACCATCCTCACTACAAGAGGCCTGCGGAATCCTTCTTCCTTCGGAACATTTCCCCGGTTAATCGGGCACTACCACAAGAAACTGGGCCTGCTATCGCTTGAAGAAGCAGTAGCCAAGTCAACCGGAAAAACAGCTGAACGTTTTGGAATCAGGGACCGGGGGTCGGTCAGTGAAGGAAACTGGGCTGATCTGACCATCTTCAATTATGATGAAATCGGGGACAATACCACCGTTAAAGATCTTGAAAAACAGCCTACGGGAATCAAGCAGGTTTTTATAAACGGGCAAAAGGTGGTTGAAAACGGACGGGCCGTTGCCGGCAGACCGGCCGGCATGGTACTGCGTGCGTGAAAAACCCGTAATTTTAATATATTTCGGAGGTGACCCATGAAAGACAGCGCCCTTACCGCTGCTGTTTACGACGGATTTATGGCTGTTTTCGAACCATTTTTAATGAAAAAGTGGAGGCGCGAGCTCTGGAGCCGTGTGGAACCTTCCCGCATACTGGAAGCCGGGGTGGGAACTGGTTTAAACGTCCCCTTTTACCGGAAAGAATACGATATAACCGCCCTTGACGTAAACGAGCACTTCCTGGAAAGAGCACGCCGCCGGGCCCGGGGGAAAAGCATTGACGCGGAATTTATCGCAGCCGATGTCAGGGATATTCCTTTTTCCGATAATACTTTTGACAGTGCGGTGACCACTTTTTTATTCTGCCAGCTTCACGACCCCGTAAAGGGCCTGGAAGAACTGAAGCGGGTCCTGAAACCCGGTGGCAGGCTTTTACTGTTAGAACATGTTAAGCCGCAAGGACGATTGGAGAACCTGGTGAGCTCACTGTCAGGGCCAATCTACCGCCTGACGGGAGAACATATTGCCCAGGACACCGATATTTATGCCGAAGAAGCCGGTTTTGCCAAAGTTAGCGCCAGGCCATTGTTAATGAACGTCGTAAAAATCATAGAGGCAGAGAAACCGGCTTCCTGACCAAAAAATACGCCGCCGGCAGCTTTGGGTCGGCGCATGCCCCGGATTATTGACGCGAAAACAGGGAATACCCG
>SLSE01000089.1 GCA_007130585.1 Syntrophomonadaceae bacterium | reverse complement strand
GATATTATAGCACAACTGACTGCTCTTCTCAACCGGCCGCGGCCGGCCCGAGACTGCCCTGCAGGACGGTTTAAAGCAGGCCGTAGTTAATTTTGCAGGCTTTCAGGGCATTTCTCATCAGCATACGGTTTGTAACAGATCCAACACCCCTCGGTACGGGCGTAATCGCCTTTGTCTTGTCTTTAACAGCCTCAAAGGATACGTCACCGACGGTTTTGGTCTTCTGCTTGCCTTTATCGTTGAGAACGGGCTGGCCGTTTTCATCAAATACCTTAACGCGGTTGATCCCGACATCGATTACAATCGCGCCTTCCCTGACCTGTTCCGGCCCGATCAGGTTTGCCTTGCCGGCGGCGACGATCAGGATGTCGGCGCCCAGGGTGTGTTTTTCCAGGTTTTCCTTCATGCTGGTAAAAACATGGGTTACAGATGTGGTGGCGTTGCGGTTAAGGGCCAGCAGGGCAGTCGGCTTGCCCACCGTGTTGGAGTGACCGACAACGACAATTTCGGCGCCCTCAAAAAAGTCTTTCGGGTCGACTTTTTCTTCAGCGCGGGCATAACGTTCCAGGATTTCAATAACCGCTGCCGGGGTGGCCGGCGGGAAGATGGCTTCTCCCAGGGTCAGTTTGCCCATGTTAAAGGGGTGAAAACAATCAATATCCTTATTAATATCGATCGTATTAATTACGGCATAATCGGAGATGTGTTCCGGGAAAGGCCGCAGGGGCAGAATGCCGCTTACGCTGCGGTCCCCGTTCAGCTCTAAAACAACTTCTTTAACCTGTTCTTCGGTGGCTTCAGCCGGCAGGGTTTTATTAACGTAATTAAAGCCTGCTTCTTCACAGAACTTTTCTACCTGCCCCCTGTACATCTTGGAGCCAAAATCATCCCCGACCAGCAGGGTGGCTATGCCGGGAGTTATTCCCTTGGCCTTCAGTTCCCTGGTTTCGGTTTGGATTTCCTCCATTATCTCTTCCCCGATTGCCACACAGTCAATTATTTTTGTCATGATCCATTTCCCCTTTCTGTTTCTTCATTTATAATATACCGGCGGGCCTGTAACCGCCGTAATTATAGCAAACGCCTTACCGGGCGTCAATTTTGGCGGCAGGCCGGAATAACTTATTTAAACTTATCGATAACGCTGTTCAGGGTTTCATCGGCAACCCTGCTGCCTTCTTCAACCAGGTGATCCATTTCAGCCACGGTTTCCTTGATAAACTGGTCATCCTTAATAGATCCCAGGTTGATCAAAACATTTAGCTGCCCGCTGACCAGGGCCGCTTTCAGGAAAGCCACCCCGCAGCCCACGTCTGAAATGGCCAGTTTTGTGCCGATCTGTCCCATTCTTTCATGAATTTTGATCCCGGCATAAGATTTGCGCATGATCTCCAGCGGCACGGAACAGGCTTCTTTAGAACACTCCTCCATTACCTTTGCCTTGTGCGCCGCCTGCTCAGCCGTTTCTTTGGGCAGGCTGTATGCTTTGGAGAGCGGCTCGAATACCTCTGCATCCTTATCAACCAGCACTTTAAGTTCTTCTATTATCCGGTAGCCCTGTTCCAGTAAATCCTTAACCTCATCCTCAACATCGGCAAATTTTTTCTTCCCCACCGTCAGGTTGCCAACCATGTTCGAAAGCGCCATGCCGATTGCTCCGCCCATCGCCGCCGCTCCGCCGCCTCCGGGCACCGGGGCTTTCGATGCCAGGACATCCAGGAAATAGCTGCAGCTTTTGTCTGCCATTGTCATAATACCAACCTCCTATTTTAGAAGTCAGAAGCCGGTTGTTTTTCGTTTTTTACGGCTTCAGTCCGAACGTCCGCCGGCTCCTTCATTAAACGCTTACCTTTCGGGTAACAGTAAAAACTGCCTGTCGAACCTTTACTTCTTCCGGTACACCATTTTTCTGGCCAGCTCTCGTAACAACCATGGATCGCAGCTTAAGCCGTCTAAAGCAGAAAGAGCCTGCCTGTGAAGCGCTTCCGCCTTTTCGCGCGCCTTTTCGGGTCCGAGCAGGGCGGGATAGGTAGCCTTGGACCGGCGGGCATCCGATCCTGCCGGCTTGCCCAGTTGTTCGGTGGTGCTCTCGTAATCGAGCAGGTCGTCCACGATCTGAAATGCGGTTCCGATGCAGGAGGCATATACGGTGAGGGCATCCAGGTCGGAAGCGTCGGCTTTCGCCGCCAGGGCTCCGCAGCGGACTGCGGCTTTCAGGAGGGCGCCTGTTTTCAGCCTGCAAATTTCCTCAATGCCGGCCAGCCCGGGATCTTTTCCTTCGGCCTCAAGGTCCAGGACCTGCCCGCCAATCATCCCTTCCACGCCTGCCGCCGCTGAAAGCTCAGCCATTATTTGCAGGCCCCTCTGCTCGTAACCGGCCCTGGCTCCGTAGGCGGCTGCCGTTTCAAAAGCCAGGGTAAGCAGCGCATCGCCGGCCAGGATGGCCACGGCTTCACCGAATACACAGTGGCAGGACGGCTTGCCTCGCCGCAGCGCGCTGTCATCCATGGCAGGCAGATCATCATGAATCAGCGAGTAAGTGTGTATGTATTCAAGGGCACAGGCAACCCGGTCTATGGAGCTGTCCTCAGAACCGAGCGTTCTCGCCGTGGCGATAACCAGGATCGGCCTTAGCCTTTTTCCACCCGCCTCCAGGCTGTAGAGCATGGCCCCTGTAACAGCCGGGGGGCCCGTACGGGGCATGTACTCCTGCAGGGCAAGGTCAATTTTCGTTTTTTCCTGTTCCAGGAACCGATCAATATCAGTCATTATTTTTCGCCGTCAGCGCTGTTTTCCCCGCTACCGGGTTCAGGGCCGGCCTGTTCCCGTTGCTCCTCCTTAAGCAGGTACTCCACCTTGTATTCAATTTCAGCCAGTTTTTCCCGGCAGTAACGGGACAGGGCCACCCCTTCCTGGAATGCTGAAAGCGATTCTTCCAGGGGTATTTCACCGTCTTCCAGGCGGTTAACTATTTCCTCCAGCCTGCCAACCGCTTCCTCGTAGGTAAGTTTCTTCAGGTCCTCGTTAGTCAACGATACTGCCCTCCTCAATCTTCTCGGTGCGGCAGCGGGCCCGCCCGTCTTTGAAGCTCAGTTTAAGTATGCCCCCAACCGTCAGATCGCCCACCGAGCGGACTATCCTGCCCTTTTCATCCCGGCAGTAGCAGTAACCGCGGTCCATTACCTTCAGGGGGCTGTAGCTTTCCAGCCTGTCATTAAGAGCTCCGAGTCTCATGCCCTTGTAGTTCAGCACGCGGACAATCTCGCGGCGCAGTTTTTTATTCAGCTGCTCCACGGTTTCCGACGCCAGCCTGATCCTCCTGGCCGGCAGGGCAAAAAACCTGTCGCTGACCACGTGATCGAGGGCCTGCTTTTCCTGCTGCAACCTTCTCCCCAGGGCGGATGAAACCCGTTCCCTGAGCTGGAGCAGGGCGGAAAGCAGTTCTTCCCGGTCGGGAACGACAGCGGCTGCGGCTGCAGTGGGGGTGGGAGCCCTGTAGTCGGCGGTGAAATCAGCAATTGTAAAATCTGTTTCGTGACCGACAGCCGAAACGATCGGGATCCGGGACCGGGCTATGGCTCTTGCTACCGCTTCTTCGTTAAACGGCCACAAATCTTCCAGCGAACCGCCCCCGCGGGCCAGGATAATTACATCAACATCGGGGAGCCGGTTAAGCAGGTCGATTGCCTTAACCAGGTCCGGGGCTGCTCCCCTGCCCTGGACAAGGCTTTCGACAACAAGCAGGCGAACGTGGGGGAAGCGCACCTTTATTGTTGCCAGGATGTCCTGCAGGGCCGCACCCGTTGGCGAGGTTACCAGGCCGATTGTCCGGGGCAGCGCCGGCAGTTCTTTTTTTCGTTCCGGCCGGAATAAGCCCTCGCTTTCCAGCTTTCTTTTCAGCTGTTCAAAGGCAAGAAATAATGAACCCATCCCGGCCGGTTCCAGCTCGGATACATAGAGCTGGTAGACCCCGTCAGGTTCATAAACCGAAATGCTGCCGTGCACGATAACTTCCATTCCGCCGGCCGGCTTAAAAATGCAGCGCATGTTCTCCCGGCGGAAGAAGACACAGCGCAGTGAAGAGCTGTCGTCCTTGAGCGTAAAGTACATGTGGCCGGAGCGGTGGTGTTTAAAGTTGGACAGCTCTCCCGCCACCCACAGGTCGCGCAGGCGGGGATCGCCATGGACCAGTCCTTTTACGTAGCGGTTTATTTCAGATACCTTATAAACTGAAGTATTGTTTTGCAATCAGCCCTCCATCTCCTCCCGCACTTCTTCCAGGGAGGCATAGCCCCATTTTGCGCCCATATGGACGGCCAGGTCCCTTATCATAAGCCAGTCCACGGAACCGCTGTTATCCCTCTCCAGGGCGGCCCGGTTCAAGCGGGTCAGACCCGCGGCATTTATAAACAGGCCTTCCTTGCTTTCAATTCCCTGGGCCGGCAGCAGCAGATCCGCCTCCTTGCCGACTGTTCCGGCAGGGGCAGCGAGGGCCAGGAACCCGGGTTTTAAAGGCCCGTATTCGTTACCGGGGTCTCCGAAAGCGAGAAATCCTTTTATTTTCCCGCTCTTTACAGCGGAAAGTATCTCCCCGCGCCCCGGGCCGGTATTTTCCGCCGGGGTCGTCAGTCCCGGGCCGGCCGCGAAAGTTCCGCCGGAGGCGATCACCCCGGCTGCATTGCTGAAAGATGAGAGCAGCAGCACCCTGCTGCGCCCTTTTTCAACCAGGCCGCTTACCCGGGCCAGCTCAAGCAGCTCCGCTGCGGTTTCCCCGGTAGCAGCCGCAAAGTATGACGGGCCGACAACCAGG
>SLSE01000008.1 GCA_007130585.1 Syntrophomonadaceae bacterium | reverse complement strand
TTTTTCCCCGTTATAATAAACCACCCTGGCCGGCAGGCCCACTACGGTGGAATTGGGGGGCGCCGAACGCAGAACCACAGACCCGGCCCCGATGCGGGTGTTATCGCCGATTTCGATCGGCCCCAGGACCTTGGCGCCCGTTCCGATAACAACGTTGCTACCGATGGTGGGGTGCCGCTTACCGGTGTCTTTCCCGGTTCCCCCCAGGGTAACGTTCTGATAAATAGTCACGTTGGAATCGACTTCCGTGGTCTCTCCAATCACAACTCCCATCCCGTGATCTATAAAGAAACCGCCTCCAATTTTTGCCCCGGGATGAATTTCGATCCCGGTCAGAAAACGAAAGAAATGCGATACCAGGCGCGGCAAAAGCACCAGGCCGCGGCGGTGAAAATAATGCGCCACCCTGTGGCCCAGTAAAGCGTGAAGGCCCGGGTAACAGAGAAGCACCTCGATCGTGCTTTTTGCTGCCGGGTCTCTTTCTTTAATGGCCCTGATATCCTGCCTGATTCTTCTAAACACCGGTCCTGCTCCTTAATATATAATCTTTCCCCAGAAGTGCTGGAGCTTACCGCCAGCCATACCTTCCGGATCATACCTTATAATACCTTATATAAAGATAAAAAAAAATCCCTGATCGCTCTAAAATATATGATCCGGGGTTTTCATATTAACCATATCCTGCTTTTTAGCGTGCTTCGAGCTTCAGGGACTTCTGCCGGGCATCCTTTTCTTCGAGTAAAACCACAGCCTGGGCGGCAATACCTTCTTCCCGTCCGCAAACACCAAGCCCTTCTGTGGTGGTGGCTTTAACCGAAATCCGGCGCAGCGGCACAGAGAGGGCCCCGGCAATATTGGCCGCCATTTTCCCCGTGTAAGGGGCCAGCAGCGGCTTTTCGGCAATTATAACACTGTCGGCGTTTAGGAGCTGCCAGTTTTCCCGGGCCAGGATAACTGCCGTTTCTTCCAGCAGCTTTAAACTTGATATCCCCCGGTAGCGGCTGTCGCCGGGAGGGAAGTGAGAACCGATATCACCCAGGGCTGCCGCCCCGAGCATGGCGTCAATCAGGGCATGGAGCAGGACATCGGCATCTGAATGGCCGTCCAGGCCCAGGTGATAATCTATTTTTTCCCCGCCCAGGATTAAATCCCTGTTTTCCACCAGGCGGTGCAGATCATAGCCGGTGCCGACACGGTTCACTTATCCGCCGCCTCCTTTTTTTCCTGCAGCCAAAAAGCAGCCAGCATCAGGTCGTGGGGGGAAGTAATTTTAAGGTTTGAAAACTCTCCCGGCACCGTAACCACAGGCCGGCCTGTTCTTTCAACCAGCGCCGCATCGTCGGTTGCCTCCAGGCCGAGGGCCGCTGCATTCCGGTAAGCGCTCAATATTATGTCGCGCCGGAATACCTGCGGCGTTTGGACCAGGCGCAGGTGTTCCCTGTCCGGCGTGGAGATGATAAAGCCTTCCCCGTTAACCTCTTTGACCGTATCGCCGGGGGTGATCACGGGAACGGCGGCGCCGTGGCGCTCTGCCGCAGCCAGAAGCCTGTCCAGCAGCGCTTCGGAGGCCAGCGGGCGGGCTGCATCGTGGACGCAAACCAGTTCGCTTTTAAGGGAAAGCGCAGACAGGCCGCTGCTGATTGATTCCTGCCTTGTTGCGCCGCCGGCGGCAATCTTCACCGTGCCGGGGGGACAGGCAGGCTGCAGAAGCTCTGCTGCGCTTTCAGTGTCGTCTGCCGGGACAACCACAATTATTTCTTCAACTGCCGCATGGTTAAGAAACAGCTCTGCCGAACGAAGCAGGACAGGCTTTCCTTCCAGCTGCAGGTACTGTTTCCGCATCGGCCCGCCCATCCGGGCGCCCTGCCCGGCAGCGGCGATAATCGCGGCTGCTCTCATTCTCACTTGACTCCCGAGGAGTATCTATCGGCATCCTGCTTTGGCTTGGCAAAAATCATCCGCCCCGCGGCAGTCTGCAGGACACTGGTCACCAGGACTTCAATTGTCTCGCCGATATAACGACGGCCCCCTTCAACAACAACCATGGTGCCGTCATCGAGGTAAGCAACCCCCTGTCCGGCTTCCTTGCCGTCCTTGATAATCTGGGCCACCATCTCTTCTCCCGGCAATACTACCGGTTTCACCGCATTGGCCAGTTCATTGATGTTTAATACAGAAATGCCCTGCAGTTCGCAGACCTTGTTCAGGTTAAAATCGTTGGTAACAATTTTCCCGTTAATCGTTTTAGCCAGGCGGACCAGCTTACTGTCGACTTCGGGTATGTCCTCAAAATCGCCTTCGTAAATCTGAACCGGGATATCCATCTCTTTCTGGATCTTGTTCAGGACATCAAGCCCGCGGCGCCCGCGGTTGCGTTTGAGCAGGTCCGGAGAATCGGCTATGTGGCGCAGTTCCTCCAAAACAAAACCGGAAACTACCAGCACCCCTTCCAGGAAACCGGTTTTGCAGATATCAACAATCCGCCCGTCGATTATGGCGCTGGTATCGAGTATTTTAAAAACTTCATTTTCCCGCCCGCCGCTTCTGGCATTGCGATTGAAGAGGTTTGATAAAAACGTAAACTCCTCTTTACGGTTCAGGACAAAACGCACCCCGATAAAAACCAGGAGCAGGGTTATGACCGGGGAAATGAAAACACCGACCACGGGAATCCGGTAAATGGGATAACTTAAAAGCAGGCCGATCAGCAGGGTTATGATCAGGCTGATCACGACCAGGGCAATGTCCTGGGTTGGCACCGTCCTCAGCTTGCTTTCAGCCCAGGCCAGGATCCGGTTAAATATGTTAATGACAACGGGAGTAAGAAGATAAAAGATGAGGCCAAACAGGATAATGCCAATAGCATAGTAACCGATATTAACAGGCGTAAAGTCTAACCCTGCAGGGATATCGGCAAACCGGGAAACTACCGGCAGCAGGCTGTTAAAGACGTAGGCACCGACAACCCCTCCCACCAGGGTACCGATAATTCTGATTATCTTGCGCAGCATTTATTTCACCTCCTCTCAATTATTTTTGAACCTAAAGAAACATATTAAAAAACCAGGGAAACTTTCTGCTTATTATAACTCAATATTTTCCCTGGGAGCAAGCAAACGGAATAACTGCTTATGTGTTGTTGAATCCCGGCTTTAATTGTCTTCACCGGCGTAATGCCCTACTTCGGAAGCTGCTCAAAAATATCGTCCAACACACTTGTAACTTCGGCGCTATCCTGGTCCTGGACCAGGATCAGCTCGCTGATCAGGATCTGCCGGGCGGTATCAAGCATTTTACTCTCACCCGTGGAGAGGCCTTTTTCGCGATCTCTGAGCATCAGGTTGCGAACCACCTCGGCTACCTCGTAAATATCGCCGCTCTTGATTTTTTCAAGGTGGTTGCGGTATCGACGGTTCCAGTTGGCTGACATGTCCGGCTGGTCACCCTGGAGAACAACAAAAACCCCGGGGACATCGTCCTTTTTAATAACACCGCGCAGTCCAACCTGGGCAATGTTATCAATAGGAATCAGGACTTTCATTTCACCCAGCGGAAGCTTCATTACGTAATATTTTTTTATGGCGCCGAGAATCTCTTTTTCTTCTATGGATTCGATTATTCCTGCCCCATGCATCGGGTATACTACCTTGTCTCCTACACTGAACAATATGTCGCCCCCTCGGGAATATGCCTAAAAATATAGTAACACAGCCCCCAAACCATGTCAATTAAACAAATAGTTTAACACATCTTATTCAGTAAGACAACCGCAAAATTTAAGATTTTGAAAATTCACGATTATTAATAACGACCCGGGAACAGATAGTTTTCCTCCGGCAGTTGACACAATCAGAAAGTAAAAAGTATAATTACGTAAACAGGTTCAGAGATCAAAAGCGAGGTGACACCAATATGAAGGAGAACGAGGTTGTCGGTAATTTCCAGGACATGGTTTCAGATGTTTTAATCCGTCACCGCAGCATCCTCGACTGCCTGTCCAAATACCAGGAATCAACCGCCAGGGTTAACCGCAGCGTTATCAAGACGGTAACCGACTGCGGGTGTATCTCCATAAATGCAAACAAAAAACAGTACCCGCCCATGGATTCCCTTAGAGAATGCGGGAAGTACATGGATTCCCACATCAAGGGAAAAATGTGCGAACACTGCCGGGAAGTTATTGCCGAAGAACTGGGCAAGCACCTTTTTTACCTTACCGCCCTGTGCAATACCCTTGATTTTGAACTGGAAGACCTTTTCGGCAAAGAATACGACCGCATCAGCACGCTCCGCCATTTCCTGCTTTCTTAGCAGGTTTAAGGAATATTGGATAACAGCTGCCCGGGTAAACCAGGAACTGAATCGGTTAACATAACATCTTTAGAAATTTAGAGACCGCTACCCGGCATATTTTAGTTAATTAACTGTAAAGGCGGGGTTAAGCCTGATGACCATCACGGTCAGAGATGCTCTGCAGATTGGCGCCCTGGTCAATGCAACCGTCCTGGCAGGCAGCGGCGGCCTGGACAGCGAAATTAAAGCCGTAGATATTATTGATGTCCCTGATGCCGCGATCTGGTTCCGCAGGGATTCACTTCTTTCAACCACTTTTTACGCCCTTAAAGACAATATAGAAGCCCAGCTGCAAATGCTGGAGGATATCAAATCCTGCGGCGGGGCGGCCCTGATTATCTTTTCCCCGGAACGTTATATTTCCCGCATCGACAAACGCCTTGTTCAAAAGGCCGAAGAGCTCAACCTGCCCCTGCTCCAGATGCCCGACTGTTCCTACATAGACGTTATAATGCCCGTGATGAGCCGGGTCCTGGACAAGCAGATCAGGGCTCTTGAATATGCCGGGGAAGTGCACAGGATGATGACCGACATTGTCCTTAAAGGAAAAGG
>SLSE01000086.1 GCA_007130585.1 Syntrophomonadaceae bacterium | reverse complement strand
TGCTACGATCTACTGCCTGCAGACGGATTCCCTGGAAACAAAGTGGGGTTTTCTCTCAAGCTTGTGAGTTGCATATATATTACGGATAGTCCTGGTAACCCCGCGCATAACCAGGGAATGGGTTTCGGCAGTTTGCCCGCTGTAGCGGACCCCGTTTAGCATATCGCCGTCTGTAATGCCGGTTGCCGCGAAGAATAGATCTTCACCCCGGGCCAGGTCTTCTAAGTGCAGCAACCTGTAAGGGTCCTTCTCTCCCATCCTGCCGGCTTTATTCCTGGCATCCCCTTTTTTGGGGATCAGGCGGCACTGCATATCTCCACCCAGAATTTTCAGGGCCGCCGCGGCAATTACCCCTTCCGGCGCCCCGCCGATGCCGAATAGAATATCAACTCCCGAGGTATCAATGCACGTGGCAATGGCTGCTGAAACATCGCCATCCGTGATCAGCTTTACCCGGGCTCCCGCCTCTCTTATTTCGGCAATTAACTCTTTATGGCGGGGCCGTTCAAGGATTATGGCCGTTAAATCGCGGACGTCGCGATCCATTGCTGCAGCTACAGCTTTCAGGTTATCTTCAACCGAAGCGTCCAGGTCAATGCAGCCCTTGGCTTTCGGGCCTACAGCAATTTTATCCATGTAAAAAACGTCGGGAGCTTTTAACAGGCACCCTTTAGGTGCAATTGCCACAACTGAAAGAGCATTAGGCAGTCCCTTGGCCACCAGGTTAGTTCCCTCCAGGGGGTCTACAGCCACATCTACAAGGGGTTCATCTGATATCCCCAGCTCTTCGCCGATGTAGAGCATCGGAGCTTCATCTTTTTCTCCCTCCCCGATGACTACAGTCCCGTTAATATGAACCGTATCGAACACAGAGCGCATTGCGTCAACTGCCGCCTGGTCAGCAGCTTCCTTATCGCCGCGCCCCATCAGGCGCCCCGAGGCAAGAGCCGCTGCTTCTGTAACCCGGACAAATTCCAGAGATAGTTCTCTTTCCATATATTATCCCCCGATCTTTGATTTTCTCCGCCCTGAGAGAAACAGGTTTACCCCCGGCATCGCCTCCTGTTAAATATCCAGCTCTTCCCGGTCCAGGGGCATGCTCATGCAACGCGGTCCTCCGCGACCGCGCACCAATTCCGAACCGTCGATTTCTATAACTTCGATGCCGTGCCTGCGCAGGGTATCGTTTGTCGCCTCATTGCGGTCGTAACAGATCACCACACCGGGCCTGACAGCCAACGTGTTGGTGCTGTCCCCCCACTGCTCCCTGGCCGCCGTTATTTCATCATTTGCCCCGGAATATATTATTTCAACCTGCTTATTGTCAAGCGCTTTTTTTAAAGCCCCCTGCAGGCTGTAACCATTGCTGGCCGCCACACGGTTATCTCCGTTTTTCTCCAGCCAGTAAACATTAACTACATCCCTGACGCCGGGATACATCAGGAACTTATCGATATCAACCATTGTAAAAACGGTATCCAGGTGCATAAATGAACGCTTGCTGGGGACCTGGACTACAATTATCTGCCTGACCAGCTCTTTCTCAACCAGGTATTTCTGAGCAACCCACTCAATTGCCTCTTCGGTAGTCCTTTCACTAAGGCCAATTATCAGGGTATTCCGGTTTAATACAAGGACATCTCCGCCTTCAATACCATAGGGAATCTCTTCATGAAAAGCAAGGTCAACTTTTCTAAACAGCGGATGGTACTTTTGAATAAACCGCAGGAAACTTGTTTCCATGCGCCGGGCAGGGTTAAACATACTGCTGACCTGGAACCTGTCGCCAATCATACTACCGTGATCCCTTGTAAAATACATATTGGGCAGGGGAGGCAGGTAAAAGGGATAGCTGTCCAGGGTCAGATCACTCAGGGTTTTATGCTTTTTTAAATGCTGCACCTCCTGCTTGGGCAGTCCGGCAATCAGGGTCGATACCAGCTGTTCGGAACTTTGTTCGTAAAGGTAATTATATATGGCATCAATAGCTTCAGGCTCGATTAACGGGCTCGCCCTCAGATGCTTCTTGATCAAATCGCTTTTCACATCAGGGTTGTCAACGATTTCCGCCAGCAACTGGTCTATGATTAATACTTCTGCCCCGTTAGACTCCAGGGCTTCCCTGAATCCGTCATGTTCGACCTGGGCCTTGGCCAGCCAGGGGATTTCATCAAAAAGCAGGTCTTCCAGGTAACGGGGAGTCAGGTTTTTTAATTCCTGGCCGGGCCGGTGAAGCAACACTTTTTTCAAATGCCCGATTTCTGACCATACCTGCATTGGTTTTTCCATAAAGCAACCTCCCGGAATAATTTTTGGGGCGGAAAAATAATGCCTGTAATAAGATTTCCGCAACCGGTCCGATAATCCTGCTAACGCTTCGATCTTAACCTGTTAAAAGTGCAAACCAGGGCCTCCCCCGCTCCTTCGTTCCGCCACTTTAAAATCTAACAGCCCGGTGCTTCCGTTAGCATCTCCCAAGTTCTGCCGGGCCGGAAAGAAGTTTTATGCCGCAGGCCTTGCTCTTGCTAAATATTTAATTCCCTTGCAATATTCTTTCAACTATGCTATCTTATAGAGAAGTATTGAGAAGACGGAAGAAACGCAAACAATTAGTTAATCTTTTGGTTGGGTAAAGTTTGACGGGAATTCCGCTTTTTGATTCATTCTAAATCTGAAGGAGAATTGATTACATGCAAGGAAAAGTAAAATGGTTTAATCCTGACAAAGGCTACGGGTTCATCGAAACAGAAGAAGGCGGGGACGTTTTTGTTCACTTCTCAGCAATCCAGAGCGAAGGTTTTAAAACCCTTGATGAAGGACAAGCAGTAGAATTCGAAGTAGTCGAAGGCAACCGCGGCCCGCAGGCTGCGAATGTTGTGCCTATATAGAATTAGCATAAAAGAAACAAAGTATCAGGTAGGGGCATTTCCAGTCGTTATGGAAATGCCCTTTGTTTGCCAGTAACAGGCCAGATGGCCTGAAAATTTATATATTTGTTGTTTCGGCGAAACAGCACTTGAAAGGATTAATTTTTAATGTCAACGTTTTATGAATTTGGATTGAGCGAAGAAGTGATCAGGGCTACCGCCTCCATGGGATTTGAAGAGACCACATCCATCCAGGACCTGGCAATACCTATTGCCATGGCAGGCGGCGATATAATCGGTCAGGCCCAGACAGGCACAGGAAAGACGGCAGCTTTTGGAATTCCCATGATTGAAAAATGCACACCCGAAGCGGGCAGTCCCCAGGGCCTGGTTATAACACCTACCCGGGAACTTGCCGTGCAGGTAGCTGAAGAAATCAACACGCTGGGGCAGTTTAAAAAGATCAGGGCCCTGCCGATTTACGGCGGCCAGGATATCGAAAGACAGATTAAAGCTCTGAAGAATAAGCCGCAGATCATCGTGGCTACCCCGGGCCGCTTAATGGATCATATGCGCAGAAAACTGATCCGGCTTCAAAATCTGACCACTGTGGTGCTTGATGAGGCAGATGAAATGTTAAATATGGGCTTCCGGGAAGACATAGAAATTATCCTGACCGACGTCCCTGAAGATCGTCAGACCATGCTTTTTTCTGCAACCATGCCGCAGCCGATTCAGGACCTGGCCCGCAAATTTATGCAAAAACCCGAATTTGTTAGTATTAAATCTAAAGATATCACGGTGCCCAATACAGAACAGTATTACTACCAGACTCACGAAAAAGAAAAATTTGATGCCCTGTGCAGGCTTCTGGACCTCCATTCTCCCGAGTCTGCCATAGTTTTCGCCAGGACAAAGCGCCGGGTTGACGAATTGCTTGAAGGTTTAAATAAGCGCGGTTACTCGGCTGAAGCCATCCACGGCGACCTGACCCAGGCTAAAAGGGACAGCGTGATGCGCAAGTTTAAAAACATGTCGACTGAAATCCTGGTTGCCACCGATGTGGCGGCCCGGGGACTGGATATCGGCTCTGTTACTCACGTTTACAATTTTGATATTCCGCAGGATTCTGACAGCTACGTGCACAGGATTGGCCGGACCGGCCGGATTGGGAAACCGGGAATCGCAGCAACATTTGTTTCTCACCGGGAAATCGGCCTCCTTGAACATATTGAACGTTCAATAAAAAGGAAAATTACCCGTAAGCCGGTTCCTACTATCAGCGAGACAATCGAAGGGCAGCAGCGCATTACTGCTGAAAAACTAATGCAGGTCATCGAAGAAGGAGAACACCTCCAATACAAGAATTTAGCAGCCGAACTGCTTGAAAATGCCGGCGCTGCGGCACTGCTGGCTGCTGCGCTTAAGATGTTGACTAAAGAACCCGACCAGACACCGGTCAAGATTACCAGCGATCAGCCACGGCCCGTTAAAAAAGCAAGGCAGAGCGAGACACGAAGCCGGAGCGGGATTCGCCATAAATCCGGCAGCAGCAAGGGACGGGGCGGCGGACATAAAAAGAAACATAAATCATATTAACCGGCGAACTGCTTTTGCCAGGTTAATACGGAAACAGACTATAGTAAGTTAACATACTTAAAGGAAGGTTTTTTTAATGTTGAACATATTTAAAAATATCGGTTTTAAATACCCGATTATCCAGGGAGGCATGGCTGTCCGGGTTTCCACAGCTCCCCTGGCAGGCGCCGTTGCCTGCGCAGGAGGTGTCGGTATTATTGCCGCCACCGGCATGACGATTGAAGAACTGCGCCGGGAAATCAGAGAAGCCCGGAAAATTGCCGGAAACGGAACAATCGGTGTAAACGTAATGTTTGCAGTGCGCAATTTTGCCGAACTGGTTAAAACAGCCCTGCAGGAAAAAGTAGACCTGGTTGTTTCAGGCGCCGGTTTTTCAAGAGACATCTTCAGCTGGGGCAGGGAAGCGGGTATCCCCATTTTAACCATTGTGTCTACTTCGAGGTTAGCCAGAATTGCTGAAAAATATGGCGCTGCCGCAGTTATAGCCGAAGGTTCGGAAGCAGGCGGACACCTGGGAACCGAACTCTCCACCAGGGAGATTGT
>SLSE01000143.1 GCA_007130585.1 Syntrophomonadaceae bacterium | reverse complement strand
GTGGCGGCAGTAATCTTCTTCAGTTGTGAAAAGGCCAGGGGGCCCACCGGCTGATTAGCCCGGTTAAGATTGTCAAAACCGGCTGCGTCAATATCGATTCCGACAGCAGTAACACCGCTTTTTTCGGCCATCCTAATCCGTTTAATAATTTCGCCGGGCTCCCGGGGCTTGACAATCGGGATTCCCCTGCCCCCTGCCAGCCCGGAAATGGCCTCCAGGCCCATGCCGTAAAGAGGCGGATCGGGTGAATCGCCGGTAAAAGCGAGAGTGGCGGCCCCTTCAGCGCCCGCTACCTGGTCGCAGATAAATTTATAATCGTCGACCCTGCCCAAAAAATTATAGGTAGTTTCGCACATGGGCGCTCCCAGGACCGGCATGGAGAGCTTAACTCCGAACAGCTCGTAGCCGGTGTCGGGACGGGCCGCGCGGTGCATGGTGCGCAGGTTTAACAGTATTTTACTGAAGCCGGATATGTTGCGCTTAAAGCCCGTCCTGCTGCCCCGGCCACCCATGCCGGGCACCCCGCTGACGCAGGCTCTGCCGTCGCATACAGGGCACACCCGGCATATGCCCTCCAGTTTCTCGCGGGCCTGATCGCGGATTTCCTTCAGTTCACTCACTAATCCCTGTCACCTCCATAGTCTGAAAAGACGCTGCAGATTATCTCAATAATTTCCCGGTCGGTCAGGCCGGCCGGCCCGTCACCGACCTGGAGGCCGTAATTGCCGAAAGCGGAATGGTTTAAGCCTTCAACTTCCAGGATTATTGCTCCCGCGGGCAGGTTAGCTTTGGCCGCCCTGTAATTATCCCAATCAATTATACGGTCTTCCAGGCCCATGACCGAGGTAACGGGGCCTGTAAAACCTGCCACATCCCGGTCGCAGTACGAACCGAAAAGAAAAAGCTGGAATACTTTTTCAGGGTTTTGCGCGGCATAGCGGCAGGCGGAAATGCCTCCCAGGGAGTGGCCTCCTACCCGGGCCTGCTCCAGGTTATAGCGGGCCATGATCCGGCCGGCGGCGTTAATGTCAAATATGGCGGCGTTGAAAGGAGCTTTAATAATATAAACAGGCTTCTGCAGGCAAAGAGAAACGCGGCCCATCTTGTAAAGGTATGCTTCGGGCGCGACCAGTCCGCCGGGATAATAGATGATCGGTTTGCTGCCTGGATTGGCGGCGGATGGCTCAAGCAGAAAGTAACCGCTTTCTTCGGTAATGGAGATGTTTTCATCCATTTCGATCATGGCCAGGAAGGCTGCTTCTGCCTGGCGTGTTGCAAACCGGACATAAAGCAGGAACCCGGCGGCAGCGAGCACGGCCAGGACCAGCAGGGAGGCGGCTATTTTTATAAAAATGGATTTCAGGCGGCCGGGACGGCCCCGGTCAGTCATCATAGTGCCTCCTTTACCATTGGCGTAATGCTCTCCGCTCCAGGGTTTGAAACAGCAAGGTCTGCCGAAAAGACAGGTTCGCTGTAAGTTTTATATTCCGCCACTGGTGACCTTCCCCGGATTATTTTTAATTATATCAAACCCCCGCCTGTTTAACAGCGCAGGAACGAAAAGATTTCCCTGCTAAAACCCCGCAGGAACAAGGCATATAAAAACCGGGTGCCTCTACGCCTTTGATCCGGGTTATAGATATCCCGGGGCTGCCGATTGAACCGGCAAAACTATTCCTGTATGCTTTAAGGTAAGAGAAGAGTTGCGGTAGAGGACAGGGATCGCTTATTAACTTTGACCGGAAGGAGGTGTTCCAGAGGTGGCTTCCACTGCTTACCTGCGCTTCTACGCGGAGTTGAATGATTTCCTGCCTCCCGAAAAGAGACAGGTCACCTTTGCTCATTCCTTTTTCGGCCGGCCGACGGTTAAGGACCTGGTGGAATCCCTCGGTGTCCCGCACACAGAGGTAGACCTGGTTCTGGTCAATGGCAGGTCGGTTGATTTTTCACAGCATGCCGGCGATGGCGACCGGATCAGCGTTTACCCGGTATTCGAGGCGCTTGACATCAGCCCTGTTCTGAGAGTGCGGCCCGCGCCCCTTCGCGAACCGCGCTTCGTTCTCGACACGCACCTCGGGAAACTGGCTTCCTACCTGCGCATGCTTGGATTTGATGCCCTTTATAAAAATGATTACAGTGATGAGGAACTGGCGGCGATCTCGGCGGGCGAAAAGCGGATCCTGCTGACCAGGGATCGCGGCCTTCTCATGCGTTCCGCGATCACGCACGGCTACCTGGTGCGAACGGAAGATCCCCGCGAGCAGGTAAAAGAGGTTATGCGCCGCTTTGACCTGGCCGATGCAATAAGACCGTTCAGTATCTGCATGCGCTGTAATGAAACCCTGGTTGATATTTCCCGGGAAGAAGCGATGGGCTCCGTGCCGCCGCGGGTCAGGGCCAGTATCAGCAAGTACAGACGCTGCACAGGCTGCCGGAGGATTTACTGGAAAGGAACGCACTATGAAAAAATGACGGAATTTATCAGGAAGCTTACCGCAGAGCTCTCTTCCTGAGTCCAATCCAAATAAATATTCTTTAAGCAGGATCCCGGTTTTGCGGGTTTTGAATGGGGCGGCAGTCAACTTTCCCCGACCAATATGGACGTAAAAATAGCTGCTATCTGCGGATCGAAGTGACTTCCCGAGCAATCCTGCAGCTCGGTAATTATTTCAGCCCTGCTCATTGCTTTCTTGTAAGGCCTGCCGTTGCTCATTACCTCGTAAGCATCCGCAATGGTGGTGATGCGGGCCAGTACGGGGATCTGGTCTCCTTTTAACCCGCGCGGGTATCCTGAACCGTCCCAGTGCTCGTGGTGAGACAGGATATCTTCGGCCACATGGGCAAAATCTTCTGTAGCCACGGCGATCCTGTAACCAATTTCGGGGTGCCTTTTTATAGCATCCCACTCCTGGGTTGCCAGTTCGCCTTTTTTGGTTAAAATCTCTTCGGCGATGTTGATCTTGCCAATATCGTGCAGGGTGATCAGAAGCTCCAGGCGTTGGAGTTCGGTGTCGGACAGGTTCATCCGGCTTCCGATTTTGTGCCCCACTTCTTTCATGCGCCTGGTATGTTCTTCCGTTTCGAAACTTTTTTCTGCCAGTGTTTTCAGCAGAGCCTGCAGAACTGCATTTTTCGTGCTGCGACTCTCAATGAGTTTCTGCTTATACATATGGTCTTCAGCTTCACGCAAGGTTTCAGTCAGTTTGACCGACTGGTCTGTCTTGCTGGCAACGCCCAGGGCAATGGACAGAGGCAGCTCTTCGGTAAAAATATTGCGGCAGTTAACGGCTATTCTCTTGCTTATAGCCCAGGCTTTTTCAACCGGGGTGCGGGACAGAAAGATTATAAATTCGTCACCGCCCCACCGGGCAATGATGTCACCTTCGCGGCATGATTTGCTTAAAATCCTGGCGGCGGCTTTGAGCATTTGATCGCCTTTTTGATGCCCGTAGGTATCGTTAATCAATTTAAGTCCATTTAAATCGGCCATGATCATACTGAGTGGAAGTTGGCGCTCTGTATCCAGCCTGTCCATTTCCTCTTCCAGGTAATAGCGGTTGTAGAGCCCGGTCAGCTGGTCGTGAAAGCTAAGGTAGCGGATAGTATTGTCAGCCTGGTGCCTGGTAAGGGCGCTGGCAATCAGTTCGGCAATAACTTTTAGGAGCACGATATGGCCTTCAGGCCAGGCTTTTTTCTCCCTCACAACATCAAATCCGAAAAAGCCTGACAGGATGTTGTTTATAAAAATCGGGACACATAGGAGTGAACGGATACCCTGGGCCTGGAATAACTTTTTCTCCGCTTCCGCTTCCGTGGGCAGCAAATCAACGTCAGGAATATATACATGCTGCCTTTTCCTGATCTGTTCTTCCCACCAGGGGAGGGAGCCAAGCGGTATGTTTTGCAGATTTTGTAGCAGCGGTTCGATACCTTTTGCACTCCACTCATGAGTGTTGCTCACTGTTTTCCCGTCATCATTAAGCAGGAAGAGGTAGCTGCGTTCAACCCGGAACAGCCGGCCGACTTTTTCCAGTGTAAAATCAATACCATTGTCTATGTTTTCACCCGGCAGGTTAATGAAATAAGAAGAGATTTCGGAAACCATTTTTTCATACTCAAGTTGAAACTTAAGGGATTCATTGACCCGCTTGCGCTCCGCAATAATCAGGATTTGAGCTGTCAGGGATGATATTGTGGAGGCGAAGGCTTCCTCATCGGCATGCCAGGTTCTTTTTTCACCCACATGTTCCAGGCAGACAATTCCCCTTACTTTACCTTCAATAATAATCCCTGCATCGAGTATAGAGGTAATGCCGAGGGGTTTCAGGTAGTTATCGGTCAGTTCCACGGTCCTGGAATCCAGCATTGCGTTTTCGGAATAGATCCTGCTTTCGTCCAAAATAGCCTGGAAATAGGTAGGGATTTCTTTTGTTTTCAGAACGGGGCCACTGCTGTGCTTCTTTTTACCTGCTTCATATAAAGACAGGCAATTAAGTTCGCTGCCTTCCCCGTCGAGGATCCAGATGCTGGCGCGCTCTATGTCTACAGTGTCCGCTAAAACTTCGGTAATTTTTTTGAATGCGGCAGGGATTTCACCGGCTACAACAACATCATCAAGAACTAACTTTGCCAGGGCGGCACGCTGTTTTTTTGCCCGTTCCTCGCTTTTCCGGAGAATTGTATCGGCTTTTTTCCGTTCAGTTATATCCGTATGGATACCGACCAGGGATATTATTTTACCGTCTTGATTTTTATTGGCATAAGCCCTGAGGAGGATATCGAGGATACGGCCGTCCCGGGCATTCATTTTAACCTCGCCTTCCCAGGATCCTCCGGCCATGATTGTGCTGAAAACTTCTTCCGCCGTGCTTTTGTCGGCATATAATTCGGTTACCGGGTTTCTTATCGGGCCAAATAGCTTTGTAAAGGCCCTGTTTTGGTAATAATGGCGACCCTGCGGAGTTGACATGCCTATGGCATCAGTTGAGTTTTCCAGGGATTCCCTGAAGACATTCAGGG
>SLSE01000085.1 GCA_007130585.1 Syntrophomonadaceae bacterium | reverse complement strand
GACCAGGGCGGCACCCGCAGCCATACCATTACCGTCGGCGGTGAATCAGCGCTGCCTTTTCTCCATTTCGAAGGAGAAATCCCGAACCGCCCGGTACTGGCGCTGGAAGTATGGGACACTGCTCCCGAAGACTGGAACCCTGCTTTGGAAAAGTTTTACGGCGATGTCTGGGATGACCCGGGCAAATGGGCCAAAAAATGTGTTGACGAGTACGGCGCAGACCTGATCCAGGTCCGCCTCAAGGGCGCGGACCCCGATTTCAAGGACGCATCCCCCGAGGACTGTGTCGCCGCGGTGAAAAAAGTCCTTGACGCAGTGGGCGTGCCCCTGATCGTGGTTGGCTGCGGCAAGTCGGAAAAAGATGCCAAGATATACGGCCCGGTTGCCGAAGCGGCCGCCGGAGAGAACCTGCTGCTCGGCGTGGCCGAACTGGAAGATTACAAGGCCGTAACCAGCGCCTGCATGGCCAACCAGCACCTGGTTATCGCCCAGTCGCCCATCGATATCAATATCTGCAAGCAGCTGAACATCCTGATTGCCGAGATGAGCACAGCGATGGCCAACCGGATCGTTATCGACCCGACCATCGCCGCCCTGGGTTACGGGATCGAGTATTCCTATTCCATCATGGAGCGGGCCCGCAACGGCGCCCTCCAGGGAGACAAGATGCTTGCCATGCCGATGATCGGCAATGTCGGCCTGGAAGTGTGGCGGACCAAGGAAGCAAATACCCCGGAAGATGATGAACCCGGCTGGGGCGAGCAGGAAGAACGCGGCGTGCTCTGGGAAGCGACTACCGCCATGGCCTACCTGCAGTCCGGCATTAACCTCATGGTTATGCGGCATCCCGATGCCCTTAAAATCATCAAAGGCAATATTGACGACCTGATGAAAGACAACAGCTACTAAACCACTAGCTCCCTCTCCCCCCACCAGGGGAGAGGGTTATTGAGAGGCGCGCCTTTCCGGCGCTCTTTAAAAACCGCCTCTCACTTTAAAAAGGAGGCAACCCAATGATAATTATCGGCGAACGCATCAACGGTATGTTTAAAGATATTGCCCGGGCTATTAACGACCGCGACCCTGCAGCAGTTGTAGAATGGGCCAAGAAGCAGGAAGAAAACGGAGCCCACTACCTGGATATTAACGTCGGCCCCAGTTCAACCGAGCCGGTTGAAGCCATGAAGTGGCTCGTTGAAGTAACCCAGGAAGCAAGCGACCTGCCTCTCTGTCTCGATTCGACCAAGTACGATGCCATAGAAGCGGGCCTGAAAGCCTGTAATAAACCGGCCATGATCAATTCTGTGCCGGCCGAAATGCCCAAGATGGAGCGCGTTTTTGCAATGGCTGCCGAACACGGCGCAGAAGTGATCGGCCTGACCATGAATGAAGAGGGAATTCCCAAGGATGCCGACAGCAGGATCGGTTTTGCCGCCGAGCTGGTGGCCACCGCGGATGCCTTCGGTATTTCGCCCGACATGCTCTATATCGACCCCCTGGTCCTGCCCTGTAACGTGGCCCAGGATCACGGCCCCGAGGTGCTGCGCACTCTCCGCGAAATCAAGCTGATCTCGGATCCAGCCCCCAAAACGGTGGTCGGGTTGAGCAACGTATCCCAGGGCACCAAGAACCGCGAACTGATCAACCGCACCTTTGCCGTTATGGCCATGGCCAACGGTCTGGATGCCGGTATTGTCGACGCAAACGACGACGAACTGATGGCTGCAATTGCTTCAGCGCGCATAATCCTGAACATGGATATTTACTGCGATTCTTACGTTGATGTATTTATTCAGCGTAACCGTTAAAGCTGAAGTGTGGTAAAATATAAAGCATAATTTGCAAGAATGGAAGGGATGGTGACTGTATGATAATCGCTGAAAGAAAGCCGCTTGAAGAAATTGCGGCTATGGCCGCGCCGTACGAAAAAGTCTGCGTGGTAGGATGCGATACCTGCGTGGCTGTTTGTATGGCCGGCGGCAGGAAAGAAGCCGAGGAAACGGCAGCGCTTCTCCGCATCCACCGCGAGAAAAACAATATCGGCGGTGTGGTGGAATCATTTTCAATTGAAAGACAGTGCGAATATGAAATGATCGAAGAGCATATGGAAAAAATGAAAGGCTATGACCTGGTCATTTCCGTAGCCTGCGGGGTCGGGGTCCAGACCGTGGTAGATTATGAACCTTCTTTGAAAGTTGTTCCCGGTCTGAACACCACTTCATTTGGCTATCCTGTCGAGCAGGGTGTCTGGAAAGAGAACTGCCTTGGTTGCGGCAACTGTGTTCTGCACCTGACCATGGGCATCTGTCCGATCACCCGCTGTGCCAAGAGTATCCTCAACGGTCCCTGCGGCGGTTCGGCCGACGGCAAATGCGAGATCAGCAAAGACGTAGAATGCGCCTGGCAGCTAATCCACGATCGCCTTGCTTCATTCGGAAGAGTGGGTGACCTGGCCGAAATACAGCCTCCCAAAGACTGGTCTGTATCGCACCACGGAGGCCCCAGAACCTCAGTAAGGGAGGATGTTAGAATTGATCGCGGGGAGTAAACTGGAAAGAGCAATTAACAGTGGAGAATTCGTAGTAACCGGAGAACTCGGCCCCCCCAAGGGTGCCGACATAGAGGAAATGAAGCATCATGCCGAAGGCATGCGCAACCATGTCGAGGCCTACAACATTACCGACAACCAGACCGCCATCGTGCGGACTTCCAGCATCGCCTGCGGCGCTACCCTGGTCCAGATGGGCCTGGAGCCGATCATCCAGATCGTTGTGCGCGACCGCAACCGGATCTGCATCCAGAGTGACGTCCTGGGCGCCCACGCCCTCGGGGTCAAGAATACCCTCTGCCTGGCCGGCGATCACCAGAAATTCGGTAACGAACCCCAGTCAAAGGGTGTTTACGATATCGATTCGATGCAGTTGATCAAGGGCCTGAAAGATATGCGCGACGAGAAAAAATTCATGGGTGGGGATGAAGTAGAGGGCGACATCAGCTATTTCCTCGGCGCCGTCGAGAACCCCTTCGCCGACCCCTTTGAATACCGCGTAGACCGCCTGGAGAAAAAGATCGAAGCAGGCGCCAGCTTTATCCAGACCCAGTGCATTTTCGACCTGGACCGCTTTGAGCGCTGGATGGAACTGGTCCGCGAGCGCGGCCTGCACAAAAGGTGCGCCATCCTGGGCGGCGTCACCCCGATGAAATCTCTCGGTGCAGCCCGGTACATGAAAAACAATGTTTCAGGGATCACCATTCCCGACGCGCTGGTTGACCGGCTCAAGGGAGCGGAAAAGAAAAAGGAAGAAGGCCTGAAAATAGCTATTGAAACTATTGAGCGGCTGAAAGAAATCGAAGGGGTGGCCGGCGTTCACATCATGGCCATTGCCTGGGAAGAAGTTGTCCCCGAAATTGTCGAGCGGGCCGGTTTATATCCCCGCCCGAAATTTTAAACCGTATGACCGGGGTTAGCGCTTCCCGCGACAGAGCATAAACACGCTAAAGGCAGGCCTTATCAGGCCTGCCTTTTTACAATCCATGGAGGTGAAAAATGAGCAGTCACAAAGAAGTCGTAATCGTCAGCGCCGTGCGCACCCCGATCGGGGACTTCGGCGGCGCCTTCCACGATGTCCCGGCCCTGCAGCTTGGCACCACGGTGGTCGGGGAAGCCGTCCGCCGGGCCGAAGGGCTGGAAAAGGATATGGTTGAAGAAATTATCTTCGGTAACTGCAGCCAGCGCAGCGACGAGCCGAATATCGCCCGCTGCATTGCCCTGGAGGCCGGATTTCCCGTCGAGACCACCGGCTTTACCATCCAGCGCCAGTGCAGCTCGGCCATGCAGGCCATCGTTTCCGGCTACCAGGAAATAGTGCTTGGCGATACGGAAGTTGTTGTCGCCGGCGGCGTGGAGTCGATGAGCTCGGCGCCTTACGTTTTAAAGGGCGCCCGCTGGGGACAGCGCCTGCAGCACGGGGAAATGACTGACGCCCTCTGGGAGATGCTACAGGACCCTGTTTACAAGATTATGATGGGTGAAACGGCCGAACGCCTGGCCGATAAATACTCTATTACCAGGGAAGAACAGGACGAGGTGGCCGCCCGCAGCCACAAAAACGCCCTGGCCGCCATCGACGACGGCCGCTTCAGCGAAGAAATCGTCCCCGTAACCGTCAAAACCCGTAAAGGCGAAACCGTGGTCGATACCGACGAGCACCCCCGCCGCGATATTTCACCCGAATCGCTGGCCGGCCTTAAACCTGTTTTCCGGAAGGAAGGAACAGTCACGGCGGGCAACGCCTCTGGGCTAAACGACGGCGCTTCGGCAGTGGTCCTGATGAGCGCCGGCCGGGCCGAAGAGCAGGGCCTGCAGCCGCTGGCCAGGATTGTATCTTACGCCTGGGCGGGTGTGGAACCGGACCTGATGGGCTACGGGCCCGTTCCGGCCACCCGTAAAGCGCTGCAGAAGGCGGGCCTGGGCCTGGACAGGATCGAGCTGATTGAACTAAACGAAGCCTTTGCCGCCCAGTACCTGGCCTGCGAGAAACTGCTCGAACTGAACCGTGATATCGTTAACGTAAACGGCAGCGGCATCGGCCTGGGGCACCCCGTGGGAAGCACGGGCTGCCGCATCGTGGTCACCCTGCTGCACGAAATGGCCCGCCGCGATAACAAACTGGGCCTGGCTACCCTCTGCGTGGGCGGCGGCCTTGGTATGGCCCTGGTCCTGGAAAGAGCCTGAGAGGATACTTAAAGAAGTACCGGAAGGCAATTACTCAGCATCCCCTGCCTCACTAAACAAAGGAGGAAATTATTATGTCCGACCTTATCCAAGTAACCCGCGAAGAGCGCCTGGCCATTCTCACCATTACCCGTCCCCCTGTCAACGCCCTTAACCACGAGGTTATGGATGCCCTGGAAGCAGCTTTTGAAAAGCTGTCCGCAGATGAGACAGTAGGCGCTGTAATCGTTACCGGCGCCGGAGAAAAAGCTTTTGTTGCCGGGGCCGACATCACCGAATTCCCGAACCTGAACAG
>SLSE01000167.1 GCA_007130585.1 Syntrophomonadaceae bacterium | reverse complement strand
CATCTACCACTTTGGTTTCGGTTTCATTTTCAAGAATATCACCCAGGGCAGCATGGGCCACTTTATTTTCGACATTGCCTATGGTGTTTACTACAAGCTTGCCGTCAATTTCGTCGAAGGTAACAATTACCACGCCATCATGCTCTTCTGTAATGGATTTTCCGTTATACTCCAGGGTTACTTTTGCCTTCTTATTCATATAAACCCTCCCGGTTTTAATCGTAGAAGCCTTACTTTTACCGCGGCGGCTTCCGCATACTGAAAGATTATATCATATTCTTCAACCATTGCCGGATCATGTTCGTAGATTTAATCTTTAAACTGGAAGGAGAGCGGCAATAGTTTTCTTACTGTTTCAACCCGGCTGTCACTGTTACTATCCAGGCCAATCAATCTCAATTGAGCGATCTAAGTTATGAGTACATTTCTTTTTGATGCAACGAAGCGTTTTGGAGTACTTTTCTGACGCAATTCGAATGGTTGATAATATCTAAGCAATCAATTATAATACCAATGAGAACGCTAATCGCTCCGACCATTTATTACAGCTGGTAAAAAAAGGGGGGATCAGGCGATAATACCGGATTGGTTTAGACTGATATGAAAGGATGTGCCCGCCTGATGAAGAAACGGGTTTTGATAGCTGTAGCGCTGACAGTCCTGGTCTTAATGATATTTGCCATGCCTGCCCTGGCCGCTATTTACAGATCAACATATGTCGGATTCAGCTATGTTGGCGACATTTTTCATGAAAAAGAAGTTACCCTGCCCCGGGGAGGAAGCAATCTTTTCCAGGTAACAGGCAGAGGAGAGGCCAGCGGTTCACACTCGGTCAGCAGCAGGGAAGCCGTTTACGGTGGAGGAGGCAGCAATTCATTTTATCTTTCCACCAGGCTCAGCGGTACTACTGCTCTTGATGCAGCTCAAGACGAGCATGTCAGGCTGATCAGTGAAATTTACATGGGTGCCGGACAAAATAACTACGTCCAGACCGGCGTGGAGATGGATCCCGGAGAATCGGGCTATATCAGGCAAATGGCAACCCACACCACCGGTTCCCACGGTGAATACATGAAGGTCAGCAATCACTTTGGCAATACCGGCGGAATAACAAGAAGGGTTACCGAAGTAGAAGGTCATATGAGCGACCGGATGGAGGTAATCGGGTCCGCCCAGGTATGGGAAACTACCAGGAAGAGCAGCGGAACTGCCAGGAGCGGTTTCTGGGGCTCCAACTAAACAACGCTAGAAAATAATGAAACCATAAAGGCTGCGGGTAAACCGCAGCCTTTTTTGACAGCAAATTGGATTATCAGTATACTAGATAGCAGTTTAACACAGCACTAGATAACTCGGAGGGATACTGGAAAAATGGAATCTGAAAAAGGCATAAAGGAAAAACAGGGTATATCTCTTAAGCGGGCAGAAGAGCTTAAGGGAAGAGTGGAAGACTACAGGGAAGCTTTAAAAACCATGCCTACCGGTTTTAAACGCTGGCCGCAAATACTGGAAAGCCAGAAAAGAATTAAAGCCTATTTTAAAGCTTCCGATGAGGATTGGGAAAACTGGCGCTGGCAGTTGAAAAACCGGATCACCACCACGGGTGTTTTAAAAGAACTGCTTCCTCTTGATAAAGACGAGGTTGAGGCCATAGATAAAACAGGCGCTCTGTACCGCTGGGCTATTTCGCCTTATTACCTGAGCCTTATCGATCCTGATGATCGCGATGACCCGGTAAAGCGGCAATCGATACCGACCATCGAGGAGCATCTCGACCAGGGCGGGCACGATGACCCGATGGGTGAAGAATACACATCGCCTACAGCGGCGATTACCCGCCGTTATGCCGACCGCCTGATCATTAAGGTTACCAACCAGTGCGCCATGTACTGCCGCCACTGCCAGCGGAGAAGGTCGATCGGGGAAAAAGACCTGGCCACTCCCCGCGCAGACCTGGAAGAAGCTCTTGAATACGTGCGCAATAACGAGGAAATCAGGGATGTTCTACTTACCGGCGGTGACGGCTTTATGCAGGATAACCAGACCATAGCCTGGCTGCTTGATGAAATAGACCGGATTCCCCATGTTGAAATTAAGCGTTTCGGCTCCCGGACCCTGGTCACCATGCCGCAGAGAATTGATGACGAACTCTGCGAGATTTTTTCAAAGCACCTGCCCCTGTATGTGAACACACACTACAATCATCCCCTGGAAGTTACCCCGCGCGCCCAGGAAGCCTGTTTTAAACTGGCCAGGGCCGGAGTGAGCCTGGGCAATCAAACCGTTTTGCTGAAAGGCGTCAACAATGATCCCTTTGTTATCCGCAAGCTTAACCAGGATCTTCTGCAGGCCATGGTACGGCCCTACTATATTTTTCATGCCAAGGCTGTTAAGGGAACATCCCACTTCCGAACCAAGGTGGAAGAGGGTATAGAAATTATGGAAAACCTGCGCGGTTATACCTCTGGGCTGGCTGTGCCCACTTTTGTCGTCAACGCCCCGCTCGGCCAGGGCAAAACACCCATGCTGCCGGAATACCTGGTCAGCAGCGGTAAGGACTATATTATGATCCGGACCTGGGAGAACAAGGTCCTGCGGTATGAAAATTGACAAATATCAAACTTACGATTTAAAAAAGGAATTGATTGATTTGCGTTGAATTATTATATTCAACGCAATTTTCTTATCTATAGCAAGCGTTCAACAGGCAAGGAGGTGGATGTGAAATCCTGAACCTGTTGTAGGGTTGCTCTCGGAAGCATTAGGAAAATTAATTTGAGGCCATCCCTACCTCAAGTTTCCGCGATTATGCTACTATTCCAGTATCTTTGCACTACTCAACTGTAAGCCTGCAATAGGTTCACTTTGCATTTATTCCAAAAATCTTAGTTGAAAGAAAGGAGGAGGCGCTAAAAAGCAAGTCAGGAAGCCTGTAAGAATTTAAACGGGATTTAAAAAATGAGGAGGTCATAAGATGAAAAGGAATATTTCAGTTTTGCTCAGTATTTTTTTGGTATTTGCCATGCTTTTTGCAGTTATGGGCTGCGAGCCGGCAGAAGAGGTAATTGATGACGTAGACGATCCTGTCGATGAAGAGCCGGTTGATGAGCCTGTCGATGAAGATATCTTTATTGTTATTGCTGCCGGGAGCCCCGGCGGGGTTTACTTCCCCCTCGGTGCCGGCCTGGCTTACGTTTTCGAACGCAGGATTCCCGGCGTTACAGCAATGTCTGAAACCACCGGCGCATCTGTTGAAAACTGCCGCCTGGTAGCGACCGGCGAATCGGAAATGGGCATGGCCATGGCCAATGTGGCCTGGGATGCCTATACCGGTACAGAAGCATTTGAAGATGACGGTGAGCTGCCCATCCGCACCCTCTTCTCAATGTATCCTGCCCAGCAGCACCTGATCACGCTGGAAGGATCCGGAATTGAAACAATTGAAGACCTGGTTGGCATGACCGTCAGCGTTGACGCCCCCGGCAGCGGCGCTGAAGTAACCTCCTATATTATTCTCGAAGCAGCCGGGATTTTAGATGATGTAAACACGGTTAACTATTCCCAGCCCGAGGCGCGGGAAGCGCTGGTTGACGGAATGGTCGATGCCGTATTCTACAACTTTGCCTCCCCGGCAGCGGTAGTCGATGAAATTATGGCAGCCCGCGATATCAGGTTTGTTCCCCTGAGCGATGAACTGATGGACGCTATTATCGAAGACTACCCCTACTTCTCCCCGGGAACCATTCCGGCGGGTCACTACGGGCTGGCTGAACCTGTTCCCGCCCTGACTGTGGGGAACCTGATGGTAGTTCACGCCGACATGGATGAAGATCTTGTCTATGACCTGGTAACTGCGATTTTCCATGAGGATTCAATTAATGAATTGGTCGGAATCCACCCGATCGCCCAGAACTTCCAGGTTGAACTGGCAGCCGAAGCTCCGGTACCTTTCCACCCGGGCGCAGAGCGCTTCTTTGAAGAACAGAATTAATCTAAATGGAGATACGGGAGGAACCGAGCTTGCCTGACTCCCAAAGAAGCCGGACATTTGTTAAGAAATGGCTGCTTCTAAGCATACTGGTTTTGTTCATTGCAGCGGGTGTCTTCCTACTGATGGGAGGGCACCCGTATGTTTTTTATCTTTCCGTCTACGACGGTCGCTCCGGAGAAGTTATTTACCGGGAACGGGTAGAGATGGAAGATACCCTGGTATTGGATTATATACATTCTGCCGATGCCACGCCAGTCAGCGCTGTTTTTAAAATTCGCGAAGACGGCCTGCACCTGATTGAGGAAAAATATTCCTGGTACGGCGCCGGACTGGAATCAGGCGCCGGGCACCAGTTTACTTTTCAGGATCAGGAGGTCACGGTTAGCGGCTATGATCGTGTTTTTGAAGAACTTCCGCTCAGGGTTGCCAGGACGGTTCCGCAGGAACTGGTCATCGGGGAGGAAATTATATCGTTAAATCAGCTGGCCCCGGGAGGAACCCTGCTGGTTATCAGGATAGACCGGGAGTAAGCAGCCGGATCGGCAATTTATCGCTCGCTGAAGGAGTTGCAGAATATGCCAATTGGGAAGTTTATGGAAAAACAGAAAGATACCCTGATAGAAGAGGCCCTGGCCGGCAAACACCGCGATTTAAAAGGGTACTGGTATTACATTGCTGCCTTTATTGCTGTCGGAACCGCTCTTTATCACATTTATACCGCTTACTGGGGCGCGCCCTTTGCCCTGCTTTTTCGTAACATCCACTGGATGCTCATTGCCAGCCTGATTTTCATGTATTTCCCAGCCATAAAAAATTCACCCCGCCACAGACCGACTGTACTGGACATAGTGCTGGTTTTGGCCAGTATTGTTATCGGCATGTATGTCATTCTAAATTTTGACGCCATCGCCGGCCGGGCCGGTGCGCCGGTTACAACAGATATTGTCCTCGGTGCCCTGCTGGTGCTTGTCGTCCTGGAGGCGGGCCGGAGAACGGTCGGCTGGCCGATCGTAATTATTGCTGTTTTATTTCTCATCTATGCTTACTTCGGTCAGGCCATGCCCGGCATTTTAATGCACAGGGGCTATTCTGTAGCCCGCATATTTCCTTTTCTCTACCTGACTGATGCGGGCATTTTCGGTATCCCGCTGGGGGTTTCCTCGAGGTTTATTTTGCTCTTTATTATATTCGGATCTTTTCTCGAAAAAGCGGGAGCCGGTATTTTCTTCCGCGACCTTTCCCTGGCCCTGACCGGGCGCTATGTCGGGGGCCCGGGCAAATCGGCAATTTTGTTCAGCGGATTTATCGGGTCAATTACCGGCAGTTCAACGGCCAACGTTGTAACCACGGGAACATTTACAATTCCGCTTATGAAAAAGCTTGGCTACAAGCCGGCTTTTGCCGCCGGGGTGGAGGCAGATGCGTCCACGGGCGGCCAGATCCTGCCCCCGGTTATGGGTGCTGCAGCATTCGTTATGGCCGAGTATATCGGGGTGCCCTACGTTACAGTCTTGGTTGCAGCCATTGTTCCGGCCCTGTTATATTTTATAACCACCTTCTTCATGGTTCACTACCGGGCCCTGAAAGAAAACCTTTTGCCCGTACCGGCGGATGAAACCCCAAAGCTCCTGGAGGTATTAAAAAACGGGTTTTATTATTTTACCCCCCTGGCAATTTTAATTGTCCTCCTGGTGATGAGGTTTTCCCCATCCAGGGCGGTATTCTTCGCCCTGCTGTCTACAGTGGTGTTAAGCTGGATCAAAGCTGAAACCCGCATGGGTCCGAAGGAAATTTTTGAAGCTCTATTATCCGGGGTCCAGAAAGCTCTTGAAGTGGTGGCCGCCTGCGCAGTAGCCGGTATTATCATCGGTATGGTTACCATGACCGGGCTGGGCCTTAAATTTTCGACCCTGATTGAAATCCTGGCCGGCGGCAACCTGGTGGCCGGTTTATTTTACACTCTTATTGCTTCCCTGATTTTAGGTATCGGGGTGCCGACGACGGCCAAGTACATTATCCTGGCCACGCTGGTTGCCCCGGCTCTGGTCAGCCTGGGAGCGCCGCTTCTGGCTTCCCATCTTTTTATCCTCTACTTTGGCACCGATGCCGATATTACGCCGCCTGTCGGCCTGGCTGCTTACGCGGCGGCCGGATTGGCCGGAGCCCATCCCCTGACAACCGGCATTGAGGCCTTTAAAATGGGCATTACGGCTTATATTGTGCCTTTCGCCTTTATTTTAGGACCAGCCCTGCTCCTGCAGGCGCCCCTGCCTGAAATAATCCTGGCCTGTGTAACGGCATTCATCGCCTGTGCCGGATTGGGGGCCGCCATGCAGGGTTACTTTGTGCGGAGAATGCCTTTCTGGCACCGCATCCCCCTGTTTGTCGGCTCGGTGATGCTGATGGAAACCAGCTGGACCTGGGACCTGGTCGGGCTGGCCCTGGTCGGTGGTATTTTTATAATCGAATACCTTGCCGAAAGAGTTTTGAAGCAGGGCGCTGCAGCGTAAAATAACTTTGAAAGGGGCGGATCAGTGATGTACAAGATACTGCTTGCTACAGACGGTTCGGAATATTCCCTGGAGGCTTTGAAGAAAGTAGTTCCCCTGGCCCGGGCCATGGAAGCCAGGGTGACCGTTCTTACCATAGTTGAGGAAATGCCTTTTGTGAAAGGAACCGAGGGGCTTTCCAAGGAAGAACTCGATACGCTGTACCGTTCAATCAGCACTGAGGCTGAAGAGGGCCTCCAGAGGGCCGCCAAACTGTTTGAAGCTGATAGCGTGGATGTTGAAACTAGCCTGGAAACCGGCAAACCGGCCGATACAATCTGCCGGGTGGCCGAAGAGGGCGCGTACGACCTGGTTGTCCTCGGCGATACCGGAAGGGGAGGGTTGCAGGAACTTCTGCTCGGCAGCGTGAGCAACAAGGTAGCCCACTGTGCTAACACCGATGTCATGATCGTTAAGAGGAGATAAAAGAAAGCGGCAACCTGAAGGACCGGCCGCTCACCAGTGACCGGTCCTTTTTTAATTTGCACAGGCAGCAGTTACTTATTATCAATGTATGACATCAGCTTGTCCCAGTCGACGTATTTGTCAATAGTGGTTTTCACAAGGTTGATTGCATCCTGGTTTTGGGGATGGATGCTGCGGTAAACGCTCTGCAGGTTTTCTACTGTTGTGTAGGTATCTTCATGAACCAGTATTACCGGCACGTTTCTTTCTTCTGCCTGGGACAGAACCCGCACGTCGGGGTAAAGGCCTCCGGTGAAAATAATGACAGAGGTACTGGTTTCCAGGGCCGTGAGGGCCATATCGGCGCGGTCGCCACCGGTAATCAGGGCCTTGTTGGGCGCGCGCCGCAGGTAGCCCAGGGCGCTTTCAATGGTCATTGTCCCGACGACAACTTCCTCTACCAGGCGGTTCATGTGATCGGGAGCGGCCAGGATTTCGCCGTTTAAGACATCATGAAACTCCGCCACGGTAGGCGCTGATATTTCAACCTGCCGGGGGATAATACCGAGCACGTTATAATCTTTTTCTTCAACCAGCGGCTTGTAAATGCTGTTGCATTTGTTCCACTGGGCCTGGGTAACATTGTTAAAGAGGACGCCGATTACATCGACCTTATTCCTGGTCCAAATGTCCAGGTAGAACAGGTTCTGGTCGATATCGAAATCGTCATCGGCTTTTATGATCGGCAGGGCGGCAGCCTTTAGCAGCAGGGCCAGGTTGAAGTCGTCCAGGCCCTGGTTATGGCCCACGTAAGGCTCTATGCTGCCGTCAACCAGGACGACATCGTAACCCTTTGAACACTCCTTAAAAGCTTTTTCGATACGCGGAAACAGTTCTTTATCTTCCTTCATGAAGCGCGCGGTAAGGTAATGGGCATTAACCGTTACAGGAGATACAACACTACCGGAAAAAGGCAGTTCTAATATTTCCCTCATCAGCATAACGTCATCGTCGTCTTTTTTTACGGTACCCCTTCTAAATCCGATCGGTTTAAAATAGGATACCTTAAAACCTTTATCGCGCAGCTTCAGGCCTATGCCCAGGGCGGCCGCGGTTTTGCCGCCGCCTGCCTTGCCGGAAAAATAAATCGCTTTCATTTCATCACCTCATCAGGTCTTATTCCTTCTTTTCTTCCACCGTAATCTTAATATCAAGGGCTGTAGTGCCCCTGGTATGGACCCGGACCGGGTTGATATCCATCTCGGTAATCTCTTCGAAATCGTTAACCAGTTTTGCCGTCCGTAAAATTGTATCGGTGAGGGCATCGATATCGGCAGGTTTTTTGCCGCGGTAACCCTTAAGCAGGTTGTAGGATTTGGTTTCGGAGATCATCTCTAAAACTTCCTCCTTGCTGTCCAGGGTTGAGGCCAGCCTGAAACTGACATCTTCGATCAGGTTAACATAGATGCCGCCCAAACCGAATACGAGGAGGGGACCGAACTGAACATCCCTGGACATCCCGACGATTACTTCTACGCCTTCATCCACCATGTCCTGAACTTCCAGGCCGTAAATGGGGGCATCGGGCAAAAAGTGGGTTACCTTTTCCATGATCCGCCGGTAAGCTTTTCGCACTTCATTTTCGCTGTGCAGGCCGATTTCCACCCCGCCAACATCTGTTTTGTGGGCAATGCGCGGCGAAGATATTTTCAGGGCCACCGGGTAGCCCAGCTCTTCACTGATCTTAACAGCCTCATCTTCCGTTTCAGCCAGGAATATCTTGCTGTTCGGGATTCCGTAAGCCGACATGACAGCCGATGCTTCGTGACCGAGCAGAACCACCCGGCGGTCCGCGAACACTTCCTGTAAGGTATTTCGCACTTTTTCGCGATCTATGCCCGTGAGTTCTTCCACGGCTTTTTTCTCAGGAGTTTTCAGGTGCTCGTTATACCTGAACATGCCGCCCAGCGACTGGACGGAAGGTTCCGGGAATGTAAAAGTGGGAATATCGTGTTCGGTTAAATAAGCCTTTCCATCAAGGAGGGTTTTACCGCCCATGTAAACTGCCATCACCGGCTTGCCTGAAAATGTTTTGTTTAATTCAACGATCGTGCGGGCTGTTTTTTCGGGCTCGGTTACCGCGGCAGGGCAGAGCAGCACCAGGGCGCTGTCCACGTTTTCGTCTTTAAGCACCGTTTCCAGGGCAAAACGGTAGCGATCCTCCCTGGCATCGCCGATAATATCAACGGGGTTGTATATATTTGCTTCTGCAGGCAGGTTTTCACGCAGCCTGTCTAACGTGTCCTTGGTAAAACGGGCCATTTTAAGGCCGTAGTTTTCGACGGCGTCGGTCGCGACAATCGCCGGTCCGCCGGCATTGGTCACGATGGCCACCCTGTCCCGTTCAGGCAGGGGCTGACTGGAAAAAGCCCGGGCCATGTCGAACAGTTCGTTCATGCTCCCCGCCCTGAGCACCCCGCTTTGCCTGAAGGCGGCCTCGTAGGCGCGGTCGCTGCCGGCAAGCGCCCCGGTATGCGAGCTGGCTGCCTGGGCCCCGGCAGAACTGGTCCCCGATTTTAGAATAATAACCGGTTTTTCTTTTGCGGCCTCGGAACAGACCTCGACAAAGCGCCGTCCGTCGGCGATATCCTCTATATAGCAAAGGATAACACTGGTCAGCGGATCGGCAGCGCAGCTTTCGATAAAATCTATTTCGTCCAGATCGGCCTTATTGCCCAGGCTGATGAAGCGGGAAAAGCCCATCCCCATTTCAAAGCTCCAGTCGAGGATGGAAACCAGCATGGCTCCGCTCTGCGAGATAAAAGAAATGTTACCCTCATCCGGGAACCCCCTGGCAAAAGAGGCATTGACCGGGGTGTGGGTGTCCATCAAACCGACGCAGTTCGGGCCGACCATGCGCATATCATACTCCCGGCAGATCGAGAGCAGTTCTTTCTCAAGTTTCAGGCCTTCTTTTCCAATCTCTTTAAAGCCGGCGGAAATCACAATTACACCTTTAACCCCGGCCTGGCCGCACTCTTCGGCAACCTGGTTAACGTGCCCGGCAGGAACGGTAATCACGGCCAGATCGACAGGAGAGCCGATATCTTTTATCGAACTGAAGGTCTTGTATCCCGCGATTTCATCTTCGCGGGGATTTACCGGGTAAATATCGCCTTCAAAGCCGCTGGATATGATGTTATCCAGGATGGCGTAGCCGATTTTTTCCTTTGAACGGGAAGCGCCGATCACGGCAATTTGGCGGGGAGAAAATAAATAGTTCAGTTCCTTCATCGCAACAATCCTCTTCTCTATATACTTTAACGCTTCTGGGATGTTTAAATTCACGGGAATAGCAAAGTCTATAACATTATTTTATATAATAGCGGGGCGGCACGCAACTATTGACGATATTTCTGACGCTATCAATTGACTTTTAAATAGTTTTTGTTACAATGAAATCCGGTGCTTTTAGATAAAAAAATTAACACTAAGGAGGTATCGGAGATGAGCGCTTTAGGCCGTCATGTTTTGGCAGAATTTTACGGATGCCCTGAAGAGATTCTAAGTGACCTGGGGCTTATTAAGCAGCATATGGTCCAGGCTGCCCTGGAAGCAGGCGCTGAAGTCAGGGAAACGGTTTTCCATCAGTTCAGCCCCCAGGGTATAAGCGGTGTTGTTGTTATATCAGAATCACACCTGGCAATACACAGCTGGCCTGAATACGGCTATGCCGCTGTAGATGTTTTTACCTGCGGGCAAACTGTTGACCCCTGGGTGTCCTGTAATTATTTAAAAGAAGCATTTTCGGCCCATAACATGTCGGCCCGGGAAATAAAACGCGGCATCTTTGATACTCACCTGGAACATAAATCGGCCGCAAACTATTGACTGGACAAAACCGGGAGGGAAATGCCTTGTCATTTGATGAGCACAAGTGGTTTATTGAAAAAACATCTCCCCATACAGCCCATATGTTCAGTATCAGCAGCTTTGTCACCAGCCTGAAAACCAAATACCAGCAGGTGGAAATAGCCGATTCAGATTTTTTCGGGCGGATGCTCATCCTGGATGGCAAAATACAGTCCTCCCAGTACGACGAGTATATTTACCATGAAGCGCTTGTTCACCCTGCCATGCTGCTGAACCCGTCTCCCCGGCGCGTCCTGGTAACAGGGGGAGGAGAGGGAGCAACCCTGCGCGAAATCTTCAAACACCCGGGCGTTGAAAAAGTGGTCATGGTTGACCTGGACCGGGAAGTTGTGGAACTCTGCCGCGAACACCTTGGTTCATGGCACCGGGGCAGCTTCGAAGACGGCCGGCTGGAGCTAGTTTACATGGATGCCAGGCAGTACCTGGAGCAAAGCGAAGAACAATTCGACATAATTATCAGTGATGTGCCTGAACCCGTCGAGCGCGGGCCTGCTTTGAAGCTGTTTACCCGGCAATATTTTGACCTTATTAAGGAGCGCCTGGCCTCCGGCGGCGTGCTTGCGCTGCAGGCCGGCGATTTCAGCCTGCCCTTCATAGGAGCCCACAGCGCAATTCATAATACCCTCAGGCAGAATATGGCCCTGGTAAAATCGTACAGGGCGTTTGTTCCTTCTTTTAATACCGAATGGGGCTACATCCTGGCATCGCCCGGGCCCCTGGAGATACCGGGAGCCGCCGAATACGACCGGTCTATTGAAGCAAGAAAACTGGACCTGAAATTTTTTGACGGGCAGTCGTCCGCCGGCATGTTTGCGCTGCCCCTGGATTCCCGGAAAATAATTGCCGAAGAGACTGAAATAATCGATGATGGTAACCTTTTAACAATTTACTGATTGCTGGGAGGAAAACTAAATGACAGCTGACAGGGAACAAACTTTTTTAATGGTTAAACCCGACGGGGTGGAGCGCGGATTGATTGGCAATGTAATCAGCCGCCTGGAAAGTAAAGGTTTTAAACTGGTGGCCATGAAAATGATGCAGATCGACCCAGATCTTGCTGCCCGCCATTACGGCGAACACGAGGGGAAGCCATTTTATGACGGTTTAATAGAATTTATTACATCCGCCCCGGTAGTGGCCATGGTCTGGGAAGGGGACGACGTTGTTGATATGGTCCGGTCCCTGATCGGGGCGACAGACCCGCGCAAAGCTGCCCCGGGAACCATACGCGGCGACCTGGCAGTTTTTATGGGGAAAAACATAGTCCACGGTTCAGATTCGCTGGAAAGCGCGGAGAGAGAAATAGGGCTCTTCTTTACAAAAGATGAATTTTACTCCTACCGGAAAGCTGATGAAGGCAGTCTTTACGACTGATTCGCTCCCGGCAGAAGCAGGATTGGCAGGCGGCTGAAATTCAGCCGCTTTTTTTGTTGCATTCAGACCGAAAAGAGGTTATAATATACATAACCAATTAAGTTAGTAATTAAGGTGGTGTCCTAAATGATTGGAACAAAGTGCCCCGGACAGGACATGCGGTACTGGACAGCAGACGATGTCCACGAAGACAGCTGCCCGCAGTGCGGAGAGATGATCGAATTCTTCAAGACAGACATTCGCCTGAGATGCCCGAGCTGCAAAGCGCGGGTGGCAAACCCCCGCTTTGATATGGGGTGCGCCCAGTGGTGCGCTTATGCCGAACAATGCCTCGGGCCGGGAGCGCGAGGCCTGAAATCGAAGTCGCTGCGCGCAATTCTGGAAGATGAACTGGACAGGCGGAGCGGAAATATTACTGAGAAAGTGGCCGGGATTAAAGAAATAATCGAGGAAGCCGAGAAAAAATGCGAAAAAGAGCATGTTGACATGTTTCCCGTAGTTGCCTCAATTATAATAAGCTTTTTAAAAACAGAAGAACTGATTGAAGACCCTTCAGCCTTTCTCGATGAACTGGAGCGGGAACACAGCCTGCCCCAGAGGGCGGTAAAAGAAACAAAAGCGATACTTGAAAGATTAGGGGGCAGTGGAAACGGGGGACCTGACGATCCCGCTTACAGCCTGGTTGAAGACCTGTTAGCCGATTTTAAACACCGGCATCGGGTGGCAGGAAGAAAGAAATAAGGCAACAAAAAACACCGGCCCGGAACCCCCGGGCAGTGCAGGATCATAAATATTAATGAAAATAACGGAGGATACGAAAATGAATACTGTGGTTCGAAAAATTATTTCCATTGATGAGAGCAAGTGTGACGGGTGCGGCCTGTGCATTCCTTCCTGCGAGGAGGGGGCCCTGCAGATCGTGGACGGCAAGGCCCGCCTGGTTAAAGATATTTACTGTGACGGCCTGGGCAACTGCCTGGGGGAATGCCCGCAGGGAGCTATTGAAATGATCGAAAGGGAAGCGGAACCCTTTGATGAAAAGGCCGTGGAGGAGCGCCTGAAAAACCTCGAAACAGTGGCTCCGGCCCGCGAGGCAGAAATCAGCTTCTGCTGCGGCGGCAGCATCGAAAGAGAACTCGGTAATCCGGCGGAACAGCCGGCGGAAAGCAGGGCATCGGATACGGAACAGGGCAGGCCGGAAGCCGAGTTAACCCACTGGCCGGTTCAACTGCACCTTGTTAACCCGCAGGCCCGCTTTTTGCAGGGTGCGGATCTGCTCATTGCCGCCGACTGCGTGCCATTTGCCTATGCCGACTTTCACCGCGATTTTCTGGCAGAACGCTCGCTGGTAATCGGCTGCCCCAAACTTGACGACGTTGACGCCTATCATAAAAAGCTGGTTGAAATATTCAGGTTGAACGACCTGAAAAGCATAACGCTGGTTCACATGGAAGTGGGCTGCTGCTTCGGACTGTCAAGGCTGGTCCGTTCCGCCCTTCAGGAATCGAGAGCTGAAACTGAACTCAGAGAAATTGTGGTCGGGGTGGACGGCAGTATAAAAGAATAAGCGGCCCGGCTGATGATCTAGCAGTCGTCGTCTGCAGCATCGGCAAGGTCCTGAATCGAGACCTTCTCCAGCACCGATAGCATGGCAAGCTGGGCTTCAGACCAGATGTTGCGCAGGGAACAATGTGTTTTATCGCGGCAGGGGGTTTTACTGAACAGGCAGCGGGTAATGCCAATCGGGCCGTCGACCCGCTCAATAACCTGCTTCATGTTTATTTTAGCCGGGTCGCCGGTCAAACGGATTCCACCGGAAGGGCCCCTGGTTCCGGTGGTCCAGCCCGCTTCTTTGGTCACTGCCAGCAGTTGAACGACCAGGTTAAACGGAATAGAGCGCTTTTCAGCGATCGCCTTGCTGGTGATTACCGTTCCTTCAGGATGGGATGCCAGCTCGGCCAGGATAATAATAGCGTATTCAGCTTTTCTTGTAATCATAATAAATACTCCAATTTATATGTAACTTAATTGGTTATATTATATGGCATAGCTATAATTCAGTCAATGCAAACCGTAATGAGCCCGGCTTTGATCAAATTAAGCATGGCCGGTAACCGTTTCGCTTAACACGCTACTCTTTTAATACAATCAGAATTGTATTATAATTAAGTTCAGAAGGACAAAAATCTAAGTAAAGGTCGCTGATTAGTAATGAAAAGGAAAAGCGGGCTTAAATTAATCCCTATTTTGCTCATAATTATATTGCTGGCTTCATTGCCGGTATTTGCCAGTGAAAACGAAGAGGCTGTCAGACCGGTCCATGTTGTTGAACTCGACGGCGCAATTACCGCCGGGCAGCGAAACTTCTTGCAGCGTCAGATGGAACTGGCCCTGAATGCGGATGCACAGCTCTTTCTGCTCGTAATGAACACCCCTGGAGGCCTGGTAGACGCTACGCTCCAGATCAACGAGCTTTTCCTGAACGCAGAAATCCCGGTCGCCGTTCTTGTTGCTCCCTCGGGAGCTATCGCCGGCTCGGCTGGAGCGTTTATCATTGTATCCTCCGATATTGCCGCCATGGCGCCCGGAACAACCGTGGGCGCTGCCCAGCCGATAGCAATTTCACCGGAAGGCGCCACCGAGGCAGATGAAAAAACAACCATTTTCTACTCCACCCACCTGCGCAGCATGGCCCGGGAAAAAGGCAGGCCTCCGGATATTGCCGAGCGTTTCGTTACCGAGAACCTGACCCTTGACGCCATTGAGGCGCTGGAGGTCGAAATAATTGAGTACATAGCCGGCAATGTTGATGAATTGCTGGAATTACTTGATGGCGTAACCATTGAAAAGCAGGGCGTGGAATACACCCTTAATACTATAGGCGCACCGCTGGTTGAAGATGAAATGACCATGGCGGAGAGATTCCAAAACTGGCTTAGCGATCCCCAGATCTCCTTCCTTGTTTTAATGGCCGGGATACTGGGCCTTTATTTTGGTTTCAGTTCCCCGGGTACGATCGTTCCCGAAGTGGGAGGAGCAATCCTGGTGGTACTTGGAATTTACGGTATCGGCTTATTCGACGTCAATACTACGGGGGTGGTCCTGCTGCTGCTGGGTCTGGCTTTGATCGCTGCAGAACTTTTCACTTCAGGTTTCGGGGTTTTTGGTATCGGGGGAGCGGTTTCACTTTTAGCAGGAGCGGTTCTGCTGCCCATTGAACCCCTGATGCCCGGAGACTGGTACGGCACTTTCCTGGTCACGGTAGTCGGGACAGTGCTGGGGATGGTAATCATTATCCTGGTTGTTGTTCAGAGAATTATCCATACCAGGCGGACAGATACCGGCGGGAGCGACTACTTCAACCCGCCTGTAAAAGGTGTCACGGTAACCGATCTTAACCCGGAAGGGATGATCAAGTCCAGGGGCGAGCTGTGGAGGTCCAGGAGTGAAGACGGCTCCACGATTCCTGCTCAAACAGAAGTTGAAGTGGTCCGCGCAGAAACCCTCATGCTCTATGTCAGGCCAATGCATGACGGGGATAGGGAAGACTGAACCCGGGAAGACAGATGACAAGCTTATTGTTCATTAAATTAAGGGAGGTCATATAATGTTTGAATTGTTGGCTGAAGGTGGAGTATACATACCGGTAATAATTATCATAGTCCTGTTTCTGACTTCGGCGATTAAAATTGTCCCCGAATACCAGAGACTGGTTGTATTTCGCCTGGGGCGCCTGATCGGCGAAAAAGGTCCCGGTTTTGTACTCGTGATTCCCGTTGTGGACCGGCTGTTCAGGGTATCGCTGAGAATTGTTACCCTGGATGTCCCGAGCCAGGAAGTTATTACCCGTGACAATGTTACCACAAGCGTAAATGCGGTTGTCTATTACCGGGTTGTCGAACCCAATAATGCCATAAACAACGTTGAAGATTTCCGGATGGCTACCGCCCAGCTGTCGCAGACAACACTGCGCAGCGTGGCCGGGCAGGCCGAACTTGACGAACTCCTGGCGGAAAGAGACAAACTGAACCAGCAGATCCAGAGCATCCTCGATGAAGCCACAGATGTCTGGGGGATCAAGGTAACTGCGGTAGAGATCAAGGACGTTGTAATTCCTGAAGCCCTGCAGAAAGCTATTTCACGGCAGGCTACCGCGGAAAGGGAAAGAAGGGCGGTTATTGTCCAGGCTGAAGGTGAAAAGCAGGCCGCCGGCCGGATTGCCGCCGCCGCTAAAACTCTCAGCGCCCAGGAAGGAAGCTTCTTTGTCCGCCTGCTTAGAACCCTTCCGGAGATTGCCAGCCAGCAGGGCAACATGATTGCTTTTCCCCTTCCTGTCGAACTGAGGATGCTGCTGCCGGATCCCGCTGAAATGGCCCGTAGAAGAAAAGAAGGAGAGCTGGAAGCTGAAGAAGAGCCGGAAGAACCGGAAGAGATTACAGGTGAAATGAAAGAGACAGAAGAAAGTGAAGAGAAAACTGAAGAAGAGACCGAAGGAACAGAAGGTACAGAAGAAGAATCTGAAGATGAAGAATAAAATCTAAAATGCTATTGATCACTTGCCTTCGAGCGTTTATAATACATAAGGTGAGCCAATAAAAGCGAGCGTGGCGGAATGGCAGACGCGCTAGGTTCAGGACCTAGTGGGCAATAGCCCGTGGAGGTTCAAATCCTCTCGCTCGCACCAGGCAGGCAAAGGGTTTTTGGAAATCCATGTTCTTTCCAAAAACCCTTAATTTTTACCGGGCACTATTAACATAGCAACATGGTTGTCTTTAAATTGAAGGAGGCCTACTTAATGGAATACTTGATTGTCGATTTAGCAAGACAGGTACTTATGGCCGGGATTATTATCATAGTGGTTAACTATGTGCTGTCCTTATTCATAAAAAACTTTTATATAACAGCCGCGGCAGGTTATGTCTTCATGTTGATATTCCGCTATTACTTAAGCGGTGTTGTATTCAGCTTATATGACCTGGCTGCCTTTATTATTGTCCTGCTTTTATTAAGGCTGACCTGGCCCAAAAAAAGCAAAGCGTTCAGCAGCACATAAAACATAATTTAAACTCAGCACCGGAAGCGAAGAAATAGCCGCCGCGATATAATTAAGGCTGAAGACCGCATGGTGGGGCTTGATAGTCGATTCAGTCAGTGAAGTGCTCAGGCTTCCCGACAAGCAGATCCAGGAAGCCCCCAGCCAGGTGGCGGACGGAAGGAGTCATCTGATCATGGGAGTCGGCAAACTGGATGAAAGATTGCTGATTATATAAGGAATACCCCTTTATCAGAAAAGCGGCCGGCAGGTTAAGGCTGCTTTTCTTTTTGATCGGGAAACCGTTCCTTATTATTTGAAAAATGTTACCTGTTGGCATAAACTATATATAGTGGCTGTTGCGCGTGCAATGCCGTCAGGAATAAGTGCAGCCCCCTTTTTTAACTTGT
>SLSE01000136.1 GCA_007130585.1 Syntrophomonadaceae bacterium | reverse complement strand
GACCCCGGCCTGGATGGCCGCCCCGAGAGCAACAACTTCATCGGGGTTAACACTCTGGTTGGGATCCTTGCCGATTATCTCCCGGACCAGTTTCTGAACGGCCGGTATGCGGGTTGAGCCGCCGACGAGGATAACCTCATCGATCTCTTTTTCGCTCAATTTCGCATCGGAAAGTGCATTCTTGATTGGCTCCCGGCAGCGTTCAACCAGGTGATGGGTCAGATCATCGAACTTGGCCCTGGTCAGCCTGGTGTCGAGGTGCTTCGGGCCTTCTGCGCTGGCAGTGATAAATGGAATGCTGATTGACGTTTCCGATGTCGAAGACAGCTCCACTTTAGCCTTTTCGGCGGCCTCGATTAACCTCTGCAGGGCCTGCTTGTCTTCACGGAGGTCGATTCCCTGGTCTTTCTTGAACTCCTCGGCCAGGTGGTCAACGATGACCTTGTCAAAGTTGTCGCCGCCAAGGTGTGTATCTCCGTGAGTTGATTTTACCTCGAACACGCCTTCGCCGACTTCCAGGATCGACACGTCAAAAGTTCCTCCACCCAGGTCGAAAACAAGGATGGTTTCATTTTCTTTTTTGTCGAGGCCGTAAGCCATCGAAGCGGCAGTCGGTTCGTTGATTATGCGCAGCACGTTCAGGCCGGCAATTTTTCCGGCATCCTTGGTTGCCTGGCGCTGGGCGTCGTTAAAATAAGCCGGCACCGTGATGACAGCGTCGGTGATCTTCTCGCCCAGGTGTGCCGAGGCATCTTCAACCAGCTTCCTTAATACCATGGCTGATATTTCTTCCGGCGCAAACTGCTTGTCGTTAATCTGGAAGCGGACAGCATTATTCGGGCCGGATACTACCGTGTAAGGAACCAGCTTGCGTTCGGCTTCAACTTCGTCGTACTTGCGGCCGATAAAGCGCTTAACCGAAAAAAGGGTTCTTTCCGGGTTCAGGGCAGCCTGCCTCCTGGCCACCTGGCCGATCAGCCTTTCGTCTGATTCCTTAAAGGCAACAACCGAAGGAGTGGTTCTTGAGCCCTCCGCGTTGGTAATAATTTCTGCTTTTCCGCCTTCGATAGCCGCAATGGCGGAAAAGGTTGTGCCAAGGTCAATACCTATTGCTTTACCCATAACGGTTCACCTCATCTCTCCTTAATCAAATTTAATGGTTACTCAAGTAACCCGTCGCTGGCCACCTTGACCCAGATGCATTCCGAGGCATGGCCGGCCAGTTCTTCCTTGATGGTGTTATGGATACTTTCGATATCCTTCCGGGTTTGTCCAAATATTTCATTGCACCCTTCATCCAGGTCCAAATCAATGCCTTCCTGGGCTATTGTTTTTACAGCTTCCAGGTGGTCATAAATCTGGGCATATTTTTCCCTGGTCGCCAGGGCGTCCCGCATCATCTCAGCTTCTTCCTCGTCCAGTAATGTAAAATTCTCTTTCGGGTAACCGCACTTCGGGCAGGGATCGGGGGGTTCTTCCCCTTCGTGAAGGTAACCGCAAATCTCACAGCGCCACATTTTCATTAAACATACTCCCCTTTCAATTTGTCGTTATGAATTAATCTTTTACCGGGCTCTATCAAAATTAATTGGCTTGCTTCCGTTTTTCACTGCCTGTTATCATCGCCGGGCCTGCCTTCAGGTTCCCTCCTTTTTATAGTTACCAGCCTGAGGCTTTCGCCCCTGGAAGCCCTGGCCAGTTCACTGTCCAGGGTCATGATCATCAGCTCCGGGAATTCGCGCTGCAGCGTTTTTGCGGCAGCCAGGTGCCACAGGCCGGACCCTTTAAGCGGCCATTTGCGAGCCAGCTCTCTCAGGGCTGAACTTTCCGGAACAATGTTCAACCTGCTCCAGGGCCCCGCTTCGAGAGCTTCAAATAACGAATCGGCGAGTATTTCGGAGAGCAGCTGCTCCCTCTGGATGCGGCTGATAACCGTATATACTTCTGCAATAGTGAGGGTGGTAAGCAGGTGAACACCTTTCTGACGGGCTTTTTTTATCACCTGCTCGCTGTGCCTGTCCTTGAAAAGGAAAGACAGGAGAGCGGTGGAATCCCAGTAGATTACAGCAAGCCTCTCACTCGTCATCCCTGTCACCCCTGATCACCGGCCGGTCATAATCTTCGGGCAGCTCGACAGGAGAGGGGGCTTTCCTGCTTTGGCCCCGGGATGGTTCAATCAATCCGCAGACCTCGTAATTTTTAAGCCTTTCTTCCAGCGAAAGGTCTTCGCCTTCGGCGGTTATCAGCCTGGCTACAGGCTTTCCCCGGTCGGTTATGATAATTTCCATTCCATCCCGCACATCCCTGATCAGCTTGCTCAGGTTAATTCTTGCTTCACGGATGCCGATATAGTTCTTTTTCATCATAACCACGCCCTAATGTAGTAACAATAACTACTTTAATTATATGAAGTTTGCGATGCCCTGTCAACAATTTTTGTGTACACAGGTACTACAATAATATGTCCCTTAACCCGGGCATCCCCGGGGATGCAGGAAAAAAAACCCTCCTGTCGAATTATAAAAACCAGGGGAGGGTCTGTTATTGGGCATCATTACGATCTCGCGTGAATTTGGCAGCGGCGGAGAAACTGTCGCCCGCTTTGTAGCTGAAAAAACCAGGTTTCTTTTGGTAAACAAGGATACAATCAACGAAGGCCTGACTGAGTACGGGATAGAAGAACCGTCCGGTGATCCCGAAAAAACAGTAACCGGTGAGGAAAGCGAGCAGGCCGTCAGGGAATACCTGGAGGCCATGCATAACTATATCTACGACCTGGCTATCCGGAACAACCTTGTTATCCTGGGCCGCGGCGGTTCGATACTGTTTCGCGATTATCCACCTGCCCTGCATGTCAGGGTTATTGCCCGTTTCACGGACCGGGTGCAGAGGGTTATGAAGCTGTACGACCTCAATTCGGAAACGGCTGTTAAGCTGGTCAAGGAAAAAGATCACGAGAAGAGGCTTTACTACCGCCGGGTGTTTGATGTGAACTGGAACAGCGTGCGCGAGTACGAGCTGGTGCTCAATACCGGAACCATGGGCCTTGAGGATGCAGCTGATATAATTGTGGCCGCTTACCGTATCCACTCCGAACCGCGAGAGGTCAGGGACGGTCCATCAGGCCCCGATATCGAAAACGGCATCCTGACTCCTTCTGCGGAAGAAGAAGCCGATAAGTTTATGCATCCCAGCGAAGAAGAGTTTGCCCACATGCTCGATTTCTACCGCATCCGCTGGGATTACGAGCCGCGCACCTTCCTGCTGGAGTGGGACAGCGAAGGTAATGTTGTCGAAGCCTTTTCACCGGATTTTTACCTTCCCGACCAGGATCTCTACATAGAACTGACCACCCAGAAGCCCAAGCAGGCCTGGAGGAAAAACCGTAAAATAAGGCGTATGAAAGAGCTCTACCCTGAAGTAAATGTCCGCCTGATAGACAAGAAAGGTTTTGAAAGCCTGCTTAAAAAACACAGGATTGAAGAGGATGAAGGAGAGTACAGGTGAGCGATAAAAAATCATACCGTGAAGACCGGCTGAAGATACTTCTAACGCAGGAACAGATTGAAGAAAAGATCACCGCGATGGGCAAAAAAATATCCGCCGACTACGCCGGGAAAGAACTGATCCTGATCGGCGTGCTGCGCGGCAGCACGTACTTCCTGGTCGATTTAACCCGCAAAATGAGCATCCCTTTTGCCATAGATTTTATCAGTATCTCCACCTACGGCGAACAATCCGATTCAGCCGATGTGGTGCGCATTACCAAGGACCTGGATCTGAGCATAACCGGCAAACATGTCCTGATCGTCGAAGATATCGTGGATACGGGTTTAAGCCTGGGCTACCTGCTGCGCAACCTGAAAACAAGGAACCCCGCCGGGCTGAAAATCTGCACCCTGCTAAACGTCGAAGCGCGCCGCATAGTTGAAGTGCCCGTGGAGTACAGGGGGTTTGACCTGCCCAACATTTTTGTCGTCGGTTACGGGCTGGACTACAAGGAAAGATACCGCAACCTGCAGTTTATCGCTGAATTTGACCGGCCCTAAAAGATACACCATGGCTTAGGGTTTCCTGGAGTTTAAAAGGGCAGATCACCGCTTTGCGTAAGCCAGTTGATACCTTATTTTAGCAGTATATAACAGAACCAGGCCATCAGGCACGTGGCTTCACCATCAACTTACTCTCCCCCGAAAATTATCACCGGTCTTGGCCATTAAGCCCTGCAGCCATTTCCTTAAAGTTCTAGCTGGTTCCTGAAGATTTTATCTTGCCAGGCGCTTTACATTTCAGTATAATGTAAAGCAAGCGGGAGGTGTTTTATGTGTCCACTGTTAAATTAAGTTCAAAAAACCAGATTGTTATCCCCGGTGAAGCCAGGCAAAAGCTTAACCTGAAAGCGGGAGACAGGTTAAAAGTTTTAATCAGGGGAGATTCGATCTGCCTGGTGAAAGAACCTGAAAACTACGTGGAAAAGCTATATGGCTCAGGCAAAGGAACTTATGATGATCATTACCTGGTTGCAGAAAGAGAGTCCTGGGAAAAGTGACATCTTATTCGAACTGTAAACAGCCTTTTCTTGATACCTGTGTGCTCATTTATTTTCTTGAAGGGCATGATGTGTTTGGCAGGCAGGTTAAAAAAATAATGGAAAAGGTTGAAACAGGCGCTACAAAAGCTGCAATCTCTGCTTTAACAATGACGGAACTGCTAACCGGACCATACCGCTGCAATAACGAACTTTTGGCCCTTGAATATCATGGCTTGCTTTACTATTTCCCCAACCTTGAAATTGTCGATATTACCCTGGATATTGCTGTGGATGCTGCCAGGATTAGAGGCGTCTACGATATTGCCACACCAGATTCATTACTGCTGGCAACTGCTCTCCAGGTTAAGGCAGATGCATTCATTACCAGCGATAAAAAGTTGTCAGGGTTTAAGGAGCTGGAAGTTCTGCTAATCAGGTAAAGTACATAATAAAACCAGGCTCCAACAGGCCTGGGCTTTAACTTTGAGAATTACTCACTTTCTTTAACACCGGGCTTTATTTTCTTATTTCTTATGATCAATGAATTTGTTGATCTGCCGGACAAATTCAATCAAATCAGAGGTATTATTCTGGACTATGTAATAAAGCTCTTCTGCTTCAACCATATGGTAAAGATGAACAAGGCGGTT
>SLSE01000118.1 GCA_007130585.1 Syntrophomonadaceae bacterium | reverse complement strand
TCGAAGAGCTTTCAGAGTCTGCTGCTCCCGCCGGGGATCCTGACGAAAGAATCGTTATTGTCAGGATCCCGTTAACCGAAGCATGGGACATGATCAATTCGGGACAGATCAGGGACGGCAAAACAATAATTGCCATACAGCAGGCCGAGTTCTCGAAAAGATAATTTGCCAATAAAATAAATTTTTTTGCAATAGCTTCCCTTCAGGAAGGGATTAACCGGTCAGGCGTTGAATAAACAACATTACTTCGCCAAAACTCATGTGAGGACTTTTATAAATATGCAAAAGCAGCTAGAAAACTATACCGATTACCTGGCAGTGGAAAAAGGATTGTCCAGCAATACCTTGGATTCATACCGGCGCGATCTCAATAAATTCATTTTATTTCTGCAGAAGCAAAAAATTTCCCATCCGGGGCTGGTTGATCGTGAAGTCCTGAATAATTTTCTTGTTTTCCTAAAGAAGGAAGGCTTCGCCACCTCAACCATATCCCGCTGCACCGCATCGATCCGGTCTTTTTTCAATTTCCTGCTCCAGGAAGAAATTATTAAGGAAAATCCTGCCATGGAGCTGGTTTCGCCAAAAATTGAAAAGAAACTGCCCCGTGTTTTGACAACAGCGGAGGTTAATCAACTGCTCAGCCAGCCCCAAAATGCAGAAAACAACGGCCTGCGTGATAAAGCGATGCTGGAACTGTTATACGCTTCGGGGATCAGGGTATCCGAGCTGGTTTCCCTGGATATATCGGATTTTGATCCGCATGTGGGATTTTTGCGCTGCAGGGGTAAAGGGATGAAAGAGCGTATCGTGCCGATCGGCTCGCTGGCTATCAATCACGTCAGCGAATACCTCGATCGCTCCAGGGCAAAATTGCTGAGGAAAAACGGTGAGCCCGCACTTTTCGTCAACCATCACGGCAGCAGGATGACAAGACAGGGTTTCTGGAAAATACTTAAAAAATATGCCCGTAAAGCAAATATAAGCGGGGATATAACCCCTCATACTCTCCGCCACTCTTTTGCCACCCATCTCCTGGAAAACGGGGCAGACCTGAGATCCGTCCAGGAAATGCTGGGCCATTCCGATATATCCACAACGCAAATTTACACCCAGATAACGAGAAGAAAGATCAGGGAAGTATATGACAAGACTCATCCGCGCGCCTGATTGAAATCAAGCCTGCCTGATCTAACGGATGCCCGGCAGGCCTGCTCAGGCTTCCGGGCCGGCCCTCCGGTTTTCCCCTTAAAACACCTTATCATACTCCATATTTACTGAAAGCGTGGTTTTTGTCCTGTGGATGTAATTATTACCCATAAAAACGGAGATTTTGATGCCCTGGCTTCTGTGGTGGCCGCGGCCAGGCTCTACCCGGGCAGCATGGTTATTATGCCCGAACCCCTGCAGACCAATGTGCGCTCTTTTGTTAACCTCTACCGGGATCTTTTGCCCTTAAGCGATCCCGGTGAAGCTTTATCCGAAATCGGCACCGTAGTGGTTGTAGACACCAATAAAAGGGAGCGCCTGGGGAAATGGTCCGATATCATCGATCGCGCCGAACAGGTAATCGTGTACGACCACCACCCGGGAGAAGAAGACCTGGATGCCGAATTGAAAAGCATCGAAACTGTAGGGGCTACCATGACAATCCTTATGGAAGAAATCGTGGAACGCGGCATAAAATTAACCGAATTCGAAGCCACGCTGTTTACGCTGGGCATTTACGAAGATACCGGCTGCCTGACCTATGATATAACCACGGCCCGGGACGCGGCGGCGGTGGCCGCTCTCTGGACCTGCGGGCCCAACGCCAGGGTGATCCAGGAATACCTGCGCTCACCGCTTACTGAAGCGCAGAAGGAACTCCTGGAAAAATTAATTCACAACAGCGAGTTCTATGAACTTAACCAGCGCCGCGTTCTGATCAGCACGACGGTTCTGGATGAATATGTTGTCGGCGCGGCGGTACTTTTGCAGCTTCTGGATGAAATAGAAGACGCGGGGCTGACCATTGTTATCATCCAGATGACAGAAAACATATACCTGGCAGCGCGTACCCGCTACGAAGATTTGAACCTGCTGGAGCTGCTGGCCCCTTTCGATGTAAAAGGTTACGCCGGCGTGGTTTCGGCTCATTTCAGGGGAGTGCAGGCTGAAGAAGTAAAAACCCAGGTAGTTGAATTTCTGAAGCATTACCTTCCGCCGGCTATGACAGCAGAACACGCCGCTTCAAAGCCGGTGTTGACTGTAAAAAGCGATACCACCCTGAAGGAAGCTGACGAACTGCTGGCCGAACACAGTTTTAAGGGCTGCCCCGTAGTTGAAGACGGCCGCCTGGTCGGCATAATCTCCCGCCGCGACCTGCGAAAAGGGCTGCGCAACGAACTGGGCCACGCCCCGGTGAAAGGCTTTATGACCAGGGAACTGGTTACCGCTTTACCACACCAACCGCTCAGCGAACTGCGCCGCCTGATGGTGGAAGAAAACATCGGCCGGATCCCCATAGTTGATGATGCCGGAAACCTGACGGGGATAGTAACCCGTTCCGATGTCCTGCGCTACTTAAGTTCGCTTGACCGCAGGGGCCGTTCGCTGAAAGTAAAAAAAGGTGAGACTGCCGCTGCCGAACAGGAAGAAATAAGCAATATAGCGGTCCTGCTGAACAGGGAACTGCCCCGGGAGATGCGTAAACTGCTGCACAAGGTCAGCCGCCAGGCCGAGATCGAGAAAGTTAAACTGTACCTGGTCGGGGGGATCATCAGGGACCTGCTCCTGCGGGCGCCCACTGAAAAAGATCTCGATTTCGTGGTGATCGGCGATGCCGTGGACTTTACTTATAAGCTTAAAAATTTACTGGGCGGCAGTATAAGGCATTTCGAGCAATTTGGCACCGCGTCACTCGACCTTCCGGAAGGGATCAGGCTGGACCTGGTTACCGCCCGCAAAGAATTCTATACCTCGCCGGCCGCCCTGCCCCGGGTCGAAAAATCAAGCCTTAAGAACGACCTTTTCAGGCGGGATTTTACGATCAACACCATGGCCTGTTCCCTGCAGTCAGAGAATTTCGGCGAGTTTTATGACTATTTCAGCGGAAAAAGAGATCTCGAAAACAGAACTATCAGGGCGCTCTACCAGCTGAGTTTCGTGGACGATCCCCTGCGCATCCTGCGTGCCGTCCGCTTTGAACAGCGCTATAATTTTTATATCGAACCGAAAACCATGGATTTGCTCCATAACGCTGTTGAAAAAAAGGTGTTAGACCGGGTGAGCAGGCAGCGCCTGAACCAGGAAGTGAAAACTATTTACAAGGAACCTTCCCCGGTTAAAATATTGAAACGCTTATCCGAATTAAAGCTGCTGCCCTTTATCTACCCCCGGATCCGGACAGATGAGAAAACCTGGCAGCTCCTGTTCCGCCTGGAAGAAGTATTAAGCTGGGTGGAAAGCAGGGGATGGGAAGAAAATCCTGATTTGGAGGTCTCGTACCTGGGTGGGCTGCTGGTCGGTTTGGAATCTGCGGATCGGTCTGCTATAATAAGAAAGTTGAGCCTTTCAAGGGAAAGATCATCAACCGTTCTGACTTCCTGCCGGGAAGCGCCGCAGGTCTTAAAGAAGCTTGACCGGGAGGGTTTGAATCCAAGCGCTGTTGTCAGCCAGCTGGAACCCCTTCCCGTGGAAACAATTTTACTGGCCTATGCGCTAACCGGTAAAAATAATGTCAGGGAGCACCTTAAACTGTACATGGACGCCCTGCGCTATATCAGGCCCCGCTTAAGAGGCGGGGATTTAATGGAGCTGGGCATCAAGCCGGGGCCGCTTTACAAAAAAATTATTGACAGCCTCAAGCAGGCTGTTTTGGACGGAGAAGTGCGCACCCCGCAGGAAGAGTTGGACTTTGTTTTGAACTACCTGGAAAAAGAAAAGCGAAGGGAGGAGTAAATAAATTGCTTGGCTTAGATCCAATAATTATAGCATTGCGGATTCCCGCTTTACTGATTGCCATTACTTTTCATGAATACGCCCACGGCAGGATGGCTTTTCATTTCGGCGATACCACCGCTCACGATCACAGGCGGATGAACCTTAACCCGCTAAATCACCTTGACCCGATCGGCTCGCTGATGATCCTGCTTGTTGGCTTCGGGTGGGCCAAACCTGTTCCGATAAACCCGGCCCGGTTCAGGCGGTTTAAATCCGGGCTGCGCTGGGTATCTTTTGCCGGACCGATGGCCAATTTTATACTTGGTTTCATCACCCTGCTGCTGCTGACCGTGCTGGTGCAGGGCGGGCTTGTTGAAGGACTGTTCCTTCAGTTCCTGGTTGTGCTGATGCAGCTTAATATCCTGCTGGCTATTTTCAACCTGATCCCGGTACCGCCCCTGGACGGCTCAAAAATCCTGATGTCTTTCCTGTCCGAAAAATATCTCGGGTATTACCGGATGGTAGAACAGTACGCGCCTATTATCCTGATTATCCTGGTATTTACCAGGGTGCTCGGGGCGATCATCTTCCCGCTTTATAACCTGGTCCTGTCGTTTTACTCATTGATCATCGGGTTGATTTTACCCGGATTTTAAAGCATGTTAAAGCATAAATTGCAGTACAATATTGCATTCGGGCGCAGCCTGAAACAGGGCCCGAATACAGGGAGGACAGAAAAGTGGATAAAAAAAGAGTATTCTCCGGGATCCAGGCCTCCGGGAATTTACACCTTGGCAATTACCTGGGAGCGATAAAAAACTGGGTAAAAATGCAAAGCCGCTACCACAATTATTTTTGTGTGGTTGACCTGCACACGGTAACAGTTCCCCAGGATCCCGCCGTGCTGAAAAACAATATCAGGGAAGTGGCCGGTCTCTTATTTGCTTCCGGTATTGAGGAAGAAAATTCGGTGGTATTTATTCAATCTCATGTCAGGGCTCACTCCGAATTGGCCTGGCTGTTAAATTGTATTACCCCCATGGGCTGGCTGCACCGCATGACCCAGTTCAAGGAGAAATCGGAAAAGCAGAAAGAAGAAGTGAGCGTGGGCCTGTTTGCCTATCCGGTTTTGCAGGCGGCCGATATCCTGCTCTATGATACCCACCTGGTTCCGGTCGGAGAAGATCAGAAGCAGCACGTTGAGCTGTGCCGCGACATTGCCCAGCGCTTTAATTACCGCTACGGGGATGTCTTTGTCCTGCC
>SLSE01000126.1 GCA_007130585.1 Syntrophomonadaceae bacterium | reverse complement strand
GCCGCCGGCGCTGCAGAGCTGATCTTTTCGCCCCTCTGCACCGCCAACCTGGCAACATACCTGACCCTTGTGGAACAGCTGCCGGTGCCGCGCGGCCAGGAACCGGATACCCGCAAAGTTGCCCTGATGGTAAAAGGCTGTGACAGCAGGGCCGTAACCCAGCTCCTGGTAGAAAAAGGGATCGGGCGTGAAGAAGTAATCGTAATCGGGTGCCCCTGTCCCGGAGTTGTCGACACCGCTCTGCTGGCTGAAAAATATCCTGAGACAGAAGAGCCGGCAGAGATGAAATGGGACGGGAAAGACTTTCTGCTTACCCGCGGCAATGAAGAAACAAAAATCAGCAGGGACGAACTCCTGGCCGAAAAATGTCGCCTCTGCCGCTATCCCAACCCGGTAATCAGCGATATTATGCTGGATGAACCGGTGGAAACCCGGGAGCCGGACAAGGATACGGCAGTTCAGGAAATTGAGGAGAAAAATTCGGAAGAGCGCTCGGAATACTGGGCGGAACAGTTTGATAAGTGCGTGCGCTGTTACAGCTGCCGCAACGTGTGCCCGCTCTGCTACTGCCAGGACTGTATTCTCGATCGTCTTAACCCAACCTGGGTGAACCGTTCAGTCAACTTTTCCGAGAATACCGCTTTTAATATCGCCCGGGCTTTTCACCTGGCCGGTCGCTGTATCGAGTGCGGCGAGTGCGAACGGGTTTGCCCGGCTAATATACCCCTGGGCAGGTTAAATCGCAAACTGGCCCGGGAAATAAGGGACAAGTACGATTTCGAGCCGGGAGTAGATCCCGATGCCGAACCGTTCCAGGCCAGCTTTAAGCCTGATGATCCCGAGGACTTCATACTCTAGAGGTGGGTGATATGTCAGCGATGCTGTTGAACAAAGAAAAGTGGCCTGAATTCGTCGGGAAACTGGCCGGTAAAAATATCCTTGCTCCGCAGGCTGATGGCGATGCGATGCGCTTTGCAGCGGTAGACGAAGGAGATGCGCCTGTCCTCGACTATAACAATACCAGGGTGCCTCCCAAGGGAGCGCTCTTTCCCCAGACTGAAACGATGCTTAAGTTTCAGGCAAAAGGAGAACAGGTGGAAGAGCCCCTGCCGGACCGGGAAACCGTTGTCCTGGGGCTGCGCCCCTGCGACGCCCGGGCGATGACCATCGTGGAGAAGCTTTTTAAGTGGGATATTGACGATCCCTACTTCGTCAGACGGCGGGAATTGACTACCCTGGTCGGGCTGGCCTGCAGCGAGCCCGGCATGAATTGCTTCTGTCCTTCAGTGGGCGGCGGCCCCGCTTCAACAGAAGGGCTTGACCTGTTGCTGACAGATCTTGGCGACAGCTACCTGGTGGAAGCGGTAACAGAAAAAGGGAAAACGCTCCTGTCTGAAACCCGGGACCTGATGGAAGAAGCCGGAGAAGATGCCCTGAAGGAAAAAGAAAAGCTGGTTGCAGAAGCAGAGCAAAAAATTAAACGGTCAGTGGATACTGAAGGTGTGCCTGAAGGCCTTCCCGGCCTGTGGGAAGATCCCCTCTGGCAGAAGGTGGCAGCCTCCTGCCTGGGCTGCGGTACCTGCACCTACTTATGCCCCACCTGTCACTGTTTCGATATCCAGGATGAGCTGGAAGGTTTTGACGGCAGACGCATGCGAACCTGGGATTCCTGCATGTTTGACGAATATACCATGCATACATCGGGGCACAATCCCCGCCCGACCCGCAGGGAGCGAACCAGGAACCGCATCAGTCATAAATACAGTTACTATGTCGATAAGTTTGACGTGATTGCCTGCGTCGGCTGCGGCCGGTGTTCCAACCTCTGTCCTGTCAATATCGACATTATCGAAACCATAAGGCAGGTGAAGGAGGCGCTATGAAAACCATAGAAAACCCCTACATCCCGTACCCGGCTACCGTTAAGGAAACCTGGTATGAAACTGGCGGCGAACGCTGCATAAAAACCTTTAAAGTCGTTTTCGACGATGAAAAAGTGCGTGAAAAATGGAGCCACCTTCCCGGGCAGTGTGCCATGATTGGCGTGCTCGGCGTCGGCGAAAGCATGATATCCATATCCTGCTCCCCGACCGAGGGAGACTTCCTGCGTTTTTCTGTAATGCGCATGGGTAAGGTAACCCAGGCCCTGCACCAGCTAGAGCCGGGAGATAAAATGATGGTGCGCGGTCCGTACGGCAACAATTTTCCCGTTGATGAATGGCAGGGCAAAAAAATCCTGACTATTGGCGGCGGTATCGGGCAGGCGCCCCTGCGCCCGATCGTCGAGTACGTTAAGGCCAACATGGATAAATACGAGGGGCTGACCATGATTTACGGGGCCCGTACCTCAAACGATCTCTGTTTCAAAGGTGAATTCGACGAAATGAGCAGGACCAATGACCTGGCCTGCCACCTCACGATCGATGTCGAGGAAGAAGGCTGGGAGCACAATGTCGGTTTTGTGCCCCAGATGCTTTTGGATCTGAACCCTTCGCCGGAAAACACCATAGCGATCACCTGCGGTCCGCCGATCATGATCCGTTTCGTCCTTGAAAACCTGAAAAAGCTGGGCTTCGGAGACGAACAAATTTACACCACCCTGGAAAACAGGATGAAATGCGGCGTCGGCAAATGCGGCCGGTGCAATGCCGGAAACATGTATGTCTGTAAAGACGGCCCCGTTTTTAACTACGCTGTTCTGAAAGAAATACCCGAAGCTTTCGCCTGAGAGCGGAAAAATAAACAAACCGGAAAGGGCACTTCACCGTTCGGGAGGTGCTCTTTTCTTTTCTCAGATCAGCAAAAAAGTACTCCTGGTTTCTTCCTCTTTACTTATAGAGCCTGCAGTTGTGCACTTGTTACCGGTGTCTCGTTGTGCTAAGATTTATTTAACTTCCCGGGAGGTGATTGATAATGGAACAATACGGAATTATTTCAGAAACCAGGGGTGATGTTGCCGATGTTACCCTGCAGCGTCACCTGATCTGCGGTTCATGCGGGAAGTGCGGCATTATGAGCGGCTCCGCGAAACGAAAAGTAACGATTGAAGCACACAATCCCATCCGCGCTGAAAAAGGGCAGCGGGTGGTCGTTGAATCAGATGACCGCCAGGTTATTTTCCTGGCTTTTATGTTATACATCGTGCCCCTCCTGGGCCTGATGGCCGGTATTTTCTTCTGGCTCCAGGCAGCAGGAAGCCTTGGTTACGACGGAAACCAGGATTTGCAGGCAGTGGCGGTGGGCTTTATCCTGATGGCAGCAATATATTTAATGATCCGCAGGTGGGATCACAGGGTTAAAGATAATCCGCAGTATAAACCGAATATAACCGGCTTTTTGCTGGATAAACCGGAGTGTGAAGATGATATGCCCGGAGAGCAAATAGATCAGGAGGAGAACCGGTGACCAAAAAGTACAGTGTAGCAATTGTAGGCGCCACGGGAATGGTAGGCCGCAAAATGATCGAAGTTCTGATTGAACGACGCTTTCCGTTAAAGAACCTGAAACTGCTGGCTTCAGCCCGTTCGGCAGGAAAGGAAATCCGGGTTGGATCTGAAACATATACAGTGGAGGAAGCAGTCCCCCCTTCTTTCGAGGGTGTTGATTTTGCTTTTTTCAGTGCCGGCGGGGACCTGAGCAGGGAACTGGCCCCGGAAGCGGCCAAACGCGGAAGCGTGGTTATCGACAACAGCAGCGCTTTCCGGATGGATGAAGAGGTCCCCCTGGTAGTGCCCGAGGTAAACCCCGACGATGCTTTTAAACACAGCGGCATAATTGCCAACCCGAACTGCTCTACGATTCAGATGGTCGTGGCTTTAAAACCCCTCCAGGATGCCGTGGCGATCAGGCGGGTAGTCGCCGCCACTTACCAGGCTGTTTCAGGGGCAGGTAAGGAAGCCCTCGAAGAGTTGCAGGAGAACTGCCGCGCCCACCTTGACGGCAGGCCTGTTAAAACAGAGCGCATTCCCCACGGGGGCGCCCTGCGCACTTATCAGCTGGCTTTTAACCTTGTTCCCCAGATTGACGTATTTGTCGAAGACGGCTACTGCAAAGAAGAGATTAAAATGATCAGGGAGACCAGGAAAATAATGCATCTCCCGGGTCTTCCCGTTACCGCTACCACTGTCAGGGTGCCGGTTGCCACGGGGCATTCCATAGCCCTTAACCTTGAGTTCGAAGGGCCGCTCAGTGCTGCCGGGGCCCGCGCACTGCTGGAAAAAGCTCCCGGCGTGTCAGTCATAGATAACCCGGGGCAGCTGGAATACCCAACACCGCTGGAAGCCGAAGGCAGCGATGCCGTTTATGTCGGCCGTATTCGCCCCGATCATTCCGTAACATACGGGCTTAACCTGTGGGTGGTGTCAGACAACATCCGTAAAGGGGCGGCTACCAATTCTATTCAAATCGCTGAATTGTTGATCTGATTTAGTCCGTTTGGTGAAAAATCAATAACAAGCGCTGGGAGGAAATGCAATGAGCAGAAATGTAAAAGTAGCCCTGATTCAGGCCGGCCATGAAGTACACGGTGACGAGCCGGTCAGGAAGCATTATGAAGCGGCAGTTGAAAAACACCTGGATATGATCAGGGAAGCAGCTGAACAGAAAGCACAGATTGTCTGTCTCCAGGAGATCTTCACCGGCCCCTATTTTTGTGCGGAACAGGATACCAGGTGGTATGAAGCCACGGAAAGAATTCCGGACGGCCCGACCACCAGGTTAATGCAGGAGCAGGCAAAAAAATACGGGATGGTCATTATCGCCCCTCTCTATGAAGAAGACATTCCCGGTATTTATTACAATACAGCAGCAGTTATCGATGCCGATGGTTCATATCTCGGCAAATTCCGCAAAATCCATATTCCCCATGTTCAGGCCGGAAAATCAAAGGCTACCGGTTTCTGGGAAAAATTCTATTTCAAGCCGGGCAACATGGGTCACCCGGTATTCCAGACCGCTTTTGCCAGGATCGGCGTTTATATCTGCTACGACCGTCATTTTCCTGAAGGACCCCGTATCTTAGGCCTTAACGGCGCGGAAATTGTATTCAACCCCTCGGCAACAGTGGCCGGCCTTTCCGAATACCTGTGGAAGCTGGAACAGCCTGCCCATGCCGTGGCTAATGCCTATTTTGTCGCCGCGCTGAACAGGGTCGGCACCGAGCCTCCCTGGGACATGGGCCACTTTTACGGCAGCAGTTACCTCTG
>SLSE01000068.1 GCA_007130585.1 Syntrophomonadaceae bacterium | reverse complement strand
TCTTCAAGGGCTTTTATCTTTTCACGGGTCGCCCGTTCGGTAACGGCAAGAATGGTTTTGCCTCCCGAAGCGCTTTCGATAACCCTGGCATCGATTGGAAGGCGTCCGGTGCTGTCGACAATAACTCTTACCGGGTCTTTTCCCCCGCCGCCTTCAATCCTGGTGGTCAACCGGGGGTTGTCCTTCAGGACTGTTCCGATCCCGATCATGATTACATCGGTATGGTCGCGCAGGTGGTGGACAAACTGGCGCGCTTTTTCCCCCGTAATCCACTGCGAATCTCCGGTAATTGTGCCGATCTTGCCGTCAAGGCTCATGGCCACTTTTATCTCAACAAACGGCAGTCCGGTGGATATATACTTGATAAATGCTTCGTTAAGCTGCCTGGCTTTCTCTTCCAGGACCCCCTGCTTGACTTTTATGCCCGCTTCTTCAAGGCGGGCGAAACCTTTCCCTGAAACCAGGGGATTTGGATCCTGCATGGCCGCAACCACCCTGCTTATTCCCGCTTCGATTATTTTTTCTGTGCAGGGACCTGTGCGGCCCTGGTGACAGCAGGGTTCCAGGTTAAGATAAAGGGTCCCTCCGGCAGCCTTCTCCCCTGCTTTCCGGAGAGCGATAACTTCAGCGTGCGGAGAACCGGCAGCCTGATGATAGCCTGTTCCTACTACTTCGCCGCCCTGAACTACAACAGCTCCAACCATGGGATTGGGGCTGGTGCGCCCCCGGCCCTGGCGGGCTAAATCAAGGGCCATCCACATAAATCGATCGTCAACGTCCAAAAAAGTTCACCTCGCATCCAGTAGTCGGAGACCTTATCTCCGCTAACGACTGCCGTAGAAAAGCTCCGGAGCCGGGCTGCTTCCGGCACTTCTCTTTTCCGGGCACCTTAAGCCCCGCCATAGCTTTTCAGCCGAAAACTGCATTAAAAAAACCCGAGCACTAAGCTGCTTCAGGGTCTTGGATAAACAGGCAGTTTATTAGGCCGTTTCTTCTCCCTTCCAGACTATACTGTCGGCTCCGGATTTACACCGGATCAGCCTCTGTAAGGCTCGCGGGCTTTGTTTTGCGGATTTGCCGGCAAAACATCACCGCCGGTTCGGAATTGAAGGGGCAGCCCTTCTCACCGGACCCTGAAGATAACGGTCATTTAGATTATAGCATATTTTGCATATTTTTCAAGTCGCCAATCAGGTCCATGCCGTTTTCAGCTTTGAATACTGCCGAGCCGGCAACCAGGACCGTGGCGCCCGCTTTTATTACGGCCGGGGCCGTTTCACGGTTAATACCGCCGTCTACTTCCAGTTCCATGGTAAGGTTGCGGGAGCGGATCTGGCCGGCCACATATTCAATTTTGGGGATGACCCCGGGAATAAAGGATTGCCCTCCGGCGCCGGGATTGACGCTCATAATCAGGACCAGGTCAAGAAGGGGCCAGACGTATTCGAGTACGGAAGCAGGTGTGGCGGGGTTTAAAGCAACGCCTGCTTTCGCTCCGAGGCTTTTTATTTTGCGCAGGGCGCGATCCAGGTGGGCGGTGGCTTCTCCCTGGACGGTAATCAGGTTAACCCCGGCCCGGGCAAATTCTTCGATGTGATTTTCCGGTTCGCTGACCATCAGGTGAGCATCCATAAACAGGCCTGTCTGCGGGCGCAGCGATTCAACCACTACCGGGCCAATGGTTATGGAAGGCACAAAGTGGCCGTCCATGACATCGAGATGGACCCAGTCGGCCCCGTTAACCTCAATTCTCTTTACCTCCTCGCGCAGGCAGCTGAAATCGGCAGACAACAGGGACGGCGCCACTTTAAGGGTCATTTTCAGTAAACCTCCTGTTTTTCAAGTTCGTTCATGAAATAGCGGTAGTGATCATAGCGCATCGGATTCAACCGGGCACCTACCTGTTCCCGTACCGCACAGCGGGGTTCGCTGATATGACGGCAGTCGCGAAACCCGCATTTTCCGATCAGGGGTTCGAATTCGGGAAAATAAAAGGACAGCTGATCGGCCTCGATGTCTTTAAAATCAAGCCTGGTAAAACCCGGGGTATCAACAACCGATCCCCCGCCGGCGAGAGGTAACAGCTCGGCCTGGCGGGTGGTGTGGCGGCCGCGCTTTATTTTATCGCTGACCGTTCCGGTTTTCAGGGTAAGCCCGGGCTGGATTGCGTTTAGCAGTGTTGACTTGCCGACTCCGGAAGGCCCGGCCAGAACCGAGCACTGTCCTTCCAGGTTTTCTTTCAGGCTTTCCAGGCCGATGCGCTCGACCGCGCTGGTATAAATAACCCGGTAGGGGTAGTTGCAGAGCAGGGCGGGCAGGTTTTCCAGTTCGCCGGCAGGTGTCAGGTCTGTTTTATTGAGGCAGAGAAAAGCAGCCAACCCTTCTTTTTCTGCCAGCACAAACATCCTGCTGGCCAGCTGCCAGTCACAGTCGGGATGCCGGATGGACATTATAACAGCCAGTTGATCAAGGTTGGCAACCGGAGGGCGATCCAGCCGGTTGGAGCGGGGCAGCATTTCCTCAATAATACCATCAACAGCGGGATCCTCTTCAACGGGATCGAATACTACATTATCGCCGACCATTAAAGATTTATTGCCTCGTTTAAGAGCCCCCCTGGCCCGGCAGACATGCTCTTTCCCGCTTTCATCCTGAACGGAAAAAAATCCTCCCGCTGCTTTAACTATTTTCCCCTGCAGCAAATAAAACCTCCCTATTCACCGACAACCAGCAGAACAGTCTGGCCGGGTGTAACTTCCGCGCCCGGTTCGGGGTCCTGTTCGATGACATGCCCTGAATTGCCGATAGAAAATCGATAGCGAATCCGGTCCCGCAGGTCATTTTCCTCCAGGTAATTCAGGGCGCCCTGTTCGGAATAACCGACCAGGTCGGCCAGCCGGAATGGCCCGCGGCCCTGGCTGATATAAACCACAACTTCCTCGCCGCGCGACACTTTGAAAGATTCTCCCGGCACCTGGCGGTAAATCTCGCCTTCAGGGATATCCTCGTTATACTCCCAGACCGGGCTCATGCTCAGTTCCAGTTCCTGCAGGATCAGGCGCGCTTCCATTTCAGTTTTTCCGACCAGTTCGGGAAGGACAATGGCTTCGGGGCCTTTGCTGACATAGAGGCTGATCACCCTGTCCTGCCGGACAATTCTTCCTTCGGGAGGGTCGGTTTTTACCACGTTTCCGACCTGAATCTCATCGTCATCGACATAGAAAATCTCGGGCGAGGGTTCCAGGCCTTCTTCCCTCAGGACTTCGGCCGCTTCGCTCTGGCTTAGATTCCGTACTTCAGGCACGGCCACCTCGGGCACGATAATATAGTTGTTTACTACGTAAACCCCTCCCCAGGCTGTCAGGGCCAGTAAAGCAACCAGGAGCAGGGATATGATCATGGCCCGGATAAAACGGGGCGACAGGCGCCTTCTTTTTCCTGCCATGGCTGCAGGCGGCCTCAGGATTACATCGTCATCTTCGTCGCTGCCGTTACCGTTCGCCGCGGAACGGGCCGGGACCACCCGGTGCCCGCCTTTTTCTTCGGCGTAAAACAGGTCTTCCAGCAGATCATCGATTGTTTTGTAGCGTTCAGCGGCATCTTTTTCCACCGCTTTTAAAATGATCTGCTCCAGGTTTTCGGGAAGGTCGGCAACTATGCGTCCCGGTGGAACAATCTGCTCCTGGATATGCTTCATGGCTACCGCCACGGGGCTCTCTCCGGCAAAAGGCACTTTGCCGGTTACCATTTCGTAGAGAACTATACCGAGCGAGTAGAGATCGGACTGCTTGCCGGCCAGTTCGCCCCTGGCCTGCTCGGGGGCAATATACTGAACGGAACCGATAATTTCATCGCCTACCGTCACCGTTACACCGTCACCGGCAATGGCGATGCCGAAATCGGTAACCTTCACCTTGCCTTCGCGCGAGAAAAGGATATTCTGGGGTTTTATATCGCGGTGAACAACGCCCGCTTTATGGGCCTCCTCCAGCGCTTCGCCGATCTGGCGGGCAATACGGATAGCTTCGTGCACCGGCAGGCGGCCTTTCGCCCTGATATATTCTTTCAGGTTTTTACCGTCCACGTACTCCATGACCATAAAGTATATGCCGTCCTGCTCGCCAACATCGTAGATGCTGACGATGTGGGGATGGGAGAGGGCTGCCGCGGACTGGGCTTCCCGTTCAAAGCGGCGAATGAAAGCAGCGTCGCCGGTCATCTGATCTTTTAGCACTTTTACAGCCACGGTACGCTTCAGGAGAAGGTCGCGGCCGCGGTAAACGCGGGCCATTCCCCCCTCGGCAATTTTTTCAATAAGTTCATAGCGTTTGGCTAATATTTTTCCGACCATTAAGTTTTCTGACCCCCAATACCGGTTGCTACTACCACTGTGATGTTATCTGTTCCGCCCCGTGAGTTGGCCAGTTCGATCAGTTTTTCGGCCAGCAGCTGCGGATCGTTCTGCCCGGCAGCCGCTTCGAGAATTTCGTCGTCGCTGACCAGGTTGGTCAGGCCGTCCGTGCAGAACAGGAGGGCTGAACCGGCTTCAATTTCCAGCTCTTTTATATCTGCCTGTAAATTTCGGTCTATCCCCAGGGCCCTGGTAAGAACATGGCGCTGGGGGTGGTTTTTTGCGTCTTCGGGGTTAACCTGCCCGGACTCGATCAACTGCTCCAGCAGGGAATGATCCCTGGTCAGGAGCTCGATCCTGCCGTCGTTTATAAGGTATGCCCGGCTGTCGCCGATATGGCCTATGGTCAGACGGTTACCGCAGAGCAGGCCGGCAGTAAAGGTAGTGCCCATGCCCCGCCGTTCGGGAGAGTTCCCGGCTTCAACCATGATTAATTCGTTGGCCTCGGTTATTAAGCTGCTGATCAGTTTGCGGGCCTGGTCGGAGGAAAGCGCAGTAGTCTTGTTTAAAGCTGCCCACAGCTGTTCGGCCCTCGATACCGCCAGTTCGCTGGCCACATTCCCGGCACGGTGCCCGCCCATGCCGTCGGCAACCGCCAGCAGGGCGTTACTTGAATCTGTTTCGACAAAGCACCTGTCCTCGTTCCGGGGACGCTCTAACCCCTTATCAGTCAATCCGGCTACATTCACGGGTTTAAACCTCCGCCAGTCTCTTTATTATGTAAATATCACGTTCAGTATAGCAAATAGACAGCCTGCAGGCAACAACAAGTGTTCAGTTCCCTGAACCTGCCCGGG
>SLSE01000206.1 GCA_007130585.1 Syntrophomonadaceae bacterium | reverse complement strand
GGCGGCGACATTGCCAGGGCAGATAAATACCGGTCGCAACTGTGGAATAAGATTCTTGACTTTTTCAGCAGGTATGACTTCCTGGTAACCCCGACTGTCCCGGTAAAGCCATTCCCGGCAAACACGGCCTACCCGATCGAAATAAACGGCAGGCCGATGGAAAACTACATTGACTGGATCATGCTTACCTATGCCTTTTCTGTTGCCGGGCTGCCGGCGATCAGTGTGCCCTGCGGTTGGACAGGGGAAGGTTTCCCGGTAGGGCTGCAGATTGTCGGCAAACCCTTTGCCGAACGGGCGGTGCTTAAGTTTTCGGCCGCCTACGAAAAGGCAAATCCCTGGCAGGATAAAAGGCCGCCCTTTAGCACAGCAATTTTTGATTAGAAGTTGCAGGTTTGGGGCAGGGGAAGGCGGGCAGGGGTTACTTTCCCGGGATCATGAAACAACCCGGTTCTTGCCGCTGGCCTTGGCTTTGTAAAGGTTATGGTCGGCCCTGTTCAGGAGAGCCCTGGCATCATCATCTTCTTCCAGCGCAGCGGCCCCGAAGCTGCAGCTGATGTAACCGCCCGGGTTAAACTGATGAGAGGCGATCATGCCGCTGATCCGTTCTGCCAGTTCCACCGCCTGTTCTCTACGGGTATGAGGAAGAAGCACCACAAACTCGTCTCCTCCCCAGCGGGCAAATATGTCCGTACTCCTGATTGTATCTTTTACCAGGCCGGAGGCAGTTTTCAGAACTTTATCGCCGGCCAGGTGGCCGTGCAAATCGTTAATTGCCTTCAAATTATCTATGTCAAAGAGCACGATTGATAAATGATGTCCATAGCGTTTGGCAAGGTCAATCCATTCTTTCAGCTCGCGGTCGAATTTGCCGCGATTGTAAATTCCGGTTAAGGGATCGGTTTCCGATAATCGTTCGAGCTCCTTAGTGTTAAGGTACTGTTTTCGTTTATTAACATTTAGGCGGTGAGCAGAAATTCCGCTTACCAGAATGATCAGTGTTATATAAACGCAGACCGCCGATAGCGAGCCAGGGAGGAATTCTTCCGGCCGGAGATGTGTTATCAGGAAAAAGCCTGACCCGGTAAAGATAGATATTAAAAAAGCATGGGACCAGTTATAGAGCAGGTTGAAATATATAATTATCAGGGTCACGACTCCAAATGACTGGATATAAAGATTGGGAGATTCATAAACATAGTAGATCAGAAGATACCCTGCAGATATCAGGAAAGCATAAAGCGAAATCCAGTTTGCCAGGCTGGTCATATCGGGTTTGATTAAAAGAACCAGGTACAGCCCAATAACCAGGATTAACAAACCTCCGCGTATGGCCAGTATAGTCCACACCACGAAGGGATCCTCGTTTAGGTTAAGATCGGGAAGGATAAAAAGGAAGAATATAAAGCCGAGGACGAGAATAGCAGGACGAATATACTTGATGGTGCTGCTTATCTCGTGATTTAAATATTCTTCTTCAGACTGTTTGTCTTCAATAACTGCTGAAAATCTGTTTATGGCCATGAAATTTAATTCTATAAAACCCTGTTTTATCCTTTTTATCCTGTCAAAGAGCTGCGTTTTCCCGGTTATCCCTCTTGTTTAACCAGGGCGCTGCAATCTGACCAGCTCAAACGCCCGGCAAAAAACGGATTGTCTCCGGCTGATTTAGAGTTAAAGAAGATCACCTGATAAGCTCACCTGCTGTCCCAACCCTGCCCTGGACGTTTGATTAACAGCGTGTTGCTTCCAACATGTCGCGCTTAAGTCAGCATGCAGGTGTTATCTTCGGAGCGGCAGCAAAAAATAATACGGGATATTTGCACGGCCGAGTTCAATCTCGGCATCCACCGGGACTCCTTTCAGGATACGGGTGCGATCAAGCAGCGGCGACAGGGGCACTGTTTTTCTCTCCTTTCGACCGGGGCTTTAGTGACTATCCCATCCGCGGGGAAGGTGGCAGGAATTGCTGCGAAGTGTAAAGAAATACTGCGTCAGTGCGGGGGAAGTCATATATAATATATATCATTCCTGTCCTGTTTCTGTAGACAGGCGGGTCCGGTTTAATTTATACAGTCGCGGTTGGTGTGTCTGCCGGAACATAGGTTGCAGCCTTCGAATAGGCAGGGAATGGAATGATTGCCCGGGAGGAAGGCTGGTAACCGTTATGCATTTTATGCAAACCACGATCGGGAGGGGGCGAAAATTAAGCGGTGAGCGTTGAACTGATTGTCCTGGCCCTGCTTGTCTTTATTGCCTCTGCAGTGGGCACGTTTTCCGGTTTCGGCACATCAACAATTATGGTGCCTGTCATGCTGCTGTTTTTCCCGCTTCCGGTAACCCTGTTGTTTGTCGGGATCATCCACTGGTTTGGCGATATCTGGAAAATGGCGCTTTTCCGCTCCGGTATCCGCAAATGGCGCCTGATTTTGTGGTTCGCCGTTCCCGGGATTGCAGCCAGCTACCTGGGCGCGACCATGTCGTTAACGGTGGATGAAGCTATACTGACCCGTATCCTGGGAGGGTTTTTACTCGCCTACGTCCTGTTCATCTTCTTCAGGAGTGAATGGAAGCTGCCTGAACACAACCTGACCGCAGGGGCCGGAGGCCTGGCGTCCGGGTTTGCGGCGGGTATATTCGGGGTAGGTGGCGCTATCCGGGGAGCATTCCTGTCAGCCTTCAACCTTCCCCGGGAAGTTTACCTGTTCACTTCAGGCGCAATGGCTCTCGTTATCGATACCACGCGGATTGCCGGGTACCTGGTCGGGGGCGCCAGGCTGGAAGGGTTGTTTCTCTGGGGTATGTTTATCTTTGTGCCGGTTTCGCTACTGGGAGCATGGGCGGCGAGCCGCTTTGTCGAAAGCGTCCCGCAGGGGCGGTTCCGCCTGTATATTGCCGTGTTTCTTGCCGCGGTGGCATTGAGGTTTTTACTGTTTCCTTAAACAATTTACTATTGAAAATGCAAAATTTATGACAAATGGCGGGGTCGGCGCTGCAGGATAGCGCGCGCCCCTCTTGCTTTATACGGGCGACTTGATCCGGCAAACCTGTGAACCCCGGCAGCGCTGGGTAAGGATTGCTGTAACTTTAATTTATAAATTGAAAAATGAGGCAATTTAAAAAGGGGATTTATCCGATTTGCAGAATAATATTAGCAGGGAGGTGATCATATGGCTGAAAAGATGACCAGGATTGTGATGGATAACGGGCACCATTTTGATGTTTCAGTACCTATTGACGAAGTGCTTGGTGTGCTGGTAGATGATCTTTGCGCAATCAGGTGCGAGTTTGTCAAGATCGGGAAAACATATATAAACGCAACTCATATCTCTGAAGTAATCGACCTGGAAAAACATGATCTTGAAAGCATGTCCAGCATCGAAACCATGTCCAGGAAAGGCCCTACAGTCTAACTTTATTTACTTCATTATTAGCGGGTATTACCTGGCAGGCAAACCAATCTGCCAGCGGGCTGTTTCTCATCTTCCGGTGTCAGGCTGTTTGGAGACAATCTTCCTTCCGGCCGGGGAGAGAAGAAACGGCCTTTCTGGTTTTTTGCGGCCCTGCCGGCAATACTGACAGGCAGGGCAGGCGCTCCTTCATAAGTGCCATTCTGCTGTTAATTATGGTAAAATATTATATGGTTCTGCCGGGCCACAATAAGGCAGCAGCCTGTTTAGAGAGCGCAAAGCGGTTAACTTAAAGAAAGCGGGTGTTCTGCCAGTGGTTGCTTCTTGCTTTCCGCGAAGGTTAACCCGGAACCCGGTTAACCTGAAAAATTATTCTGGAAGCAGCAAGAAGATTCCTGGATGCATCCTGGAAATTTTACAGAACGGCGGGATTAAATCCCGCTTTCGTAAAATATATGGGGATAGGATATGAAGGATATGATTATCAGGGTTAAGCTGCGCGATACCCTGAAAAGCAGGGCCAGGGCTAACCTGCCTGACCCTGGCCCGGGAGAGATGACCCTCCCCGCCGGGGCGACAGTAAATGACCTGGTCTTGAAGCTGGGGCTTGAAAAGGAACTGATCGGCCTTATCGTGGTAAATAAAAGGCAGCGCGGTTATGAAGACAAACTGCAGGACGGCGATCTGGTAGAGCTATTTTCTCCTATGGCAGGAGGATAATGATAAATAACGGAGGTTGTAATAGTGGATAAAATAATCAGGGTAAACTTAACAGACAGCACCATAACAAGTGAAGCAGTCCCCGGCAAATATGAAAGGCTTGGCGGCAGAGGACTGACTGCGCAGATCCTGATCGATGAAATCGACCCGGCTTGTGAACCGCTGGGCCGGCATAACAAGCTGGTGATTGCCCCGGGTTTGCTGGGCGGCAGTTACCTTTCGAGCTCATCCCGCCTGTCTATCGGGGGGAAAAGCCCCCTTACCGGCGGTATAAAGGAGTCAAACGCTGGCGGTATTGCAGCCATCGCCCTGAGCAAGATGGGCATAAAGGCGATCATCCTGGAAGGTGAAAGCGCCGGAGAAGACAGCAGGTATCTCTACCTGGGAAACGATAAATCGGAACTTAAACCGGCGGATATAAAGGGGAAAGGCGTCTACGAGTCGGCAGAGATCCTGAGCGAACGGTACGGCGATAAGGCCGCCTTAATCCTGATCGGCCCGGCCGGAGAAAAAGGCTACGCCACTGCCGGTATTGCGATCAATGACCCCCAGGGGCGGCCCAGCCGCTACTGCGGTCGCGGCGGCCTCGGAGCTGTTATGGGTGTCAAGGGATTAAAGGCCATAGTTCTTGATGCAGCAGGAGCGGACGGTATCAGTTACCGGGACAGAAAGGCCTTCCAGGGCCTTAATAAGGAGGTAGTTAAGATCCTCCGCGACAACCCGGCCACGGGCGACACTTACCCGAAATATGGTACCGCGGCAATGGCAGCCCGGACCAACTCCCTGAGCGGACTCCCGACTTATAACTTTTCACAGGGCACCTTCGAGCACGCAAACCGGATTGACGGGGAATATCTTTATTCGATTCTGACCGAAAGGGGTGGGGCCGGAAATCCGACCCATGCCTGCATGCCCGGCTGCGTTGTAAAATGCTCCAATGTTTATGCCGATCAATCCGGCAAGGAGATCGTGGGGCCGATTGAGTATGAGACTATCGGGCTGCTCGGTTCAAATTGCGGCATCGGCAACCTGGATGAAATAGCCCGCTTGAATTATATTTGCAACGATCTGGGGGTTGACACAATAGACCTGGGCGCTGCCATCGGAATAGCAATGGAGCAGGG
>SLSE01000044.1 GCA_007130585.1 Syntrophomonadaceae bacterium | reverse complement strand
TTGGCCAGGCGCCGGTATGCTTTTTTTATTTCTTCTGTTGAGGCGCCGCGCTCAACGCCCAGCGCCTCGTAATAGTCTCTTCTGCTCATATCCGGAAATCATCCTCACTGAATATTTCTGTCATTTAACTTTCCGCTTCGTCTTCCCCGCTGCTTTCCTCTTCATGCACGTCATAATCAGCATCAACCACAGTTTCGTCTTCTTCTCCGGCTTCACCTGCTTCACCTGAAGCAGCTTCGCCCTCCCCGGCTTTAGCCTGTTCATATAATTTACTGGAAAGTTCGTGCATGTAGGTGTTCATTTTTTCAGTAGCCTCTTTAATGCGGTCATGGTCTTCGCCCCCGGAGGCTTCCCGCAGTTCTTCGATCGCAGCTTTAATTTCTTCCGCTTTATCCGGCTCCACCTTGTCGCCTAAATCTTTTAATGATTTTTCGGCGCTGTAGGCCAAGCTGTCAGCCTGGTTGCGGGCCTCGGCCAGTTCACGGCGTTTGCGGTCTTCTTCGGCATGTTTTTCAGCCTCGTTGACCATTTCATCGATCTGATCTTTTTCCAACCCGCTGGAGGCAGTTATGGTAATATTCTGCTCCCGGTTAGTTCCCAGATCCCTGGCGGAAACATTTACAATGCCGTTGGCATCAATATTGAAGCTTACTTCAATCTGCGGTACTCCGCGGGGAGCGGGAGGGATGCCGTCAAGCATAAAGCGGCCCATGGTTTTGTTGTCAGCCGCCATGGCCCTTTCTCCCTGCAATACATGTATTTCCACGCTGCTCTGGTTATCGGCCGCAGTGGAAAATATTTGCTTTTTCTCAGTCGGGATGGTTGTGTTGCGCTCTATGATCCTGGTATACACCCCGCCCAGTGTTTCAATCCCCAGTGAAAGGGGGGTGACATCAAGCAGAAGAACATCCTTGGCTTCACCGCCGAGGACGGCGGCCTGGTAAGCTGCGCCCAGGGCTACCACTTCATCGGGGTTTACGCCTTTACTCGGTTCCTGCCCTAAAAGCTTGCGAATAGCTTCCTGAACGGCGGGGATGCGGGTTGAACCGCCTACCAGGATAATCCGGTCCACGCCTTCTGAATCCAACCCGGCATCGCTTAAAGCCTGCCTGGTCGGACCCATTGTTTTTTCGATCAGGTCAGCGGTTAATTCGTCGAATTTTGCCCTCGTTAAAGCGACGTTAAGGTGCCTGGGGCCCTCCTGGGTGGCAGATATGAAAGGCAGGTTGATCTCCGTTGATGTAACAGACGACAGCTCCACCTTGGCCTTTTCTGCTGCTTCGCTCAACCGCTGCAGCGCCATGCGGTCCTGGCGCAGATCTATCCCCTGGTCCTTTTTAAATTCATCAGCCACATACTCAACAATTCTCTGATCAAAATCGTCTCCTCCCAGGCGGTTATTGCCGCTGGTTGCTTTAACTTCAACCACATCATCGCCCAGTTCCAGCACAGATACGTCAAATGTGCCGCCGCCGAGATCGTAAACCAGAATTTTTTGTTCGCCCTTTTTGTCAAGCCCGTAGGCCAGGGCTGCTGCGGTTGGTTCGTTTATAATGCGCAGGACTTCCAGTCCGGCAATGGTGCCGGCATCTTTGGTTGCCTGTCTCTGGCTGTCCGTAAAATAAGCAGGGACGGTAATTACCGCCTGCGTAATTTTCTCACCCAGGTAGCTTTCCGCGTCAGTCTTAAGTTTTTGCAGGACCATTGCCGATATTTCCTGCGGGGTGTACTCTTTGTCATCAATTTTAGCCTTATAATCAGTTCCCATTTCACGCTTGACTGAAGTTACAGTGCGATCGGGGTTGGTAATGGCCTGACGCTTGGCAACCTGGCCAACCAGGCGTTCGCCGTCCTTGGTAAAAGCTACCACTGAAGGCGTCAGCCTGCTGCCCTCTGCATTGGCTATGATTTCGGGCTCGCTGCCGATCAGGGCGGCTACTACTGAGTTGGTTGTACCTAAATCAATCCCTACTACTTTTCCCATAGTTTCTTCCTCCTAAACTGGTCATATATGTTTTATGCTTATAAAAGCCGGAATCATTTACACAAACCAGGTATGAACTGCCCGGATAAACTGAAAAGCTATGCCGATCATCCTACCTGCAAACCTTAACCATGGAAGGGCGCAGTATCCTGCTGCGGTGACGATAGCCTTTCTGCAATTCTTCCAGAACGGTACCCGGTTCGCTCTCGCTGCTTTCATCCTGCAAAACTGCATGATGGCAGTTCGGGTCGAACTGGCAGCCCTCCGCCTCGATCCTGCTGACTCCTTCCTGTTCAAGAATTTGCATCAACTGCCTGTGAATCATCTCCAGCCCTTCGATGTGTCCGGCCGGCATATTTTCTGAAGACCGGGCCGATTCCAGGGCCCGCTCAAGGTTGTCCACAACAGGCAGAAGCCTGCATAAAAACTGGTGCAGGGCATACTCCCTGGCTTCGGCCTGCTCTTTTTTTGCAATTCGGCGCAGGTTTTCCAGATCAGCCTGTTTGCGTTTCAGCTGATCAAGTAATTCTTCCTTTTCCTGCTGCCAGTCCTGTTCCGGATGATGCTCACCTTCCGCTTCCCCTTTGCCGTCAGCAGGCTCCCCAGTCCCGGTTTCTTCCGGTTCCAGGTCCTTGCTTTCTTCAGGAACCGGTTCTTCCTCCTGCCTGTGATGCTTTTTTTTCTCATCTGCCATAAATTTTTCACCTGCTTGCAAAAATTGTTTTAAAGCCCTGTCAGGAGCTCAGACTCTGGTTTAAATAATCCACCAGCCGGCGCATAACGCTGATCACCCGGCTGTAATCCATCCTGGTAGGGCCCAGAACGCCTACAGTACCCAGCGTTTTGTCATGTATCTTGTAGGTGCCGGTAATCAGCGTGCACTCTTTAATATCTTCGTACTTATTTTCTGCGCCAATGCTGACCACAATATCGTCTTCGCTGGAAGTGTCTTCCAGGATTTGAAATAGCAGCGGTTCCTGCTCGAAAAGGTTAAGCATTCTCCTTATCTTATCAACATCCTTAAATTCCGGCTGGTTCAAAATATTGGTTGTCCCGCCCAGGAAAACCCGGATTTGCTTTTCTTCCTTGAGACTTTCCTCCAGGAGTATGAAAGCCTGTTCCAGAATTTCAAGACGCTTAAAAAGGTCTCGCTTGAGTTCGTTGATCAGGGAAGTGGTAACCTGGTCGATGGTTAAGCCATAAAGTTTCTGGTTCAGGTAGGTCACAACCTGGTGCAGCTCTGCCTGGCTTAACTGGTGCTGCGTATCGATCACTTTGTTTTTTATAAAACCGGTATCTGTAATCAGCACCACCAAGCTGCGCTTTTCATCAAGAGGGAGTATCCGCAGCTGATGGAAAGCGCTTTTTCTGAATTGCGGGCCCATAATCAGCGATGTCTGGTTTGTTGCCGAAGATAATACCCGGGCTGAATTGTTAATTATCTTTTCGATCTCCCGCATCTTCTCGGCGCTCAGAAAACTGCTGATTGCCAGTTCATCATCAGCGCTGAGATCATCTAAATCCATCAGGTTGTCAACATAATAACGGTATCCAAGCTGAGTCGGGATCCTTCCTGCGGAAGTGTGTGGTTGAACGAGGTAGCCCATTTCCTCCAGGTCGGCCATTTCATTACGGATGGTTGCCGAACTGATGCCCATCCGGTGAGAACGGGATACTGTACGTGATCCGACAGGCTCAGCAGATTTGACATAATTAATGACCACTGCCCTGAGGATTTGCTGTTTCCTTTCGCTGAGCGCTTCTGCCATGCTCAATCCCCCATTCCTGTTCTTTAGCACTCTAAACCTCAGAGTGCTAAAGCTACATAAAAAATATCACTCATAGCGGGGGTTTGTCAAGCTATCAGTCACATTTTATCTGCCCGGAAACAGCTAACCTGTTTTACCGATACCCTGCCTGGCGCGGTAGTTTTCTATCGCATTATGGAGGGCGTCGGCAGCCAGGTTGGAACAGTGCAGTTTAAGGGGTGGAAGGCCCCCCAGCTCGTCGGCAACATCCTGGTTGGTAATGGCCAAAGCCTGGTCCAGGGTTTTTCCTTTTACCATTTCAGTTAGCATACTGCTGCTGGCAATAGCCGCCCCGCAGCCGTAAGTCTGAAACCTGACATCTTCAATAATACCGTTTCTGACCTTCAGGTAGAGGGTCATGGTATCGCCACACTTAAAGCTTCCTGTTTCGCCGATCGCGTCAGCATCGGCCAGCTCCCCCACATTACGGGGATTGTTAAAATGGTCTACAACTTTTTCATTATACAATATACTGGCTCCTCTCCGTTACTTCGTCTTGCCCATAGGGGAAATCCGGCGCAGATTTTCTACAACTGAAGGGATTTTTTCAAGGACATAGTCCACGTCAGATTCGTTGTTGCCCCGCCCGAGAGTGAAGCGAATCGAACCGTGGGCGGTTTGGTGATCCAGGCCAATGGCGGAAAGCACATGGGAAGGATCCAGGGAACCCGATGAACAGGCTGAGCCACTGGATGCCGCGATCCCGTGCATGTCGAGGCTTAAAAGGATTGACTCGCCTTCGATAAAACTGAAACTGACATTCACATTTCCGGGCAGCCGTTTTTCAGGATGACCGTTCAGCACTACATCGTCAATTTTCAAAAGACCGTCAATCAACCTGTCCCGTAAAGCTTCCAGGGCGGCTTTTTTGCCGGGAATTTCTTCTACCGAGAGCTCCAGGGCCCGGCTGAGGCCAACCACTCCCGGAACATTCTCAGTTCCCGGGCGCAGTTTTTTTTCCTGACCGCCCCCGTGGTAAAGGGGATCAATTTTTACTCCTTTGCGCTTGTAAAGCGCGCCAACACCCTTCGGCCCGTTAAACTTATGGCCTGAAAGTGACAAAAAATCAACCTGCATTTTCTTAACATCAACCGGCAGCTGCCCTACCACCTGAACTGCATCGGTATGAAACAGGATTTTGTGCCCGGCGGCAATCTTTCCGATTTCTTCTATGGGCTGAACCGTGCCAATTTCATTATTTGCCGCCATAATGGAAATAATAAAGGTTTCCGCTGTAATTGCATCTTCTACCCGGGACGGATCCAGCAATCCCATGTTGTCCACCGGCAGGTAGGTGACCCTGTGGCCTTCTTTTTCCAGGTCGCGGCAAACATCGAACACAGCATGGTGTTCAATAGAAGAAGTGATGATATGCCCCGGTTTGTTCAATCTTTTAGCTGCCCCGCGCAGGGCGATATTATTTGATTCTGTGCCTCCGGAAGTAAAAAATATTTCTTCAGGATTTGCCCCGATCGCCGCAGCAGTTTTTTCACGGGCGTTTTCAAATGCTTTGCGCACTTTTCTGCCCTGGGAATGGACGCTGGAAGGATTCCCGTAAAGCTCCTTAAAGAAAGGCAGCATTGCCTCCACCGCTTCTTCCCTTACGGGCGTCGTAGCGCCATGATCCATGTAAACCTCTCTGTTGCTCAAAATCTATTCCTCCCGTCAGGATAATGATTCGACCGGTTTTATCTCAACCAGCTCATTGAGAGATACTTCATCGAGGACATCATTAATCCGGTCTCTCAGCTTTTCCCAGACCTGCCTGGTCAGGCAGTTGCTTTTGCGGTGACAGCAGTCACTGCTGTTAATTTCGGACAGGCAGTCGACAGGGGTTATCGGCCCTTCGACAGCCCGGACAATGTCACCAACCCTGATTTCAGAAGGAGGCCGCGAAAGCATATAACCTCCCCGGGAACCGCGCGTACTGTGAACCAGGCCGGCCCGCCTTAAGTCCGGAAAAATTTGTTCCAGGAATTTGAGAGAAATAATCTCCTGCTCCGCAATTTCACGCAGGGGCAGGGGTCCTGACTGGTAATAAATAGCCAGAACAGCCATCGCTCTCACACCGTATTCAACTTTAGCCGATAATTTCATTATTATAACTCCCGTTTCAATCCCGACAAAAATGCTCGGGTATTGCTAAAAAAAAGAATAACATCACTGAAGCCTGATGTCAATGCACCGGGGCATAAAAAAACCGGCATATTTGTGCCGGCTAATAATAACATTTTATATTAGTAGCAATGGTTCCCCTTAAAGCTGTACTTTTACGACATTTGCCGCCTGGGGCCCGCGATTTCCTTCGACAACTTCGAATTCAACCTCCTGGCCTTCTTCAAGGGTTTTGAAGCCTTCCTCCTGGATTTCAGAGTAATGCACAAAAACATCTTTACCTTCTTCAACCTCGATGAAACCGTAACCCTTTTCCGGGTTAAACCATTTTACCTTTCCCTGCATTAACTGATTACCTCCTATAATAACCCCTCCACCGGGGTAATTTACCACCTAAAGATTAGCATAATAATTCCTGAAAAGCAATAAGAATGTTCGGCCCGCACGGGGGTATTTTAAACCACGCTGCCCGAAGCGTAGCCCTTCACGATCCCGGCAAGAACAGAGTTTGATTTCAGGGCGTTGATTTCGCGGTTTATTCCTTCAATCAGCTGCCGCATAATCATTTTTATCCCAAAATTGATCAAGGAAACTGAAGGCATCATTATCGTACTCAACAATTATTGCGCCGCATTCCTTAAGGACACCTGCCCCGAGACCTGCTTTCTGCACCCCCACTCTTTTTCCTTTTAAATCCTTTAAGTCAATTAAAGCGGGCTGTTCACCGGCTTCCGTTTTCCTGAATATCACGGTCTCGGATCGTGCTATAATAAGAGAAAAATCCTGATTACTTACTGCGAGGTGAGGGTAACGGTGCCGGCTGCTGTAGGCGTGGACCTTGTATCCATAGAGAGAATCGAAAAAGTTTACAAAAAATATCCCGACCGCTTTTTGCGCAGGATTTTCAGGCCATCGGAACTAAAAAGTTTCAAGGACAGGGGTTCCTCGATGACCATCCTGGCAGCCCGTTTTGCCGCCAAGGAGGCGGTCCTGAAAGCGCTGGGATGCGGGATCGGGCCGGCCGCCATGAATGAAGTGGAAATTGTTTCGGCCCGGGGCAGGCAGCCCCGGGTCAGGCTGCATGGAACAGCAGCCCGGCTGGCGGAAGAAAAAGGCATGGTTGATATAGCAATATCTATCAGCCACGAGCCGCCGCTGGCCTGCGCCTTTGCCGTGGCGGCATACGGGGGTTAACATTTAGCAGTCGGCAGGCAGTTGTAAGCCGGCTGCATGCAATCACTTTTTATTCACTTGATTTGCTATACAGAAAACTATCCTGAAAATGCATATTGATATTATCATCCATCGGATGTTTGAAGCTGCAGCTTCATTTAGCCTGATTATTCTTCCCGCTTTTCGAACGGGTATAGTTCAAAAGGCCGCCGGCTTTAATGATCTTCAGCTGTCTTGATGACAGCCCGTGCTCCGCTTCTATGAAGCCACTTTTACCGGCGCGTTCAATTGAAATCCGTCCGCTCTCCAGCTGTTTATATATTTTGTCCAGCAGCAGTTCATCCCCGACAGATAAATTTTCATAGTCGACAGGGTTGCAAAATACCAGGGGTATAATGCCAAAATTGACCAGGTTGGCATGGTGAATACGGGCGAACGATTTGGCCAGGACAACTTTAACCCCCAGGGCCATCGGCGCCAGGGCCGCATGCTCACGGCTGGATCCCTGGCCGTAATTTTCACCGGCTACGATCAGTCCGCGCCCGTATTGGCGGGCCCTGGCCGGAAAACCGGGATCCAGCGGGGCGAAAACGTATTCACTTAGCGCTTCAATATTCGAACGCAGGGGCAATACCCGCGCCCCCCCGGGAACAATATGATCAGTAGTTATATTGTCACCGGCGACCAGTAATACCCTGACTGCTGTTTTTTCCGGCAGCGGTTCGTTTAGCGGAACGGGCCTGATATTAGGACCGCGTAAAATTTTAATATCCCGCCCGTTTTCGGCAGGGGGAATTATCATCCTGTCATCGACAACCGGGGGCCGGGCTTCCGGCAGAGCGGGATAATCACCGAGGTCGCGGGGATCGGTAAGTTCGCCCCGCAGGGCGGCTGCCGCCGCCGCCGCCGGACCGGTCAGGTAAACGCCGGCATCGGGTGTTCCGCTCCGTCCGGGAAAGTTACGGTTAAAGGTGCGAACAGAAACTGATCCCGACGGCGGTGCCTGACCCATACCGATACAGGGCCCGCAGGCCGACTCGAGGATCCTGGCCCCCGAGCGGATCAGTTCTTCAATAACTCCTTCGCCGGTCAGGGTCATGAAGACCTGCCGCGATCCGGGGGAGACAACAAGGCTGACCCCGGGATGGACAACATGTCCTTTAAGGACAGCAGCAACGAGGCGCAGGTCATGATAAGACCCGTTCGTGCAGCTGCCCACGGCAACCTGGTCGACTTTAACCGGTTCAATTTCATGGATCGGCCTTACCGCATCGGGACTGTGGGGTTCGGCTGTCAGCGGTTCAAGCCTGGCCAGGTCTATGGTTATTTCCCCGTCGTAAACGGCCCCCGGATCGGCTTCCAGGGGACGCCAGTCATTACCACGCCCCTGCTCCTCCAGGAAAAGACGGGTTACCGTGTCGCTGGGAAACAATGATGACGTAGCTCCCAACTCGGCCCCCATGTTGGTGATAGTCGCCCTTTCCGGTACGGTAAGGCCTTCCAGGCCCGGACCGCTGTATTCAATTATTTTGCCCACCCCGCCTTTTACAGATAAACGACGCAGCAATTCAAGGATAATATCTTTGGCGCCCACCCAGGGCCTTAATTGACCGACCAGGTTAACCTTCAACACTTCAGGAACCACCAGGTAAAAAGGCCCTCCGGCCATCGCCACCGCCACATCAAGCCCTCCAGCCCCGATACCAATCATACCGAGCCCGCCGGCTGTCGGAGTATGACTGTCCGAACCAAGCAGGGTTTTACCGGGAATACCAAACCGCTCCAGGTGAACCTGGTGGCAAATTCCATTACCGGGCCTGGAAAACCAGATCCCGAAACGGGCAGCGGCAGTCTGCAGGTAGCGGTGGTCATCAGCATTCTCAAATCCTCCCTGGAGGGTGTTATGGTCAACATAGCTGACAGACAGCTCGGTCTGCACCCTGTTTATGCCGAGCGCCTCCAGCTGCAGGTAAGCCATAGTTCCGGTTGCATCCTGGGTCAGGGTCTGATCTATGCGCAGCCCCACTTCGGCACCTTTCCTGAGGCTGCCTTCCACGAGGTGTTCTTTTAAAATCTTATAAGCCAGGCTATCATGCAATGTTCGAGCACCACCCTTTAATTTAATCCTGCGTTTATTCTGCCGGTCCGGCCGGCATCAGTACCTGAACCGGTATTTGCTTTTCAAAAAATTACCGAAAACAGGCAGCGTCATAATTACCGCGCAGAGGATAAAAATCAGCTTAAAATCAAACCAGGTCAACAGGATCCCTACGGCAACCGCCCCGACAACAATACCCAGGTCGAAAGCGGTGGTAAAGGTTGCCATGCCGACCCCTCTTTCCATAATGGCAAGGCGGTCCGCTGCCATGGCCATAACCGAGGAGTGAGCCGAGCCGAAACCAATGCCAAGGACAAAGGCGCTGAGCAGGAAAGCCTGGACATTATCCGCCAGGGCAATCATGATCATGGATCCGGCGGCAACAACCAGGGCCGGTAAAAAAATTACCGGCCTTCCGTAAAGGTCGGACAAGCGGCCGGCAACCGGCCTGGAAAAAACAGTCGTCAGGGCAAAAACGGTAAAAAAGTAGCCCACCGCCCTGATATCGCGGACTTCTCCCAGCAAAGGCAGGAAGGTGAGTATAACCCCCAGGTTAAAAGTCATGCAGAAAATGATCAGGGAAGGGAACACAACCTTGCGCAGCAATAGAGGGCTTTTATCGATGCCCGTTTGCTCGAAGGAAGGCTCTTTAACAAGAGCCCCGGATACAAGGGCCAGCAGGGCGGCAGCGGAAGCTACGAGGAACAGGATCAGGTAATTGCCCGCGGTTGAAATTCTTAATGTTTCGCCTATAAAAGGGGCGATGGCCAGAGAGAAAGGCGGGGCCATGCCCATCAACCCTACAGCGGCGCCGCTTCTTCCGGGAGGGGCAAGATCGAGCGTCAGTGTATTGAAGGCCAGCAAAAAGGCGCCCCACCCGAACCCCTGAACAGCACGCAGGATAAAAAGGAACGGCAGGGAGGGCAAAAAAAGCAGGCCCAGACCTGCTGCTGCGTACAGAGAGATACCCGTGACCAGGAGGCGCTTGCGCCCCGTCCTGTTAAGTTCGCGGCCCTGGAAAGGGCGCAGGATAATAGAGCAGAAAGTAAACAACCCCATCAGGAGACCAACCGCCGCTTCTCCCCCGCCTGCATGCAGGACATAAAAGGGCAGGATCGGGATATAGTAGTCCAAAGCAAAAAACAGAAAAAAGACCGCTCCGAATAAGGCCATGAAATTAAAATTTACTATTTTTGCACTCTGCTGTTCCTTCATATAAACCTGCTGCGGCGCCCCCTTTATTTTGCCTGCCCCAGAAAATGATCCATTAACAGGTGGCCTTCTTTAAAAAACAGGCCGGTCCCCGCAGCGCTGATTTCATCGTAGGTGAGGCCGGTATTTTTCTTTCGCGCAGTACTGCGGAAAATGGCATACGGCACAGGCTCCCTGGTGTGGGTCCCCAGCGAAAGTGGTGTGGCATGATCTGTTACCAGCAATATGCTGTAATCAAAACCGCTCTGCTCGAGTCCGGCCCGGGCGGCTTTTAAAACTTTCTGATCAATTAGCTCAATTGCGCTTATCTTGTTCTTGATTTCAAAGCGGTGAGAGCATTCATCGGGAGCCTCAACATGGAGATAAACAAAATCGCTGCCTTTCGTGAAAGCTTCCAGGGCGGCATTGACTTTGCCCCTGTAATTGGTATCAATATAGCCGGTGACACCCTCGACCTTAACCGGTTTAAGACCGGCGAAAAGGCCGATCCCTTTGACCAGGTCAACAGCCGAAACAACGATGCCTTCAAGGCCGTATTTTTCTGAAAAGGAGGGAATGAGCGGTTTACGGCCGGCTCCCCAGATCCAGATCGAGTTGGCGGGATTGAGTCCTTCTTCAATTCTTTTAATGTTAACAGGATGGTCGGCAAGAAGTTCATAACTTCTTTCCATCATCTGCCTGATCCTGGCATTGTTCTGACCGGAGGGGAGGTGCCCCGAGATCTTCTGCCCGCTGATATCATGCGGAGGGGTCAGTTCGCAAACATCTGAAGCTCCGTGCCAGACCATCAGGTGCCGGTATCGAAAACCGGTATAAAAATCAATACAGCTGCCGCCGAGCTCCTTCCTGACCGCGTCAATTAACCCGGCAGCTTCCTGATCTGAAATTTCACCGGCACAGTAGTCAACCATCTTTTTATCAGCATAAGGTTCATCCCCGGAAAGGGTTACCAGGTTACAGCGAAAAGATACATCTTCAGGGCCCAGGTCAATACCGAGACTGATTGCCTCGAAAGGGGAGCGCCCGGTATAGTATTCCAGGGGGTTGTAACCGATCACTGAAAGATTGGCAGTATCGCTTCCGGGCGGCAGTTCCGGCGGGATTGTCTGCACCAGCCCAAGCTCTCCTTCCCCTGCCAGGAGATCAAAATGAGGGGTACGGGCATATTGCAGGGCTGTTTTTCCTTCAAGCTGCTCCATTGGGTAATCGGCCATTCCGTCTCCAACAATTACCAGGTATTTCAACTGCTGTTCACGCTCCTTTTTAATTGCAGGTATCAATCCGGGTTGAGATATTTATAAGGGGTCAGGGGCATTATTTTAGAAAACCGTGCCCTGAAAATATCCTTTCCGAAACTTTTTGTCAAGGGCGGGACATTCCCGCTAAAGGATTCCTGCCCTGGTCTGCCGAAAAATAAAAACAGCAGCCAGTAAACCTGAAAGGAGCACAAAGGTGCGCTATTACAGTACAAGAGGCCTCAGTGAATTTACCACGGCGGCAGAGGCGATCAAGCAGGGCCTGGCCCCGGACGGGGGCCTGTTTGTTCCGGCCGACAGGCCTGCCCCCTTTAAAACCGACCGGCTTCCCGCCGGCAGCTACGGGGAAATAGCCGCCAAAATTTTCAAGCTCTATTTAAGCGGTTTTGAAGAAAGCATCCTGGGAAAAGCCGTTGATTCGGCTTACAGTGAAACCAGCTTCGGACATCCCGTCGTAACCCCCCTTCGCAGGCTTGCAGGGAACCTGCATGTCCTGGAACTCTGGCACGGACCTACCAGCGCCTTTAAGGATATTGCCCTGCAGATTTTGCCGCATTTTATGCGCGCTGCTATCAGAATTACAGGTGAAAATAAAGATATAGTTATTTTAACGGCAACTTCGGGGGACACGGGCAAATCAGCCCTGGAAGGGTTCAGGGATGTCCCGGGAACCCGTATTATCGTTTACTATCCCCGGGACGGGGTCAGTGAAGTTCAGCAGCTGCAGATGACCACCCAGGAAGGGAACAACGTGGCTGTTGCCGCGGTAAAAGGTAACTTTGACGATACCCAGAAAGGGGTAAAAGAGATATTCAGCAGCCGGGATTTGGCCGCCAGGCTGGCTGACGCAGGGTACCGCTTATCTTCAGCCAACTCGATAAACTGGGGGCGGTTGGTACCGCAAATAGTATACTATTTCGCCGCTTACCGGGACCTGGTCGGCCGGGGTGAGGTACGCCAGGGAGATAAAGTTAATTTCGTAGTGCCCACAGGCAACTTCGGTAATATCCTGGCGGGCTACTATGCCCGCGAACTCGGCCTGCCGGTTAACCGCATGATCTGCGCCGCCAACCGCAATAATGTCCTTACCGACTTCATCAATACCGGCCGCTACCAGAGCCGCAGGCCCCTGCACCGCACATTCTCTCCATCCATGGACATCCTGGTCTCGAGCAACCTGGAAAGGCTTTTATTCGAATTAAGCGATCATGAAGCCGGGAGGGTAGCCGCATGGATGGAACAGTTAAGGGAAACCGGTGAATACATTCTCGATCCGGAAATATTAAGGCGCCTGCAGGACCTGTTCTGGTCCGATTTTGCCGATGACAGGGAAACCTTACAGGCCATCGGCGCCACTTACAGGGAGCATAACTACCTGATTGATACCCATACGGCGGTGGGCAGAGCTGTCCTGGACAAATATACCGAACGCGAAAAAGACGACACTGTTTCCGTAATTTTATCCACCGCTAGCCCTTACAAGTTTACCGGGAGCGTTACCAGGGCCCTCTTCGGCGACAAACGTTTTGAAGGTGTCACGGAACTGGAACTGCTCAAGTTACTTTCCCGGGAAACCGGAACCGCAATTCCGCCAGACCTGGCCAAACTGGAACAAAAGCCAATCAGGCACAGGCGGGAAATTGACCGCGAGGAGATGGCCGGCCACCTCCTTGAAATACTGAAGCTGTAGGTTGCCGCCTGTTCCCTGCCCCGTCAGGCCCTGCCCCGGGCATAATTCAGATCTGGTTGCGGTCATAGCTGTCCAGGTGCTTGCAGGCGCGCAGAAAAGTTTCCCGGGCGATGTCCTGGGCCTGGTAACTGCTGCCGGTGTAGCGCAAAGCCAGGCGATAAATCCGGTCTCCATATGTTTCAACCATATTCTGCAGCAGCTCTTGCACCTTTGCACCACCATTTTGCTTTCTATCTTATATATACACAATTTAGAGGAAAAAGTCTGATCAAAAAAGTACCGGCTCCGCGAAGCCGGTACTTCAAAGCAATTATGTCATAACCGCTTAAAGGATAGCCTGGCCTACAGCGGTAACTTCGACCCGGCTGTGCGAAAAAACTGCGGAGTTTACGTTCCCGGAATCCATTTTAAGTTCCAGGGCTGTAATTTCGGGGCCGCCCAGTTCTTTGCCTCCACCCGATTCAATGTTTAAAGTTATGATGCCATTCTGATCTGCACTGAGGCGGTTCAATTCCCCGGAAGCTGCCAGGGCCAGGCCGAGAGCCACGGAGCCGGTGCCGCAGGAAGGTTCGAAGAAGTCATCTGCAACATAGTGAGGGAAAACAACCCTTAAGTGGCCGCCCCGGGCGGGGCTCCAGTCGTATACTGCCACATTTGGTTCTATTTCTCCTGTTTTTTCCTGAAAGTCATGCTGAATTTCCAGCAGGGCTTCCCGGGTCTGGCGATCCCAGACTTCAAAATTTGCAGCAGGATAAGATTCTTTAAAGGTATCGGCATTGATCACCAGGAACTTTCCGGCCCGCATAACCTGCATGTCGCCGCAGGCAGCCCTCTCCACGCCCCGTTCGTAGCACTCCCTGACAAAGCACTCCATGTCGGTTCTGATCCGCATGGTTTTGCGTTCGTGCGATTCTATGCTCAGGGCCGTGGGGCCGCAATCGGTGTGAAGTAAAACCCGGGCCGGCGAAACATCCCGATCGATGCCAAACAGCTCGCCAAGCTCAGTTTCAATCAGGGCTGCTCCCAGCACCTGGGTAAATCCGCCGCAGGCGCTGATGAAGCAGGGCAGGGTAGGCTCGGCTATTTTCACCTCGAGCTCTCCCGGCTTGCCGGCAGGATAAAGTATGCCTGCTTCGTGAACATGAAGGTAGTTAGGGCCCATCAGCAGAACGGCAGTTTCCAGCTCACGGCCGATCGGGATCTGGTCGCCGCGCAGCAGTACGATCAGGTTTCCGCCCATGTGCCCGCGGACAAAATCTATTTTCATTTTTACAAATTCCTCACTTCAGGCGTCTATTTCGTTAAGCGCAGAGTGAAACTCACTCTTTCAGGTGAAAGAAGTTTCAGTAGCAATGCCCCAGTTTGCGGACCTCGTTTGAACGGGTAGGCAGACAGGGACATACGTGTTCCGGTATGTTCTCAAAGCGGCAGGGGCAGTAAAAGTCTCCGTACATTTCATTTTTGCCGAGCAGCCCTTCAATGACCAGTTCTTTGTCCTCGTTGAAGGTGTAATCGCGCAGCCTGGCAAAATTCTCCGACCGGTTGCGGATTTCCGTTTCCGGATCCTGCGGGTAGCGGGAAGCTTTAATTTCGGGTTCTGTCTCGTTTATCTCCAGTTCTGCCCCGCAGACCGTGCAAACCACTACTTTTCCCTTTTCCACTTCATCGCGGTACACAAAAGAAACCCGGCACACTTCACAGTAAATTTTATGTTTCATTTTTCAGGGCCTCTTCCAGCTGGTCTTCTTTAAAGCCGGTGATCACGGTTTCATTAATAATTGTTACCGGGAAAGAACGCTTGCCGGTCAACTTCTCCACCTCTTCCAGGGCTTTTTTTTGGTCATCTCCCTGGATCAGATCAACATCAATGCAGTCGTACTGAACGTTTTTTTCATCGAGGTATTTTTTTACCTTCTTACACCACGGGCATGTACTTAACGCATACAATTTAACCATTCCTGCACCCCTTTCCTTGTTATTACTCCCTGTTAATACTGTTTTCTATCTCTACAAAGCGGGCCATGTCAATGATATCCAGGTCTTTTACCTTGTCGACAGTTTCCTCACTCATCTTCTCGTCAACCTGCAGCGCCATCATTGCCTCTCCACCTTCTGTTTTTCTGCCAAGCTGCATTGAAGCTATGTTTACCCCCTCATCACCGAGCAGGGAGCCAATTTTTCCGACCACTCCGGGACGATCGTGGTGCGTGGTAACCAGCATGTAATTGGAAGGAATAATTTCTATCCGGTAGTCATCGACCGTCACGATACGCATATCGTTATTAAGCAGCGTTCCCGCCAGATGGTGCACTTCGTTTCCGGCCCGGGCGGTAAGAGTGATCAGGTTGCTGTAGTTTTTTACTTCAGTGGTCGACGACTCCTTAACGGTAATGCCCCTTTCCCTGGCTATATGGGGAGCGTTGACCCAGTTTACCCCGTCGCCGACTACATGGCGCAAAAATCCGATCAGGCAGGAAATAGTCATCGGCCCCAGGGGAAGAGATGATACTTCTCCGCTGTAGGTAAGTTCTATTTCATCAACTGATCCGCCAAACATCTGCAGGTAAAAACTGCCCATTACTCTCATCAGGGGCAGAAACGGCTCCAGGGCCGCCTTTGCTTCGGGCATCAGGGCGGGGACATTGACTGCCGATACGATGGGATCTCCCTGCAGGGCCTTGATCACCTGTTCGGAAACCTGCAGGGCGACATTGGCCTGGGCCTCCAGGGTAAGGGCGCCAAGATGAGGGGTGACAATAACATTGTCCAGCTCCAGAAGCCTGCAGTTTTCAGGCGGTTCCTGTTCAAAAACATCAAGGGCGGCGGCAGCAACCCGGCCCTCCTGAAGGGCTTTGTAAAGGGCATCTTCATCCACCAGCCCTCCCCGGGCCGAGTTGATGATCCGAACCCCGGGTTTAACCATGGCAAGTTCCTCCCCGCCGATCAGATGACGGGTCGAGGTTCCGAGCGGCAGATGGAGAGTGATGAAGTCAGCCTGCTGAAGCAGTTCTTCGAAACCAACCATATCGACCCCCAGCTTTTCAGCCTGCTCTTCGGAAACATGAGGATCATAACTGATAATTTTCATGCCCATTCCCCTGGTCCGGCGGGCGACTTCGCTGCCAATCCGCCCCAGGCCGATAACACCGAGTACTTTATGATTTAACTCCACCCCGGTATGCTCGGAACGTTTCCATTCTCCTTGTTTTACAGAATAATTGGCTGCGGGGATGTTCCGGGCCAGGGAAGTGAGCAGCGCAACGGCATGTTCCGCGGCTGAAATAGTGTTCCCGTGCGGGGCGTTGACAACAATAATCCCTTTTGCCGTTGCCCGCTCAACATCTATGTTATCAACTCCCACCCCGGCTCTGCCGATAACTTTCAGTTTAGTTCCGGCTTCAATGACCTCAGCCGTGACCCTGGTCCTGCTCCGCACTACCAGCGCATCGTAGGAGCCAATTTGCCCTGCAAGCTGTTCAGGACTAATGTCAGGCTTAAAATCGACATCTCCGTGTTTCTGCAGGTAATTCAGCCCTTCTTTGGAAAGAGAGTCACTAACAAGTATTTTCAATCACTACACCTCCGGCTCAGTTAGAACAGTTTGACAAATAAATTGCAATATGATTTAAGAGCGCTGCAAACTTTTATAAATTATTTGCGAGAAGGAGAAGGGCAGCGCAGCCCGCTTAAACGCGGTAAATATAATATACCATAAATTACCCGGGCCTCCAAAGAAAAAGAGAACAGTTCCGGTTGGGCGGCAAACCAGCTCATGGTAGCAACCTGGCCGCCTCACGATCTGCGATAATGGTTACATCCTTGTGAAGCTGGAGCAGGGAGGCCGGAACAAAGGTGGTAATTTTTCCGCTGCACATGTCCCGTATTGCTTTTGCCTTGCTTCTGCCGCTGGCCAGGAGCACTATCCTGGCAGCGCCCATAATGGAGCCGACACCCATGGTTACAGCTTTCCCGGGAACCTCTTCGCGAGACTTAAAAAACCGGCTGTTGGCTTCAATTGTTTCTTCCGCCAGGTCGACCACATGAGTATCGGTGTAAAGATATGCAGCGGGTTCATTAAAACCGACATGGCCGTTGGTGCCGATCCCCAGGATTTGCAGGTCCAGTCCCCCGGCATCTTTTAGTTTTTTTTCGTAATCCCTGCAAACCAGTTCCGGGGGTTCGTCCCCGCACCGGGGAATATTTATACGTTCCGGATCTACATTGACATGATCGAAAAAGTGCCGGTGCATGTAGGTGTGGTAGCTCTGGGGATGGTCCCGGGACAAACCGAGATACTCGTCCAGGTTAAATGTGCTTACCGAACTGAAATCAATTTCATTTTCCCTGTACATTCTGACCAGCCGGGCATACATCCCTTCCGGAGTGGATCCCGTGGCCAGGCCAATCACTGCATCCTGTTTCCGGTGGAGCAGCCCGGCGACGCTTTCTGCCGCCTTTTGGCTGACTTCCTCATAGCTGTCGACTTTCACTATCTCCATGTATTAGCCTCACCTCGTAAAACTAAAATATTTCTTCCTTTTCTTCGGTTGTGTAGAACAGGGCCATCAGCTGATCGTGATGCGCTGAACCTGAAACAGCAAGCAGCTGCTGCTCTGCTTCAATACGGTCCCGGGATGCATTTTCTTCAAGGCGGCGCAGCTTTTCCGGGATGTCGTAATCCGCCACCATTTTCTTGACCCGCCTGTAAAGATCGGGGCTGCCGCTCAAAAAAAGTCCTTCATCAAGGATTTTTGAAGCAACCTTTTTTTTAAAATCATCAAATTGTAGCTGCTGCTCTACTGTATCAAGATCTTTGACGATGTAATCAATCTCTTCTTTTTGAGCAGGATTCATCAGGAGGTTATACTTTTCCCTGTAGAGTAACTCATCCAGGCTATCCACCAG
>SLSE01000077.1 GCA_007130585.1 Syntrophomonadaceae bacterium | reverse complement strand
GTTGGCAGGGTAACGCCGGAGACCGCCCACCTGGTTGATGTAACCAGGACGTCTCTGGAAAAAGCAATCGACGCAATGCAGTCAGAAAACAGGCTTTCCGATATTTCGCATGCCGTTCAGGCTTACGTGGAGAGCAATTCGCTATCTGTAGTCCGGAACTATGTCGGACACGGTATTGGCAAAGACATGCACGAGGAGCCCCAGGTTCCAAATTTCGGACAGCCGGGGCACGGGCCGGTATTAAAACCGGGGCTTGCCCTGGCCATAGAACCGATGGTCAACGCCGGCACCTGGGAGGTCAAAGTTCTTAAGGACCAGTGGACGGTGGTGACTGCCGATGGCAGCCTGTCGGCTCACTTCGAACATACCGTAGTCCTCGGTGACAACGGGCCCGAAATACTGACTTCTTCCAACCGGATTTAAGGGGGCGGCACGATGGTGGAGTTAAAGCCGGGACAACTGGTTCGCTCTCTGGCCGGCAGGGATAAAGGCAATCATTACCTGGTCCTGGAAAAGCTGGATCAGAAGCACGTACTCCTGGTGGACGGACGCAGCCGGCCCGTAGCGCGGCCAAAGAAAAAAAATGTTGCTCATCTTCAGCATTATGAGCGCAGGGTAGACCCGGCCCAGCTGGACGGGCCTGACCAGTTAACCGATAACCAGGTTATCAGGCACCTGAAAGAACTGGTTCCGGAAACCGGGGCTCCCGAAGAGGAGGTTTAGCTGGCGACATGAGCAAGAAAAAAGATGTAGTAGAAGTTGAAGGTACTGTGGTTGAACCACTGCCAAACGCCATGTTCCGGGTTGAGTTAAAGAACGGTCACAAAGTTCTGGCTCACGTTTCCGGCAAAATCCGGATGAATTTCATCCGCATTCTGCCGGGCGACCGGGTTCTGGTTGAACTATCGCCTTACGATTTATCTCGGGGGCGCATTACCTACCGTTATAAGTAAGGAGGTTCGTTATCATGAAGGTAAGGCCCTCTGTGAAGAAGATGTGCGAAAAATGCAAGATAATTCGGCGCAAGGGCAGGGTTGTAGTTATATGCCAAAACCCGAAGCACAAGCAAAGACAGGGTTAACGATTTGCCCAGTTTCGCCGGTTGTCCTTATATTCAGGGAACTAAGTCCAAGGAGGTGTTAAACCGTTGGCTAGAATTGCAGGTGTAGACTTGCCGCGCGACAAAAGAGTAGAGGTTGCGCTGAGCTATATTTACGGTATAGGCAGAAGCCGCGCAGAAGAAATTGTAAAACATGCCGGAGTAAGTTCTGATACCAGGGTTAAAGATTTAACCGAGGATGAGCTTGGCCGGCTGCGCGAGTTTATTGATAAAAACTATAATGTCGAAGGGGATTTAAGGCGGGAGGTTGCCCTTAACATCAAGCGCCTGGTTGAGATTAGCTGCTACCGCGGCATCAGGCACAGGAGAGGCATGCCGGTCAGGGGTCAGAAAACCAAGAACAATGCCCGCACCCGTAAGGGCCCCCGTAAGACTGTTGGAATTCGCCGTAAGAAATAAGATCAAGTGGGAAGGGAGGAAATAATTAAAATTGGCCAAGAAAAAAGTCACCCGCACAAAAAAGCGCGAAAGGAAGAACGTTGAGCGCGGGGTTGCTCATATTAAATCGACCTTTAATAATACCTTTATCAGCATCACGGATGTTGACGGGAATAGCATTTCATGGTCCAGCGCCGGCAATGTCGGGTTTAAGGGTTCGCGTAAATCGACTCCTTTTGCAGCCCAGCTTGCCGCCGAATCTGCGGCCAAGGTGGCCATAGACCATGGAATGAGGCAGCTTGAAGTTTACGTAAAAGGGCCCGGAGCAGGGCGCGAAGCGGCCATCCGCTCGCTGCAGGCTGCAGGCCTGGAGGTCAATGCGATTAAAGACGTAACCCCGATACCGCATAATGGATGCCGCCCGCCAAAGAGGCGGAGAGTATAGTTATTTTAAATTGAAGGAGGTGTAACATTACCTAAATGGGACGCCACACCGGAGCAGTTTGTCGTTTATGCCGTAGAGAAAATGATAAGCTTTACTTAAAAGGAGATCGTTGTTATTCTGATAAATGCGGCGTGATCCGTCACGCTTACCCGCCCGGAGAACACGGGCAGGGCAGGAAAAAGTTTTCGGAATTTGGTCAGCAGCTGCGGGAAAAGCAGAAAGCTCGCCGGATATACGGAGTAATGGAAAGGCAGTTTCGCCGTTACTTTAAAGAAGCCGATCGCCGTAAAGGAGTTACAGGTGAAATATTGTTGCAGCTGTTGGAGAGCCGCCTGGATTCGGTTGTTTTTCGCATGGGCCTGGGAAGGTCCCGGGCAGAAGCCAGGCAGCTTATTAACCACGGGCATTTTGAGGTTAATGGACGAAAAGTTGATATCGCATCTTACCTGACCAGCCCCGGAGATATAGTCGCCGTTCGTGAAAACCGCAAGAACAAGCCGGTATTCAAGCGAATCGTTGAAGACAGGGAGCAGCAGGGAGTAGTGGATTGGCTGGAAGTCGACCATGAAAAGCTGGAAGGAAGGGTTATCAGAGTGCCGCAGCGCGATGAAATCGATGTGCCGGTAACTGAGCACTTTATTGTCGAGCTTTATTCCCGCTAAGCAAGTAGTTGACCCTCAATATATTAAACGAGGAGGGTAAAGGATAAACGTGATGATTGAAATTGAGAAGCCAAAAATAGAATTTGTGGAGCAGGACGAGCAGAACAACTACGGTCGTTTTGTAGTTGAACCACTGGAAAGAGGGTACGGAACTACCCTCGGTAATGCCCTGCGCAGGATCCTGTTGTCCTCGCTGCCCGGCGCAGCGATAACCAGTGTCAAGTTTGACGGGGCGCTGCACGAGTTTTCCAGCCTTCCCGGGGTTTTGGAGGATACTATCGAAATAATTCTCAACCTGAAGGCTGTTTCGTTGAAAATACACGCCAGTGAGCCGCAGAACCTGGTAATTGATATCGATAAAGCCGGCCCGGTCAGGGCTAAAGATATCATTGCCCCGTCTGATGTCGAAATCCTGAACGAGGACCATTATATCTGTACCCTGGAAGAAAACGCCAGGCTCTACATGGAGCTGACTGCTGTAAATGGGAGGGGTTATGTCCCTGCCGAGCGGAACAAACTTCCGCAGCAGCCGATCGGCGTAATTCCGGTCGATTCCATGTTTTCGCCGATTCGTAAAGTAAACTACAGGGTTGAGAACACCAGGGTGGGCCAGGTAACCGACTTTGATAAGCTGACCCTTGAGGTATGGACCGATGGCAGCATCGGGCCTGATGAGTCAATCAGCTTGGCAGCAAAGGTGCTGAGCACCCATATTGCGCTGTTTGTGAATTTAACCGAGAAAGTGGACGAGGTAGAGATCGCCTCCGACAGCAAGGAAGAAGATCGCGAGCGAATCCTGGACCTGACCATAGAAGAACTGGATCTTTCAGTCCGGTCGTATAACTGCCTGAAACGGGCAGGAATTAATACGGTTGGCGAACTGGTCCGCAAGAGTGAAGACGAAATGATGAAAGTACGCAACCTGGGCAAAAAATCGCTGGAAGAAGTGGAGCAAAAGCTCGAAGAGCTGGGCTTCGGCTTCAACGATAGCGGAGAGTAAGCCTTCAAGGAGGAAGTATAGTAATGCCATACCAGAAGCTGAGTCGGAAAAGCGGACCCAGGCGAGCCCTGCTGCGCAGCCTGGTAACATCCTTTTTACGGAACGGCAGAATAGAGACCACCGCCGCCAGGGCCCGGGCCTGCCGCCCCCTGGCTGAAAAAATGGTCACCCTGGCCAAAAGAGGGGATCTGCATTCCCGCCGTCAGGCTGCATCGTATTTGCTTGATGAGAATGTAGTAACCACCCTGTTTGAAAAGATTGGCCCAAAAATGGAAGGCCGTGAAGGCGGCTATACCCGCATGATCCCAATTGGCCCCCGCCGCGGCGACGGAGCCCCCATGGTAATTCTGGAACTGGTGTCCGAGTAATTTATTGATGGGCATGCGGTCTGAAATTATGATTGAAGCCAGGAACCTGGCCTATTATTACCCGGGTGAAGATGAAACCCCTGTCCCCGCTCTTTCCGGGATCAACCTGACTGTGCACAGAGGCGAGTATATTGCCCTGCTCGGTCCGAACGGTTCCGGAAAAACTACTTTAATGAAGCTGTTTAATGCCCTGCTGGCCCCTTCCGAAGGGGAGGTGCGAGTCGAGGGCATTTCTACAGTTGACGAAGAGAGAATAACGGAAGTTCGCCGTTATTGCGGAATGATCTTTCAGAACCCGGACAACCAGCTTGTTGCTACCACGGTTGAAGAGGATATAGCTTTCGGCCTGGAGAACCTGGCCCTGCCTTCACCTGAGATCCAAAATAGAGTTTCCGGGGTAGCCGGGCTTCTGGGTCTTGAAAAATTGCTTCAGCAGCCTCCGCACCTGCTGTCTGGCGGCGAGAAACAGCGGGTGGCAATTGCCGGCGTACTGGCGATGCAGCCGCACTGCATCCTGATGGACGAACCTACTGCCATGCTCGATCCGGCCGGACGGCGCGACGTGATCGAGACTGTCCGCCGTTTGAATACTGAACAGGGCATCGCTGTGATTCACGTTACCCACTTTCCCGAAGAAGCAGTTTTCGCCGACAGGGTTATTATTCTTCACCGGGGAAGCCTGATTCGGCAGGGGCCTCCAAAAGATGTGTTGAGCGATCTTCCGCTGCTGCACAGCATTGGTCTGCAGGGGACCGCCGCAGTTGAACTGGCCGCCCTGCTGCGGGAAGACGGCTTTAAACTGCCTCCGCAAATAATCCACTGCCGGGAGTTGGTCCACAGCCTGTGTTCATCGGAACTGAAAAGCTGACCCATACTTACATGCCCCGCTCCCCGTTTGCCAGGGAAGCCTTAAAAGAAGTATCCTTCAGCATAAGGCAGAGTGAATTTACCCTGATAATCGGGCCTTCCGGATCCGGCAAATCGACCCTGATTCAACATCTTAACGGGCTCCTTAAGCCTACCTCGGGGAAAGTCTTTTTTGAGGGGAAATCCGTCGGCTCCGATAAGGCGGAGCTGCTGGCGTTAAGAAAGCGGGTCGGCCTGGTCTTTCAAATGCCCGAGGAACATTTTTTTTCAGAGACAGTATATGATGAAGTAGCCTTTGCCCCGCGTAATCTCGGCCTTGCTGAAAATGAAGTAGAAGCCAGGGTAACCGAAGCCCTGGATGAAGTGGGCCTGGATGCCCGGAACCTGACAGAGCGGCATCCTTTTCATCTCAGTTCCGGGCAAAAACGGCTTGTGGCACT
>SLSE01000107.1 GCA_007130585.1 Syntrophomonadaceae bacterium | reverse complement strand
TCACCCTGGAACGAACCGGATAATCTTCAACCTGATCAAAGTAATCGGCAATCCAGTCAACAAATTCATGACCGTAGCGGCGAAAAGTTTCCCTGTCCAATTAACCCGACCTCCCCGCGGCACCGCATAAACAGCAAAAAGAAGGTGCCGTTCTGTTCTTACAGCTTACGATTAAATGACGTTTATTCATTTTCTGCGCCGCTTTTAACTTTTGCCCTGTTAAAGTAGAAACTGCCGGTCAGCAGGCCGGCCAGCACGACAAGTATCCCAAAAAGGGTGTAGTATGCCGGGATATGCAGCATCCGCTCCACGCTAAAATTCATAACGGAAATATAAGCTTCGGATCCGTAAAAGCTCTCATCCACCATGCCCAGTTCGAACATGGTCGGCAAAACAAAACGACCCGCCTGCATGGCAATATAAAAACAGGCTCCCGATATAACAGCGGAGGCCCCGAACCATTTCAGGGCCGCCGGAATGCCGGCCAACCGGTAAGCAGCAAAAAGCATTAAGATAAAGACGGCAAACGATACATAGAGATAATAACTGTGGTAATGCCTGGCCATATTTAGGAGGGAAGCCAGATCTCCGTTTAAGCTGTTCATGGCCAGTAGATCCTGGACCGTAATCAGGTCGGGAAGAGGCATTTGTTCGACCAAAGCCACGGCAAGATCATCCAGTTCCTGCGGATCAAAACCCAGCATGGACAGAATTTGTCCGGGTATAACAGTTAAAGCTAACTCCAGGTTTTTGCCAAGCTGCTCTTTTTCTTCGCGCAGATCGATCACCGCCCGCGGGGCGGGCTGTTCTCCTGTTATATATAAAACCACATCGTCGCTGACAACCAGGAGCTTTTCTCCGACCCACTGTTCATCAAATACGGTCAGGAAAACCCTGGTCACAACCATAGCCATATTATCAGGCATTTCAGCAGACATTTCCTCCATCAAGCGATCTTGCGCTACTTCATGGATGTAAGATGTCAACTCAGTTTCAGCAACTGCTTCATGATAGTAGGTGCTGCTAAATACTGTTTGTCCGGCGCTCAAGCCGGCCTGGTAAATCCAACCGGCGGCTACCAGGACCAGCGATATAGCAGCCAATAGTATGATTTTGAAACTTTTCACGTGATCACCTTTCTCTTGTTGTATATCAGCCTGGTCATGTGAAATAAAGCCACCCCCAGATAAGCCAGGAGAGCGGGGTAGAGTGCAAGGATGGCAATACTGCCTTTAAAAGCGATTTCCAGGGCTATAAAAAGAGCGGGCATTACCCGGGCCAGCAGGAGGCGCCGTTTTTCCAGGGGCCGGCCGTCAAGGTCCCCTGAAGCGCGATCGCCCCTGGTTGCGAGAGTAATAAAAATAACCGCGGCTGTCAACAGCAGTATAACAATACCCTTGAATAAATTAAGTTCCGGGGCAGGGGGCAGAAGTTCAGAAAACAGCAAACTGCCGGCTGCGAACAGGGCCGCTGAAAGCAGGGCAATATACAGCTGCCTGCGGTTTACAGGATCGAGGGCAGCCTCGACAGCCAGCACCACGGCCAGAACGGGAAGGCCGGTAACAAAGCCGTTATAATAAAGCCCGATCCCCAGAACGGCCAGCAGGAGAGCTTCCGTTTCGGAAAGCCGGGCGCCTGCCGTCCTGTTTAAAGCCCTGCCGATTAAAATGATAAATAAAAGGGTAATAATAGAGGGCGCCCCGTCAGCCAGGGCAGCCACAATGACAAAGGGAACAGCAGCAAAGGCGGACCATGCGTTTGCAGGATCAATTTCCCGCCCCAGGGCCCAGCATAAAAATACGGAAAAGCCCGTTCCGGCAGCATATACCAGGGCCGGCAAAAAAGCAATCCCCTGCACTGACTGGTATATTAAGAACAGGACAAATACAGTAAGCGATATGTAAATTATAATTCGGTTGGTCAGGCTGCTGAAAACTACAGGCCTGCTCAGGTTTTTTAGTTTGGCGATCAGAATCATCCCTTCCTGTTGCGGACAACTGAATAGGCGGCCAGGGCAATAGAAGCCATTTTGCCCATGGGGGGTTCATTGCGTGAAGTCAGGATCACCGGGCGGCTGGCGCCGAGAACTAAGCCGCCCATTCTGCCTCCGGCAAAATAGATTATTGCCTTACCCAGAATATTGCCCGCTTCAATGTTGGGAACCAGCAGCAGGTCCGCTTTTCCCGCAATCGGGCTTTCGATACCCTTATGCAGGGCCGACTCGAAACTGACGGCTATATCAAGGGGAGTGGGCCCGTCAACTACAGCCCCGGGGAAGGCTTCGGCAGCCATCTCTTTCAGCGCCTGCGCATCAACGGTCGAGGGAATCTTGGGATCTACTTTTTCATTGGCCGATAAAACGGCAACTTTAGGCTGGGCGATGCCGATAGATTGCAGGAATTCAACTGCATTGCGTAAAATCTCAACTTTTTGTTCCAGTTTAGGGCTGACATTGAGGCCGCCGTCAGTCATGTAGATCAGCCGGTAGTAGCCTGGAACTTCGTAAATGGCAAAGTGGCTGAGGATGCGGTCCCGGCGCATGCCTCCATCCGGATTAAGCACAGCCCTTAAGAAGTCGGAACTGTTAACCATGCCCTTCATCAGGATATCGGCCCGCCCTTCCGACACTTCACTGACGGCCCGGCGGGTGGCTTCGACAGGGTCGGTCAGGTCAATTATTTCGATGCCCTGCAGGTTCAGGCTTACTGTCATGGCCTGGCGCCAGATTTGTTCCTCATGGCCGATCAAAACAAAATCTACCAGCCCTTCCTTGCGGCTGTCCCGGACCGCCTCCAGCACTGATTCTTCGGCCGCGGCAGCCACGCAGAGCCTGCAGGGGGGCATTTCTTTAACTGCGGAAATCACCTGGTAAAAATTTTCAAAAGACACTGCTGCTCAACCTCCCGTTATAAGTTTCTTACCGGTATCTCAAAGCTTCCGTTTCACCCTTCAAAACGCGGAGCGCACCTGCTGCCAGCGCTTCAAGTTCCTCTTCCCCCGGGAACAATTCAAGCGGGGCAATAAAAGACACCCTCTTCGCGATCATGTTTACCAGGGTGTCAGCATGGGCCATACCGCCCGTGATTACTATCCGGTCCACCGAACCTTCCAAAACTGCTGCCATGGCAGCGATCTCCTTCGCTACCTGGTAGGCCATGGCTTCAACAACCTGTCTCGCTTCCCGGTCTCCTTCCCCGACTTTGCTGTCAACTTCCACAAAATTTTTCGTTCCAAGGTAGGAATAAATCCCTCCCCGGGAAGTCAGCAGTTTAACAGCTTCCTCCATGCTGTAATCACCGCTGTAACAGAGCCGTACCAGGGCCAGGGCGGGCAGCGTCCCGCAGCGCTCCAAAGAAAAGGGCCCTTCTTCATTGGCATTATTTACATCAACCATTCTACCCTGCCGGTGAGCGGAAACAGAAATGCCGCTGCCCAGGTGAACGACAACCAGGTTAAGCTCTTCATATTTTTTGTCAATCAGGCCGGCCGCTTTCCTGGCCACCGCTTTCAGGTTCAGGGCATGCGACATGCTCAGGCGGGGCACACCCTGTAATCCGGAAAAACGGGCGGGCTCTTCAAACTCGTCTACGGTAACAGGATCGACCGTGTAAACGGGGATACCCAGTTCGCGGGCCAGGGGCAGCGCTATGATAGTGCCCAGGTTTGAGGCATGCCACCCGTATTTGGCCGCGACCAGGTCATTGTAAACCGCATCATCAACCAGGTAGGTTCCGGAAGAAAGAGGTTTTAACAGTCCTCCCCGGACAACCAGGGCAGAAAGTTTATCCGGCTGAATATTCTTTTCGTCCAGCACCTTAAGCAGCGCCTTGCGGCGAAAAGCAGCCTGTTCTTCCCGGTCGAGATCGGCCGTGGTTTCTTCCGCTCTGTGACGGACAGTTTCCCTGAAAAGGCAGCCTTCATCTTCGAATAAGCCAAACTTCGTTGAAGTTGAACCGGGATTTACAGCCAGTATCCTGTGCATGGGCAGCTCTCCTTTAAAGACAACTATCGACCGGCGGCGGTTCGCCGGCCGGGCTTCATTTTTATATCTTATTCCCTGCGGAATGCAATCCTGCCGTTTACTACAGTCATATCAACCCGGATATCTTTGATTTTTAAAGGGTCCACGGTGTAAATATCATCGGAAAGCACTACCAGGTCGGCCATCTTGCCGCAGGTAATGGTGCCCTTCACCTTCTCCTCGTAACTGCAGTAAGCAGACCCCGTGGTATAAATTTCTATTGCTTCATCAAGGGTCAGCCTCTGCCCGGGAAACCATCCTTCCGGAGGATTACCGTTCTTGTCCTGCCTGGTTACTGCGGCGCAGATCCCCTCCAGGGGGTTATAATTTTCTACCGGGCAATCCGAGCCCCCGCCCATCACAATACCCTTTTCAAGAAAATCCTTCCAGCGGTAAGTCCAGCCTGCGCGTTCCGGGCCGAACACCTGATCAACAAGGCCATGGTCGGAAGCGATGAAAGATGGCTGGATATCGGCAATTACCCCCATTGATGCAAAGCGTTCCAGGCTTTCCGGGCTGACCATTGAAGCGTGGACTATCCGAAAGCGCGGGTCCTGCCGCGGGTGGAGGCAGTTTGCCTTTTCGTAAGCATCAAGAACCATGTTGATGGCCTGATCGCCGATGGCATGGGCTGCCACCTGCATGCCGCTGCTGTGAGCAGCGGTGACCAGCTCATTTATTTCGGCGGGGGATAGAACGGCTACCCCGCAGTTATCCGGGTTGTCCGCGTAGGGAGCGGCAAGAAGCGCTGTTCTCCCTCCCATCGAACCGTCGGTCAGCAGTTTTAAGGGGCCTATCTTAAGAAAGTCGCTGCCCGAACCTGTCCTCAGGCCCGTATCCAAAAAACCCCCCAGCTCATCCGGGGAGAGCAGGAGCGGTTGGATATTTATTCGCAGGGGCAAATTTCCTTCGGCCTCAAGCTCCCGGTAGGCATCCAGGAGTTCCCCCAATTTCGCGCTGCCCAGGGCGGCAAGATCATCTGTCTGAACCGATGTCAAACCGGCCGCCAGGAAGTCGCGCGCCGCTGTCTTAATCAGTTCTTTCAGGCCCCCGGTGTCAAGGGGCGGGATTAAATCCATAACCTTCTGCATGGCTTGTTCTTTCAGCACTCCCGTGGGCCTGCCTCCTGCGTCGGTTTCTATGCTGCCGCCCTCCACGGGCTGAGGGCGGCGGGCAATTCCGGCTTTCTCCAGGGCCGGCGTGTTGGCGACACAGATGTGACAACAGGTGCGCATGATTGACAGGGGGTTCGCGGGGGCTGCCCG
>SLSE01000111.1 GCA_007130585.1 Syntrophomonadaceae bacterium | reverse complement strand
AGGAGGGTTTCAAGTGACTGAGGAAAGATTATCAAGTGTTGCCAAGGTTATCGAGATTGTTGGTGTATCGAATGAAAGCTGGGAAGATGCGGCAAAAAATGCAGTTAAGGAAGCTTCTAAAACTATTGAGAATATTACCGGCGTAGAGATTGATAGTTACACCGGAAATGTCAGGGATGGCGAAGTAAAAGAATTTAAGGCTGTTGTGAAAATTGCTTTCGGGCTGACAAATCGTTAAAGCTGAACAACAAACCAACCCGGCTCTTGCAGGCGGGTTAACAATACCAGAAAATGCCGAATGAATCTATAGTCCGGAGGTGTGTGAGCCTTCGGACTATGTTGTAGATTAACATGAGATCAGTTTCTGAAGGCAGGGTGAATTAATACTGTAAAGTATAATCCCTGCTAAATGAAAGCAGGTGGTTTTATCTCTAAGGAAGAGCTGTTAAAGGAATACACAAACAAGAGGAATTTTTCCAAAACGCCCGAGCCATCCGGGGAACAACAAAAAGCAGGCGGGAGCCAAATATTTGTTATACAAAAACACAGGGCTTCAAACCTGCATTATGATTTCCGGTTGGAAATCCAGGGTGTCCTGGTGTCCTGGGCTGTTCCCAAAGGGCCTTCCACCAATCCATCAGAGCGCCGCCTGGCAATGCCCACCGAGGATCATCCCTTGGAATATGCAAATTTTGAAGGAGTTATCCCGGAAGATGAATACGGAGCCGGCACCGTGATGGTTTGGGATAATGGCTATTACCGTAACCTGCGATCCGAAAAAGAGGATGACGGTGCTGCCATGAAGCAGTCATATGATGAAGGCAAAATCGAAGTCTGGTTGGAGGGTAAAAAGCTGAAGGGCGGTTATGCCCTGATCAGGACAAGCAGTGGAAGCAATGAAAGGTGGCTTCTTATTAAGATGGATGATCAAGAAGCTGATGCCCGCCGGAAACCCACCAGCACAGAAAATGAATCGGTCCTGTCAGGAAGAACACTGGAAGAAATTAAGAAGGATGAGGCAGCAGAGGAGAATAGCTCCTCTTAATGGCCGCTTAAGACAATTATGATCCTGAGGATGAATAAATTTGAAGAAAATATTAGCGGCAATTATAATAATAACTTTTTCCGGGGTTATGTTTTATTTCTTCTACCCGGCAAAGGCAATTGAACTGGTTATTAATGATGAGAACATTGAAGCAGAAGAACCGGTAGCTATTGAAGATGAAGAAGAGCTGTATGTGCATGCGGGGTTATTTCTTGAAGAGCTTGGAGTTAAAACCGTCCGGGACGAAAACAGTAAGACGCTATCCGGCACCCTGGGAGAATTCAGCATAGGCCTGTCTGCCGGCAGCCGGATAATCACAGTAGACGGTAAGGCAGAATACTGGGATTGGCCGGTAATAATGGTGGACGATATAATCTATAGTCCCGTTATGCCGGCTGCGGAAGCGCTCGGCGTTTTTGCTGAGTGGGATGAGGAAGCAAGGATTATTTACATTTCAACACCGCAGGAGTTTGACCCGGAGGTAGCGGATGACCGTCCGGGGCCACTCCTTCATGTGGCCTACCCTCCCGAACAGCGGATAAATTATTATGCCGATTCCTTGTTCGTATTCGGAACGACCAGTTCATATTCTCAGGTTGAAGTGCTGGTAAACGGCAGGCCGGTTGACATGTTAAACATGAAAACTGGAAATTTCCTGACGATGGTTGATATCCCCAGGGGCGAAGAATTTACTGTTAAGGTGGAGGCCCGGGAAGGGAACGAGGTTACCTCTGTTGAAAGATCCGTCCTTTACCCCGCTCCTCTGCAGCCCATGCCCGCAGATCCCCTGGAACTGCACTCCTCGCATTTAATTCCTTCCCGTGACCAGGTACTAAATCCGGGAGACACCGTGGTCATAGCAGTCAGGGGCAGCCCCGGGGCTACGGCGTCCTATCAAATTGGCGCCAGGGATCCTGCAGCGATGACAGAACTGCAATATCCCTCGGGACCGCGGGGAAGCGGCGGTATTTACGCGGCATCCTACACAGTGCGGGCAGGCGATGCGCCGGCTTCCGGGTTATCAGCAGCCGTGCCTGTTACGGTTACTTTAACCCGGGGCGGGGAAGAGATAAAACGCGAGCTTCCGGGAAAGCTTGCTTTTACTTCAGATTTCCCCTATAAAATTGTGGAAGTCAGGAACCAGTCCGAACTTGATTTCAGGGGATGGTTTCGGGTTATCAACCAGGACTACTACCAGTTATATTCCGATACCCGGAGCGGGACCGGTTATCCTGATCATGTAGCCGGCTTTTTAACGCCCGGAACCCGTTTTGAAACTGTCGGCGTTTCAGGCGAATATTACCGGGTCAGCCTGGGAGGGAGCCGGATTTACCTGCTCCATAAAGACGTGGTCCGGGAAGTAGAAAACGTGGAATCTCTCGGCGCCTTTCTCCCCGCAGTGGAGTTAACAGAAAGCGGTGATAAAGTCAGTCTTACCCTGAATTCCTCCGAACGGTTTCCTTTCCTGGTCGATAGCACAGCAAGCCAGATCAGGGTCAGGATGTACGGCCTAAGAAAAGCCGACGGGTTAGTATTACCGGATCTATCCGGATCGGCGCTGGCAGAATTGAAGCTGGAGCCCATGGGGTCAGGTTCCGGAGGGCTGGTTATGACTGCGGATCTCGATGTAGATTTTACCGGTTATACTCCCTACTGGGAGGGAACCGGCCTGGTAATCGAGATTAAGAAGCCTCCGGCAGTAGACAGGGAGAAACCCCTCGAGGGCAGAACCATAGTTATCGATCCCGGCCATGGCGGTGAGGATACGGGAGCGCCGGGGCCGGGCGACCTTCATGAAAAAGATGTGGTTCTCCGGATGAGCATGTACCTGAGGGAGCTTTTAATCGAAGAAGGCGCCAGGGTGATCATGACCCGCACCGCTGATGAGGATGTGGGGCTTTACGATCGGCCTGCTGCAGGAGACCTGCAGGATACCGATTTCTTCATAAGCGTCCATGCCAATGCGCACGCTGCAGGGGCAAATGCTGTTGATTTGCACGGAATAATGGTTCTCTATAACTACGATCACAACAAAAAACTGGCCGATATGATGCTGGAAACCGTATCCCGGGAAATGGGACTGCCGGCAATGACCGCCTGGCGGAGGAATATTGCCGTTACAAGGCATACACAGTTTCCCTGTGTGTTAGTTGAAGCCGGGTATATGATGCACCCCGAAGATAACTGGTACATCCTGCATCCCTGGGGACAGCAGAAGTTCGCCCGGGCTATGAAAGACGGCATTATGAAGTATTTTCTTTCATTCGATTAAAGAAACGGGAACAGCTGGGCGGTTTTACCCGGCCCAAAAGAGGCGGCCTGGTGATGGAAGGGATAAGGTTTTATAAATCCGGGGGAGTTGAAGCGGGTGAAGGTAGACTCGTACGAGATAGAACTTTCCAACCGGGATAAGGTATTTTTCCCGGCACAAAATATAACCAAGGGTGACCTGGTCGATTACTATAAAAGAATCGGCGATATTATGATACCCCTGATTTCGGCCCGCCCGCTAACCATGCATCGTTTCCCGGACGGGATCGCAAAAAGCGGTTTCTACCAGCAGAAAATGCCCGGTTATTTCCCAGACTGGTTTGACAGGGTCGAGATTGAAAAAAAAGAAGGAGGTAGTGTTACCCGACCCGTCTGCACCAGGACGGCAGATTTGGTTTACCTGGCCAACCAGGGTTGCATAACCCCCCATATCTGGCTTAGCCGAAAAGATAACCTCAACAACCCGGATCGCATGATATTTGATCTTGACCCCGGGGCTGAAGACTTTAAATTGGTGTGCCGGGGAGCCCTGGCCCTGCGGGAAGCCCTGCAAACCTTTGATTTAGTTCCCTTTGTGATGACAACAGGTTCCCGGGGGCTTCATATTGTTGTTCCCTTAAAAAGAGGCCCGGATTTTGATGCGGTCCGGAAGTTTGCCCGGCAAAAGGCAGATCAGGTAGCCGGGGATAATCCAGGAGAGTTTACTACAGAGCAGAGGAAAGAAAAACGGGAAGAGCGCCTGTATATTGATACCTCCCGGAACGCCTACGGCCAGACAGCGGTAGCTCCCTATGCCGTCCGGGCTCTTGAGGGCGCACCCGCAGCGACTCCCCTGGAGTGGGAAGAAATAGAACAGGGAAAAATTGATTCCGCACAGAAGTATAGTTTGAATAATATTTTCAGGCGCCTGGCCCGGAAAAAAGATCCCTGGAAAGACATGGACAGCAAGGCTGTTATGATCAGAGAGGAATGGATATGAGCGGATTAATCAAAACCCTGCCGGAAAGCGAACGGGAAAAAGCGAAAGCCGGTAAAATGCCGGACTGGGTGCCCCCCATGCTGGCGACGCTGTCGCACGAGCATTTTTCTGATCAAAGCTGGGTTTATGAGAGAAAACTTGATGGTGTGCGGTGCCTGGTTTTTAAAAAAGAGAATCGGGTAAATTTAATGTCCCGCAACAGGAAGCAGCTGAATGACTCATATCCCGAGCTGGTGGATATGTTTTTAAGCCAAAGTGAAGAAAAATTTATAATCGATACTGAAATTGTCGCTTTCGAAGGCAGTTTGACCAGTTTTTCCAAACTGCAAAACAGGATACATGTTAAAGATCCCGCCAGGGCCCGCAGGAGCGGGATTAAGGTTTACTGTTACGTGTTCGACATTATGTATCTCGATAAATATGATTTAACGAATCTAAGCCTGCGTTCCAGAAAGAGCATCCTCAAAAAAGCGCTCTTATTCCAGGACCTGATTCGCTATACGCCGCACAGGAATAAAGAAGGCCGGGGTTATCTCTCCGAAGCCTGCAGGAAAGGATGGGAAGGAATTATTGCCAAACAGGCCGACAGTCCTTATAGAGGCGGAAGATCCCGGAACTGGTTAAAATTTAAATGCGGCTACCGGCAGGAATTTGTAGTGGGGGGATTCACCGAACCCGAGGGAGAAAGGATCGGGTTTGGCGCCCTGCTGATCGGTTATTATGAAGACCGGGACCTCAAGTATGCAGGCAGGGTGGGTACGGGTTATGACGATAAAATGCTGCGGGAATTAGCCGAAGAACTGACCCGCCTGGAAACAGCGTCTTCGCCTTTTGATGACCGGACAGACGATCTTTCCAGTGAAAGTGTGCACTGGGTTAAACCGGTCCTGGTAGCCGAGGTGGGTTTCACGGAATGGACGGAGAGCGGTAAATTGCGGCATCCCAGGTTTCTGGGATTAAGGGATGATAAAGAAGCCGGCGAGGTTAAAAGGGAAGAATTGT
>SLSE01000127.1 GCA_007130585.1 Syntrophomonadaceae bacterium | reverse complement strand
TGTACAGAAGAAGGAGGAATAATGATATGGCCGATAAACCGGTACGAGTGCTCGTCGGCAAGGTAGGCCTTGACGGACATGATCGCGGAGCCAAGGTAGTGGCCCAGGCCCTGCGTGATGCCGGCATGGAAGTTATTTACACCGGCCTGAGGCAGACCCCGGAACAAATTGTAGAAGCTGCCCTTCAGGAAGATGTCCAGGTGATCGGGTTAAGCATACTTTCCGGCGCCCACATGCAGCTGCTGCCCCCCGTGCTGGAAATGCTGCGCGAGCAGGACAGCAGTGATATAATTGTAGTCGTCGGAGGCATTATCCCTAAAGAGGATATCGCTTATTTAAAAGAAAACGGCGTAGCTGAAGTTTTTACGCCGGGTTCGACGACAGAAGAAATAATCAGTTTCATCAATAAGAAGATCGAGCAAAATCAATAGGACGGGAGAGTTTGCTGTGTTTGATAAAATAGATCATATCGGAATTGCCGTATCTGATCTCAAAAAGATGATCAGCCTGTACCGGGACAGTTTTGGCCTGGAATTTAAGGGAACGGAAGTGGTTGACGAACAAAAGGTTGAGGTTGCCTTCTTCCCGGTGGGGGAAAGCAAAATTGAACTTTTAGAACCCACTGATCCCGAAGGGCCGGTAGGCAAATTTATTGCCAAAAAAGGCGAAGGTGTACACCATCTTTCCTTCAGGGTCACGGATATTGAGGGTAAACTTAAACAGCTGAAAGAGCAGGGCGTGGCCCTGATTGATGAAACTCCCCGCTACGGGGCGGGAGGGGCCAGGATTGCCTTTCTCCATCCTAAATCCACCGGCGGAGTTTTAATCGAACTCTGCGAGCGTTAACCATACAGAGATTACTGCAGAAAGCGGTGAATTAAATGGAAGATAAATTAAAGCATCTTCAGCAACGACGCGAGCGGACCTATGCCGGCGGAGGCGAAGAGAGAGTAAAAGCCCAGCACGACAAGGGGAAATTAACCGCCCGGGAGCGTTTGGATCAATTGCTTGACAGGGACAGCTTTGTCGAGATTGGCACTTTCTCCCAGACAGGACTCGAGGATGCCAGCAGTCTTGATTACCCCAACCCCGGGGAAGGCGTGGTTACAGGTTACGGTACTATCAGCGGGAAACGCGTTTACGTTTTCGCCCAGGATTTTACCGTTGCCGGAGGTTCCCTCGGGGAAGTCCACGCCCAAAAAATTTGCCGTGTGCTTGATCTGGCCGCCCAGAACGGAACTCCGGTTATCGGGCTGAACGATTCCGGCGGGGCCCGCATCCAGGAAGGGGTCTATTCTTTAGATGGATTCGGCAATATCTTTTACAGGAATACCATCTGCTCGGGAGTCATACCCCAGTTATCGGTAATCATGGGCCCCTGCGCCGGGGGGGCGGTATATTCGCCCGCCATTACAGACTTTGTTTTCATGGTCGACAAAACCAGCAACATGTTTATAACCGGGCCGCAGGTTATCAAAGCGGTAACCGGTGAAGACGTCAGCGCTGAAGAACTGGGAGGCGCCGCTACCCATAATAACACCAGCGGGGTGGCCCATTTTTTTGCTGCCGGTGAAGAGGACTGTTTTTTGCAGATCCGCAGGTTGTTAAGCTACCTGCCTTCCAATAACATAGACGATCCGCCTTTCGCCGAACCGCGGGAACCGGAGCTGGATCCTGAAGAACTGTCTGAAATCATGCCCGATAACCCGAACCGTTCTTACGATGTTCGTGAAGTGATCAAAAGGGTTGTCGACGGCAGCGAAATGATGGAAGTGCACGAAAGCTACGCCCCGAACGCCGTGGTCGGTTTCGCCCGGCTAAACGGCCATGCGGTGGGCATCATAGCCAACCAGCCCCTTGTCAAGGCCGGGTGCCTTGATATAAATTCTTCTGATAAAATTGCCCGGTTTGTCCGCTTTTGCGACTGCTTTAACCTGCCCCTGGTAACATTTGTCGATGTTCCGGGTTACCTGCCCGGGGTCGAACAGGAGTGGGGAGGAGTGATTCGTCACGGAGCCAAAATACTTTACGCTTACTCGGATGCGACGGTGCCGCAGGTCTCGATAATTCTGCGCAAGGCTTACGGCGGCGCCTATATTGCCATGAATTCCCGTTCGCTCGGCGCCGATTTTTGCCTGGCCTGGCCCACGGCGGAGATTGCCGTAATGGGCCCCGAGGGAGCGGTTAACATTGTGAACCGCCGCGAGCTGGAAGCAGCCGACGATAAGGCTAAAAAACGGCAGGAGCTGGTTGATGAGTACCGGGACCGTTACGCCAACCCCTATATTGCCGCGGCCAGGGGATGGATAGACGAGGTTATAGACCCCCGTGATACGCGGGCCTACCTGATCCGGGCCCTGGAAATGACCGGCACCAAGCGGGAGCAGCGCCTGACGCGCAAGCACGGGAATATACCGCTATAAATATTACTCTATAAATATGCTGTAAATTTTTCCTTGACATTTACTGATAGTGTGTTAAACTTACAAACAATATAATAATACCCGTGATGGGGACAGTAACCGTTTTGTGGCGGTAGAAGCGAGCCGGAGTTGGTGAAAGTCCGGACCTGAAGCAAACGGAGAAGCGCACCCCGGAGGTGGCGGTTGAAGCCGGCTGACAGGCCGGTGAGTAGGCCGGCCCGGTTTTATACCGTTATCAAGGCCGTTTTTCGTGAAAACGGTGTAAGAGGATCGGCATATAATCTGTCGATCAATAAAGGTGGTACCGCGAGCCTCTCGTCCTTTAAAGGGCGAGGGGCTTTTTTATATTGCAGGAGGTAAAAAAGAAAATGATCAAGGCGGCTGTTTTAGGGGCAACAGGTTACACGGGCATTGAATTAATGCGTCTGTTAAGCGGCCATCCCGGAGTGGAGCTTTCCCTGGCCGGCTCGGAAAGCTACGGCGGCAAAAAAGTCAGCGAGATTCATCCCCAATTTTCGGGGCGCGTTGACCTGACCCTGGAAAAGGTATCGGCAGAGGAGGTGCCCCGGTCAATTGATGTTGTTTTCTGCGCCCTGCCGCACGGGAAATCAGCAGAAGCAGGGGCCATATTGCTTAAAAATGGCTTCAGGGTTATTGATTTGAGCGCCGATTACAGGTTGAAACAACCCCGTTTGTACAATGACTGGTACGATCTCGACCACCCTTGCCCGGAATTGCTGGGCAAAGCGGTTTACGGCCTTCCCGAACTGAACAGTCGCGCAATCATGGGTGCGGAACTGATCGCCAACCCGGGCTGCTACCCGACGGGAATTATACTGGGGCTGGCCCCGCTGCTCAAGCATCAAATGATCGACTTGAAAAGTATCATAATCGATGCCAAGTCAGGGGTTTCCGGGGCGGGGCGCGCGCCGAGACAGCCTTTTCACTTTCCGGAGTGCACGGAAAACTTCAAGGCCTACCGGGTTGCCACTCACCAGCATACCCCCGAAATAGAGCAGGAACTGGGCAGTATTGCGGGAGAATCCCTGCAGGTTACTTTTACACCGCACCTGGTACCGATGGTCCGCGGAATTTTGTGCACTATGTACCTTAAACCGGCCGGGACAGAAAGCGAAGACGAATTATACGGGCTTTACAGTGAATTTTACGAAAATAGTCCCTTTGTGAGAGTGCTTGAACCGCCCGCCCAGCCGGAAACCCGCTTTGTGAGAGGCAGCAATTACTGTGACCTTGCCCTGAAAACAGATCCGAGAACCGGGTGCCTGATCGTGGTTTCGGCAATTGACAACCTTGTTAAAGGCGCGTCGGGGCAGGCTGTGCAAAACATGAACATAATGTTTGGCTACCCCGAAGACACGGGGTTGGGCCAGGTGGCAATATAAACAAAAAAAGATCATTTTAAGGTAAGTAAGTATGGAGGTGCCAGATGGACAGTAAGGAAAAAGAAAGCTGGATAAAGTTAGAAGGCCGGGGCATAACCGCCGCCGGGGGATTCAAGGCCTCCGGCGTGGTGGCGGGGCTCAAGAAAGGCAAAAAAGACATTGCCCTGATCTACAGTGAAAAAGAAGCCGCTGCTGCCGGGGTCTTTACGAGCAACCTGGTGCAGGCGGCCCCCGTTTATCTCTGCAGGGAGCACCTGGAGAACCCTGTCCGTGCTGTCGTGATCAACAGCGGCAATGCCAATGCCTGCACCGGAGAACAGGGCCGTCTTGATGCCAGGGAAATGTCCCTAAAAGCAGCCGAAGCTTTAAGCCTGGATGCCGGCAGTGTTATGGTTAGCTCAACCGGTGTAATAGGGGTTCCTCTCCCGATGGATAAAATTCGTCCGGGCATAGACGCCGCGGCGGCGGCGCTGGGTAAAGGGGCTCAGGCCGATACAGATGCTGCTGAAGCAATCATGACCACTGATACGGTTGTTAAGCAGACAGCATACCGGGGCAGGACCTCCCGCGGGGATTTCCACCTGGCCGGTATAGCAAAAGGTTCGGGCATGATCTGTCCCAACATGGCCACCATGCTGGCCTTCCTCGTTACGGATGTAAAAATAGAGCGGGCCCTGCTCCAGGAACTGTTTTCAGAAGCCTGCGATAAATCTTTTAATGCCATCACTGTTGACGGCGATACCTCGACCAATGATACAGCCCTGATCATGGCTAACGGGGCTGCCGGGGATATCGAAATCGTGCCGGGCAGCGAAGATTACTTCATTTTCAGGCAGATGTTAAACGAGATCTGCAGGGAGCTGGCCCTGATGATAGTTGAAGACGGTGAAGGCCTGACCAAGTTAATTACCCTGAAAATAAAAGGCTCTCCCGATGAAGCGGGGGGAAGGGTTATGGCCCGCAGTATTCTCAACTCGCCTCTCGTTAAAACCGCATTTTACGGCGAGGATGCCAACTGGGGCAGGATAATCGCCGCCCTGGGCTACGCTGGAGTAGCGTTTAACCCCGAGCTTGTGGACATCTATATCGGCCCCTACCAGGTGGCAGCCAACGGCGGGGCGGTGCCATTCAGCGAAGTGGAAATGAAGAAAATCCTGCAAAACCGTTATGTGACAGTTGTGATCGATCTGAAAAACGGGCCGTCTGAAGTCACAGCCTGGGGTACCGACATGAGCCATGAATATATCAATATCAACAGCGATTACCGCAGTTAACAGAAAGCGGGTGAAGGGATGAACCAGGAAGTTTTGCTTAACATACCCAAGGCCGAGGTGCTGATCGAAGCTCTCCCTTACATGCAGTCTTTTTCGGGAAAATATTTTGTGATCAAGTACGGAGGGCAGGCCATGGTCAGCCCTGAGCTGATGAAGTCGGTTATCCTTGACATGGTTTTACTTAAATACATCGGGGTGAAGCCGGTC
>SLSE01000035.1 GCA_007130585.1 Syntrophomonadaceae bacterium | reverse complement strand
GACCGCCTTTGTCTCTGCAGTTTTTGCCGATAGCTCCATGAGCCACACTATTCAATACGATATGGAAGGCAGGATTGAGCTCAGGAAACAATCGGGCCATGAATACGGGACCGGGGCCAGGATGCGGCAGGAAATAACGGGTGAAGGCAGCATGGAAAAAGAATCGGATATCTTTATGGAAGAAGGTTATATAAGGGTTGACGATCATCAGGATTGGGTTACCGCCGAAGACGCGATGAGAAACCTGACGGTGACCAACAGCACCAGGTTGTTTACCCCGCCCGCCTTTGTATATGACGGAACCGATGCTCGGGTCTGGTGGGAAGAGATACACAGGGCTTTCAGGCCGGTTTTCTTTACCGGTGATGAAGCGCCCGACTTTAGCGCCAGGGAAGAGGCCCGCCTGTGGAGGGCCCTGACCCGTCAAATATGGGCGGTTAGCGTGGAGGCCAACCCGGGGCATTTCGGAGAGCTGAACGCCGGGTTTGAAGCGGTATACAGGCCGGGCACAGAAAATATGGCATTTTTCAATGCTGAAGACTATTTTGAGATAGAGCAGCATGCCGCTACCGGTGACGGAACATTGCGCCGCTTTATCGACATCAGCAGCCCGGTTAGCCAGGCCTTTCTGCACGAAGATATGCGCGTGGATGGGACAGCTTCGGTTACGGAAGCCTTCAGCTTAATTAACACCACCAGGTTGACCTCCCGGTTCTGGCATGAGCTGTTTTGATCAGTTCGGGGAGCAGAAGAAAGAGTATTGCCTAAAGGGGCTTTTAGATTGCCCCTTTAGTTTTTTTTGATTTCCAAAAGCGAAGCAGGGCCCATTTAAAGCATTTGGCAGGCGATTTCTGTTTTTTCATCCTGTGTTACTTCTTAGATAAAAGCCCTATTTTATCAACCATGAAAATGATAACCTGCCTGCCTTTTCTTGCAGCAGCAGAAAAAAACCTGCAAGTAAGCATTGAACCTGCAAGTAAGCATTGAAATTGGGCATAAAAATGGCTGGGGCGGCAGGATTCGAACCTGCGCATGCGGATTCCAAAGACCCGTGCCTTACCGCTTGGCCACGCCCCAGCAACTGAAACTTATTCTATTATATGGGGTGAGTGATGGGATTCGAACCCACGGCCTCCAGGGCCACAACCTGGCGCTCTAACCTACTGAGCTACACCCACCACGGCTGTTATTATTGCGTTGTTAATTTTAGCATGAGCTTTATAAAAAGTCAACGCGCTGACCGGCTGAACACCGGAGGTTATTGCTGCGTAGTTGCTGCGTGGATTTATTTGGTGCAAAATCAGCCTGTATATGATAATTTATTACCTGAAAGCAACATTTCTGATATTTTTCATTCGATTAAAGTGCAGAGGAGATGTTAGTAGTGCGTTTTCTTAGTGGCAGGTTGATCATCGGCCTGGCGATTTTAGCGGTTGGGGTAATCCTGCTCTTGAACAACCTGGGGGTGGGGATTGAGATCGAGGTCAGACAGGTTTTAAGGCTGTGGCCTGTGATACCCCTGGTTTTGGGGCTTAACTGGCTGCTCCTTTCTTTCGGTTCAAGCGAGGGCGAAGCAGGCAGGAGGGTATTCTTTTCCTGGGGTCAGTTTAGCACAGCGCTGATTGCCATTGCGATCGGTGTGATTTTCCTGGGCCGCAACCTGGGCCTTTTCGAGGTGGATACCACCCTTTTCCTTAACCTGCTCTGGCCCCTGGTCTTAATCCTGATCGGCATTAATCTTTTGCGGGGCCGGCCGCACAGCGGAGGTAAAGGCGGTCGTTTTGCCTTCATGGGCGGGACAAATGTAGGGGGCGATGAGCCCTGGAAACTGGGCAGCGGCAGCTATTTTGCCCTGATGGGTGGCATAGAAATTGATCTGACCCGGGCCGAGGTCCCCGAGGGGGAAACCATCCTTGACCTGACAGCGGTAATGGGCGGTATAGAGGTAAAAATTCCGGTAGGCCTGGCCGTAACCTATGACGGCTCCGCCGTTTTAGGCGGGGTAACTTTTATTGACCAGGAAGACGGCGGTATTATTGCCGGCCGCAGGGTTGAACACAATCAGCCTGATTCGGCCGATCGTAAAGTGCGTATCCAGGCCCGCGCCATTATGGGCGGGGTTGAAATTAAAGAGGCCCGGGCTTAATAAGTATATTTAAAGTCCGCCCTTATTCCGGTTCCACGATCCTGAAGCCGGCTGCCGGGTCGCCTACTCCTGCCACCCGGTTTTTTAAAGCGGCGAAAATCTTTGATTTCGGCAGATCCGGCCTGGACCGGCGGATCTGCTCCAGGCAGATCGAGGCGCCGTAATCCATGCCCTGGCAGCCGGCCAGGAGCAGTACGTCCCCGCTTTCAGTTTCGGACAGGCCCCGGGCAATAGCATCCGGCAGCTGGTCGTAGATTTCTGTTTTGATACCGGCTTCACGCATTACCTGTTCGTAAACCTTCCGCTCTCCGGCGGTAACAAAATCTTTTTCCCCCACATGACTGCTGCTGGTTGTGGCAATTACCCTGTCAAGTCCCAGCCTGGGCACCCAGAAGGCCAGCGCTTCGGCGTTTTCGCGGTTAACTGTTTCGCCGCGGCTGCCCCTGATGGCATAAACAAGGTGCAGCTTCCTGTATTCCATCATCTGAAGGGTTTCCAGGGTAACATGGATGTTGCCGCTATTTGCAAAATGATCGTCGATAACCTTGAAGTTATCTTCGAAGATCAGTTCGAAACGCCGCTCGACTCCCCGGAAAGCGTAGAGGGCCCTGCTGATTGTTTCCACGGGTATACCCTTCAGGAGGGAAACCATGACTGCTGCCATGGCGTTGTAAACGCTGTGCAGGCCGAGAACAGATAGTTCTACAGGAAATATTTCGGGATAGCCGGCCAGGAATTCAAAAGAATCTTTCCTTTTCAGCTCCACGTTAAAACTGGCCCTGCCCGTGCTGAGATCGAGATCCCGGACCAGGCAGTCGGCGGAAGTGTTTTTCAGGCCGTAGGTGAAAACTCCGGCTTTTGTTTCGTGCACCAGGGGCGCTGTGCGGGGGCAGTCCATGTTGAAGACCGCCCACTGGCCCTCTTTTGCTTCCCGCACCAGCGATGCTTTGGCGTTATAATACTGCTCGAAAGAACCGTGCAGGTCGATATGTTCACGGCTGATATTGTTAACCACAACCGTATTGAAATCAACGGAGCCTACGCGCTTAAGCTCCAGGCCGGAGGAGGATACCTCCATTACTGCGTGGCTGACCTTCTCTTTAACCATCCGGTCGAAGAATTGATGCAGATCCAGGGATTCAGGGGTAGTCAGGTCGGCGGCCTGGATCCGGCTGCCTGTCTTTACTATAACGGTGCCGATTAACCCGGTATTCAAGCCGTGTGCTTCAAATATGGCGTTGATCATATAGGTAGTAGTTGTTTTGCCGTTTGTTGCCGTAACCCCGGTAACATCAAGTTTTTGCGAAGGATGGCCGTAAAAAAAATCGGCCAGGGCGGCCAGCGCTTTACGGCTGTCGGCAACTTTGTACTGGGGAACATCGACATCTTCCCGGAACTTTTCGACTACTGCGGCAACTGCGCCTTTTTCCGCTGCCTGTGGGAGATAAAGATGGCCGTCTGTTTTATAGCCCCTCATACATACAAAAAGGGAGCCTTCCGTAACCCGCCCGGTGTGGTAGGCAATATTTTCAATCGGCCTGATCAGGCCGGGTCTTATTTCCAGCACCGGTATTGAATTTAACAGTTTTTTCTGATCCAATGGCCCTGCCACCTTCCCGGGATAATATCTACAGGCAAATTATTCTCTGCACCGCAGGCAAATCCTCCCGCCCCGTACATGTCAGGGCCCGCCTGGCTGCGGGCCCTGTTTACGGCATAAACTTGTATTACAGCTGCTGGTTAAGAGAGTTCGATAGATTCTGTTGGGCACTCTTCAGCTGCTTCGCGGACTTTTTCTTCATATTCCGCAGGCACGGGATTTACTTTCACTTCGGCTATTTCATCACCTAATTCAAATACCTCTGGGACGATATCCTCACAAATACCGCATGCGCTGCAATCATCGTTTACTCTAACCTCCATGCTGATGCCTCCTTAAAAAGAAAATAGTTGTTATATGCATAAAAAGTGTATTCGATAAGTAATTGATGATTCCTTTTTTTTATAGATCTTTTTTATCAGTTCGATTACTGGCGGTCAATTATCATGCCATCTGGTTTGTGAAAATCGCTCATAACTTTATGGTTACCTTCCCTGCCGAGATGTGGATAATCGGGGTAGCGCTTACCACAAGTAGCCGCTCCCTGTGGATAACTCTGTGCATATTGTGAGTAGAACAGGTATTTGCATTTAAAAACTGCACCTCTACAGGCAAAAAATTTATTTTGCACGCTTATATTGTTAACATAAGATGTTGATCGTAATTGCCCGTGCTCCTTTTACCGCGAATATCTAAATAAATTGATATGATAAAAACCCGGTTTGCAAGTAAGAACCACTTGTGTTAATAATATATTTAATAAGTTGAAGGGGGTGTATATATGGGCCGTATTTACATGCTGGTACTTGCTATATCCCTTGTATCGCTGCTTTTTGTGGTTGGGTGTACTACCGGGGGCTGATAGTTGCAAATAATGGAGCCGGTCCGGCTCCGGAATTTTATGACGAAGCACCGCTGTTTTGCGCTGCAGGGAAAAACCTGCGGCAGCCGGGGGTGCTTTTTCGCGGGACAAAATCCTTACAGGACCTGGATATTCTCGTCAAACCCTGTCAGCTGTTTTAACCTTTTCGTTTCGACCACGAAGGTGTCCTCGATGCCGACTGTTCCTTCCCCGGGGAAAATAAACTTGGGTTCCAGGGCAAATACCATTCCTTCCTCAAGAGGAGTTTCGATACCGTTTGCTATCACAGGCAGCTCGTCAAGTTCCAGGCCTACACCGTGGCCGATAAAGCTTACTTTTTCAACATAGCCCATAAAATGATTGGCCAGTCCCGCCTGGTCGGCCATCTGCTCTGCCTTTTTGTAAAGGGAACCTGCTGTTATTCCCGCTTTGCCCATTTTCCCCAGCGTATTCTTTATTGAAACGGCGGTGTTATAGGCTTCCGCTAAATGAAGTGGCGGTTCGCCCAGGCAAAAAATCCGGGTCTGGTCTACCATGTACCCCCCCAGCACACTTACAAAGTCAACCAGGATGGGTTGGTTGCGCCCGATTATTCCGGCGCCTGCGCCCTGCGGGTAAGAGGGGTTTAAGCCGGAACCCCCGGTCGGCCCGTCGAAAAAACTGATTGCCGCGGCGTTTTCACCGGACATGATATGGCCGAAATATAGTTCCTGGTTGAAGCCGCGCATCCTCACTGCGCCCTGGTGCCCCAGGGAGCGGGCGTGCTGCTCAAGCCGGCCGGCCAGGTCTACCTCGGTCATGTCTTCCCTGATAATTTTACGGGCTTTGTTAAAGACCGACTCGCTGATTTTTGCCGCTTCCAGCATGATCCCCAGCTCAAAGTTTGATTTAACAGCCCTTATGTTCCTTGTAATTTTTGATATGTCGACAATTTCAAAGCCGGCAAGCATTTTTTGGTACCTGAAGTACAGGTTTGCCGGCAGAACGTCTGTTTCAAGACCGATCTTCGAGCCTTCAGGCAATTTTGCGGCAATCAGCTCTTTTAATTTGTCCCACCCGGCAAAGGAAACAATATTTTCCAGGTTGCTTTCTAACTCTGCCCGGCCCATTGATTTTTTGACAACCAGGGTTGGTTTGTCTTCGGCAGGAATGAAGAGGTGGCAATTCTGCCCGGTGCCGCTGAAGTAAAAAAGGTCGGCCCGCTGGATGATCAGGGCTCCTCCAATGCCTTCACTTTTCATTGCTTCCTGCAGCTTCGAAATCCGCCTGTGCAATTCTTCTTTCGGGGTCATATAAGTCCCTCCCTGGAATGATATATACCGTTTTGAATGTAACAAGCAACCCAATAAAAAGTAAAAGAAACCTGCTGTTTTAAATGCAGCCGGGTTTGTCATTTCAGGTAACGGTTTTTAAAAATATTAAGGGGCACTTAACTTAAGCATACCATAAAACAGGTATGGATATAAGCTTCGTGCCCCTTTTCAAGTTACTCTTTAGATGCCGGAAACAGGGCGCTTAGACTCTCTCGAAAAGCCCGGCAGCGCCCATCCCGCCGCCGATGCACATTGAAACGACCCCGTAGCGCAAACCGCGCCGGCCCATTTCGTGCAGCAGGGTGGCGGTAAGCTTGGCTCCGGTACAGCCCAGGGGGTGGCCCAAAGCAATGGCTCCTCCATTTACGTTGACAATATCTTCACTGATGCCCAGTTCGCGAATGGAATAAAGGGCCTGTGAAGCGAACGCTTCGTTAATCTCAAAGAGGTCAATATCGCTTAAATTCATGCCGGTCAGTTCCATTAATTTCGGAATGGCTACTGCCGGCCCGATGCCCATAATTTCCGGGGGACAGCCCGCCACGGCGAACCCGCGGAATATCGCCATAGGCTTAAGGCCCAGGGCGTCGGCTTTTTCTGCCGACATAACCACCGCAGCTGCGGCGCCGTCGCTGGTCTGGGAGGAATTCCCTGCCGTCACAGAGCCCTTGACGTGAAAAGCGGGACGCAGCTTGGAGAGCGCTTCGAGACTGGTATCGCGGATTCCCTCGTCAACCTCGAACACAAACTCATTCTCGACGATTTCGTTATCCGGGCCCACAGAGCGCTCGACAACCTTCATGGGGACAATTTCATCTTTAAAACGGCCTTCCCTGGTTGCTGCTGCCGCTTTCTGCTGGCTGGCCAGGCCGAACTTATCCTGGTCTTCCCGGGTAATGTTAAAGCGCTGGGCTACGTTCTCCGCGGTAATGCCCATCGGGGTGTAGGTTTCGATGTGCCTTTCCGCCAGCTGCGGGCTGGGGGCCAGCTTGTTGCCGCCCATCGGAACAAGGCTCATGCTTTCCACTCCGCCTGCTACTATAACGTCGGCAAAACCGCACATGATTCTTTCGGCGGCCATTGCAATAGACTGCAGACCCGAGGAGCAGAAGCGGTTTACGGTCTGTCCCGGCACGGTATCGGGAAGCCCGGCCTGCAGGGCTACAATCCTGCCCAGGTTCATGCCCTGCTCGGCTTCGGGGAAAGAACAACCGAGGATCACGTCGTCAATTTCAGCGGGATCCAGCCCATTGGCCCGTTTAACTGCTTCCCTGACGGCTGTTTCTCCCATATATTCAGGACGAGTATTACGCAGTTTGCCTTTCGGCGCCCTGCCTATTGCTGTTCGAACACTGGAAACAATAACAGCTTCTTTCATTCTCGTTACCTCCTCCTTTAATTCCTTAAAGGTTTACCCGTGGTTAGAAAGTGATTGATCCGTTCCTGGGTTTTTTCTTCGCCGAGGAGCTCCAGGAAGGCTTCCCTTTCTATGTCCAGCAGGTACTGCTCGCTGACAAGCGAGTTCGGTTTGATATTGCCGCCACAGAGTACGTAAGCGATCTTTTCGGCTATTTTTTGTTCATATTCGGTAATGTAGCCGCCCCAGAGCATATTCTGAACTCCGACCTTGAATGTGGCCAGGCCGTATTCCCCGAGTACTTTGATCGGTTTTTGTTTGGGCGGTACATAACCTTCCTTGGCCATGCCGAGAACGGTATTCTTGGCATCGTGCAGCAGGTGGTCCTGGTTGATGGTTATCTTATCGGTTTCCCTCAGGAAGCCCAGCTCCATGGCATGATGGGCGCTGCTTGAAACGGTACCCATGGCGATTGCTTCAAATGCTTTCTGAACGTAGGGCAGCCGGTCGACTTTAACGTCATCGCGCAGGCCTTCAGTCATCCGGATCATCAGCTCCTTGTTGCCTCCGGCGCCGGGAATCAACCCCATGCCAATTTCCACCTGACCCATGAAGGTATCGGCGGCTGCGTGAACACGGTCGCAGTGAGCTGCTACTTCCATACCGCCGCCAAGGGTCATCTGGAAGGGAGCGGCAACGACCGGGAAGCGTGAATATTTCATGGTCATCAGGCTGTCCTGGTATCTTTTGGCCATCTCGTTGATCTGATCCCACTCGCCCGACTGGGCGGCCATTAACATTAAAACCACGTTGGCGCCGACGCAGAAATATTTTTCCTGGTTACCGACGACCATGCCCACGAAATTCTTTTCGACTTCTTCAACAGCCTGGAAGATAAGCTCCATGAAATCATTGCTCAGGGCCTGCTGCGGGCTGTGCTGTTCAAGGCAGCAGACGCCGTCGCCCATGTCGATCAGGCTGCCGTCATCGTTGCCGAGGACCAGTTTGCTCTGTTTCTTCAGGGCCGGAAGGCTGATTACTTCCGGGCTGATCGGCACAGGCTTGTAGCTCTGGGAAGCGAAGTCGTAGTAGGAGAGGTTTCCGTTTTCATCTTCCCTGTAGAAACTCTCAAAGCCTTTGTCGAGCATATCTTCCACGTTGGCGGGCACGGTTTCTCCCTCGCTTCTCATGCGCTCAACGCTTTCCCTGACGCCTATTGTATCCCAGGTTTCAAAGGGTCCCATTTTCCAGTTAAATCCCCACCGCATGGCCCGGTCAACATTAACAACGTCGTCGGCAATTTCGGGGATCATTTTGGCGCTGTAGATTAAAGTTTTCCGGGTTACATCCCAGGCAAATTTCCCTGCCGGATCGTCTGATTCGACCAGCATTTTATAGCCCTTTTCCAGGCCTTCCTGCTTGGTTTTGCCCAGGATGTCGAAACGTTTTTTCTCCTGGGGCCGGTATTCCATTTTTTCATAGTCCAGGGTATAGATTTCCGAGCCGCCTTCACCCTTGACCTTTTTGTAGAAGCCCTGTTTTGTCTTATCGCCGAGCATTTTATTTTCAACCATTTTGTCCAGGATTTCAGGTGTTTTGAAGGCTTCTTTTTCTTCAGGATCGTCTGTTTTATCATAAACGGTTTTAGCCACGTGGCAGAAGGTGTCGAGCCCGACCATATCCAGGGTCCGGAATGAAGCGCTCTTTGGGTGACCCATCGGGGGGCCGGTAATGGTATCGACTTCTTCGATTGTCATATTTTCCTTCTGCATTAGCTTGATCGTACTGACCATGGCGTAAGTGCCGATGCGGTTGGCTATGAAGTTGGGTGTATCCTTGGCGAAAACGACTCCCTTGCCGAGGACTCTTTCACAGAAGCGGTGCATCATGGACAGCACTTCTTCGGAGGTGTCTTTACAGGGGATGATTTCCAGCAGTTTCATCCACCTGGGGGGGTTAAAAAAGTGGGTGCCCAGGAAGTGTTTGCGGAATTCCGGTGAATTTTCGGAAACCATTTCATTAATCGAAAGGCCGGAAGTATTGGAGGAAACTATCGTTCCCGGGGTCCAGTTTTCTTCAACCTGCTTGAAAACCTTCTTTTTAATATCCATGTTCTCCACGATAACTTCAATAACCCAGTCGACTTCTTTGAGCTTTTCAATGTCGTCTTCGAAATTGCCGGGAGTGATTAATTCTACATTTGAGTCGGTGTACAGCGGTTTTTGCTTGTTTTTAAGCAGTTCCTGCTTTCCGGTGACTGACAGGCGGTTGCGTACTTCAGGGCTATCGAGGGCCAATCCTTTTTTCTCTTCTTCCGGGGTCAGCTCACGCGGTACAATGTCGAGCAGGTAACTTGGAATGCCCACGTTTGCCAGGTGTGCGGCGATAGTGGCCCCCATTACACCGGCGCCGAGTACAGCAGCCTTTCGGATTTCTTTCAAGGCCATTAAAATACCTCCTTAAGGACATAAGTTTAAACTTTTCAATCAAAAAAAAGGATAAATACAAAATCATTTAATGCAGACCTCTTGCAAGCAGTTCAAAAATGGGCTCGCTCAACGCGGGAAGATCGTAGCGCTTCTTTGACATGACCCAGCAGGTCACCACCTCGTCGATGCCCCCGAACACAACCTTCCTGGCCGTTCTTGTATCAAGATTCCGGCGGTAGAGGCCCTGCTTTTTGCCTTCTTCGATCACCTCCTCAATTACATAAAAATACCCCTTTAGCGGCTTGGAAATGCCTTCGTTTATTGCCTGATCAATCTGTCTCAATTCAATTTGGGTTACCTTGGCCTGGTCAGGCCGGTTGGCCAGGGTGGTCAGGTGGTAAGTAATAATTTTCTTAAGTTTTTCATTGGCGTCCCGGCATTGCATGAGCTCGCAGCAAAGGTCTTCGACAAACCGCAGCATCAGATCCTGGAAGAGGGTTACCAGGATGTCTTCCTTGTTTTCGAAGTATATGTAGACAGTTCCGTCGGCTACTCCGGCTTCACGTGCAATATCGGACACCCTGGTCCGGTGGTAGCCGGTTTGGGCAAAGGTTTTTACGGCCGCGTCGAGGATAACATCGTGTTTTTCGCCGCTTCGTTTGGCCAATTTAACCCTCCCAATTTAATGAATGAATGCTCATTCGTTCCTATTGTATACTTTTTTGAAACAATGATCAACAGTTTTCGCAATTATTAGGAACTAGAAAGTCTGCCTGCTGAAGACAAGGCATTTCAGAAATAAAAGCGGTGGAAAGTCTTTCTCAACGCATGTACTGGAAGCAAATAAAAATATCGGAGTCCGCGCCTTCCAAGGATTTAAACCAGCGGCATTATTTTTGCTTTCGGAGTTTCCTGTACCCTGTGAAGCATTGCCTTATTTCCTGTTGTGTCGCTGTTTCTTCTATGGTAATATATAATTGTTTTAACGCCTGATTTTAAGGCGTTTTTATTATTCGTCTTTTGTTTTATAATATCAGGTATATAATATAAATTGAATTGAAGGGTAAGGAGAGGAGCGCAAATGCTTAATAAAAAGGAAAAAATAGAAAATACAAAAGTCAAGCTGGAAATAGAGGTAGCTGCCCCGGACGTTGATACGGCGCTGGCCAAAGCTTACCGTAAAGTGGTCAAGGATGTTAACCTGCCCGGTTTTCGCAAGGGCAAAGTGCCCCGCCGTATCCTGGAATCGAGATTCGGGCCCGAGGTTTTACATGAAGAGGCCCTTGAGCTGCTGGTGCCTTCCGCCTATGATGAGGCCCTTAAAGAAGCGGATATCGATCCTGTAGGGCAGCCTGAATTTGAACTGCTCCAGATAGAGGAAGGAAAGCCTCTGCGTTTTAATGCCGTGGTCGAAGTCATTCCTGAAGTTGAACTGGGCGAGTACAGGGGTTTGAAAGCCGAACAGGAGGAGGCGGAAGTTGAAGATCTGCAGGTAGATCATCAGATCTACATGCTCAGGGAGCAAAATGCCCGCCTCGTCCCGAAGGAAGAAGGGCCGGTAAAGCAGGGCGACCTGGTGACAATTGATTTTAAAGGGTTTATTGACGGAGAGCCCTTTGAAGGCGGGGAAGCTGAAGACCACCAGCTTGAAATCGGCTCTCAATCCTTCATACCCGGTTTTGAGGAGCAGCTGGTTGGCGCAAGTATCGGCGAGGAAAAGGAAGTTCATGTCAGCTTTCCCGAAAACTACCGGACGGAAGACCTGGCCGGAAAAGACGCTGTGTTTAATGTAAAGATTAAGGAAATCAAGGAAAAGCAGCTGCCGGACCTTAATGATGAATTTGTCCAGGAAATCAGCGAGTTTGATAATCTTGAAGAAATGAAAGAAGACTTAAAAGAAAAGATGCTTAACCGGGCGGAGGAAGAGTCGAAAACAAAGCTTGAAGAATCTTTAATCAAGCAAATTTCCGATCTTTCCGTAGTAGAACCGCCCGGGACCCTGGTTGAACGGCAGATTGACCGGATGATTGGCGATATGGAAGGCTATCTTCGCTATCAGGGTCTCGATCTGGACCAGTTTCTCCAGATGGCGGGGAAAAGCAGGGAGGAACTGCGTGATGAAAGACGGGAAGAGGCGGAAGAAAGAACCAGGGCCAACCTGGTCCTTGATGCCATTGCCAAAAAAGAAGGAATCAATATTGAGGATAGCGAACTAGACAGCAAGATCGAAGAGATCGCGGAAAGTTACAGTGACGACCCGGAAAGAATCAGGGATATTTTGGAAAAGCAGGGCCGCCTGCCGGTTATGAAGGAAGAAATGCGGATCCGGAAAGCGATCGACCTGATGGTGGAAGAAGCTGAAATTTCGAAAGTGAAGAGAGAAGAAAAAGCCCCGGAAGAGGAAAAAGAGGAGCCGGAGGAAAACGCTGTTCAGGAAAATGACAAAGAGTAGTATAATAGAAATAGAGGCCGGAAGATTTTATCCCGGCTTAAGCAAAATAATACAAGGAGGTTTTATACAGTGAGTGTTTTAGTTCCTATGGTAGTGGAGCAAACCAGCCGCGGTGAAAGGGCTTATGATATATATTCACGCCTGCTTAAGGATCGCATAGTTTTCCTGGGCAGCCCCATTGATGACAATGTTGCCAACCTGATTGTGGCCCAGATGCTTTTTCTGGAGTCGGAAGACCCGAAAAAAGATATTAACCTTTATATCAATTCTCCCGGCGGCGCAGTATACGCCGGTATGGCCATATACGATACAATGCGTTACGTAAAGCCTGCTGTTTCGACTATTTGTGTCGGCCTGGCAGCAAGCTTTGGCGCTGTGCTTCTGGCGGCAGGTGATAAAGGGAAGCGCTTCGCGCTGCCGAACTCCAGGATCATGCTGCACCAGCCCTTAGGCGGTGCCCAGGGCCAGGCTGTTGATATTGATATTCATGCCCGCGAGATTCTGAAGATCCGCGAAACCCTGAATGAAATCCTTGCCGACCATACCGGACAGCCGGTTGAAACAATTGCCAGGGATACCGACCGCGATTTCTTTATGTCAGCCGAAGATGCTCATAAATACGGGATGATTGATGAAATTCTGGTTAACAGAAGCTAATAATATCGGAGATGAGGTGATTTCTCCACATGTTTAAATTTAATGAAGAAAAAGGGCACCTGAAGTGCTCATTCTGCGGTAAGACCCAGGACCAGGTTCGCAAGCTGGTTGCCGGACCGGGGGTCTATATTTGCGACGAGTGCATAGAGCTATGCAATGAAATAATTGAAGAAGAAATCGGCGAAGAAGCTGAACTGGGGAACGTGGAACTTCCCAACCCCCAGGATATCAAGGATGTTCTTGACGATTATGTAATCGGGCAGGAGGGCGCCAAGAAAAGCCTTGCTGTTGCGGTGTATAACCACTATAAAAGGGTTAATGCAGGCCAGAAGCTGGAAGACGTTGAGCTGCAGAAGAGCAACATTGCCCTGATCGGCCCGACCGGGGTTGGAAAGACCCTGCTTGCCCAGACCCTGGCCCGTATTTTAAACGTTCCCTTTGCCATAGCCGACGCCACTTCCCTGACCGAAGCCGGCTATGTCGGCGAAGATGTTGAAAATATACTTCTAAAGCTTATTCAGGCCGCCGATTACGACCTTGAAAAAGCGGAAAAAGGAATTGTATACATTGACGAGATCGATAAAATTGCCCGCAAAACGGACAACCCTTCCATAACCCGCGATGTTTCGGGAGAAGGCGTCCAGCAGGCACTGCTGAAAATTCTTGAGGGAACAGTGGCCAGCGTGCCGCCCCAGGGCGGACGCAAGCACCCCCACCAGGAATTCATGCAGATCGATACTACCGATATTCTCTTTATTTGCGGCGGGGCTTTTGACGGTTTGGAAAAGATTATCCAGAACCGGGTCGGCAATAAAGGAATTGGTTTTGGGGCTGAAGTTCTAACCCGCGACGATAACAACCTCGGGCAAATCCTGAAGCAGATTCTGCCCCAGGACTTGCTGAAATACGGCTTGATCCCTGAGTTTGTAGGCAGGGTGCCCGTTATTGCCACTTTAGACCCGCTGGACAGTGAGGCTTTCGTCCGCATCCTGACGGAGCCGCGCAATGCGCTGGTCAAGCAGTACCAGAAGATTTTTGAACTTGACGGCGTTGCTCTCGAGCTTAAAGAAAACTGCCTGCAGGCGATAGCCGAAGAGGCCATGAAAAGAAATACCGGGGCCCGGGGTTTGCGGGCCATCCTGGAAGAAACGCTGCTCGATGTCATGTTCGACCTGCCTTCCAGGGACGATATCGAGAGGTGCGTGGTTACCAGGGAAGTGGTCGTCAACGGCGAAAACCCGATTTTGGTTACAAAAGACAACAAGCGCAAGAAAAAAGAAGAGAGCGCATAATAGAGATCCGGCAGACTCCGCAGAATCAATGCGGCTATAAAGGAATGAATAAGCGGGAGGCGAATATTACCGTAATTAATGCTTCTCGCTTAACTTTTTAAATGAGAAGGAGGCTTTTACCATGTCAAAAAAAGAGAAGTTACCCGTACTGCCTTTAAGGGGAGTACTGGTATTTCCCTATATGGTGCTCCATCTTGATGTCGGCAGGGAACGCTCGATTTCCGCGCTGGAGCGGGCGATGATGAATGATAACCGGATATTGCTGGTGTCCCAAAAGGATGCCAAGGTAGACGAGCCGTCCCGGGAGGAACTGCACGATGTGGGGACCCTGGCGGAAGTCAAACAGATGATCAAGCTTCCCGGCGGTACAATCCGGGTCCTGGTGGAAGGCCTGACCAGGGCCGGGGTCGCGGAACTTTTTACCGAAGAACTTTTCCTGGAAGCGCAGGTGGAGGTCATCGAGGACAGTACGGAACGAACACCGGAAATAGAAGCCCTGATGCGGACGCTGCTTCACCAGTTCGAACAGTACATCAAGTCCAGCCGCAAGGTGCCCCCGGAAACTCTGACTACTGTCAGCGAGATTGAGGAGCCGGGCCGCTTTGCCGATGTTGTTGCCTCTCACCTGAGCATGAAAATCCAGCAAAAACAGGAAATTCTGGAAGCTGTTAAGCCCAGGGACCGTCTTGAAAAGTTAGTTGAGATAATGAGCCGCGAGATGGAAATACTGGAAATTGAACGTAAAATCAACCTGCAGGTCCGCAAGCAGATGGAGCAGACCCAGAAAGAATACTACCTCAGGGAGCAGATGAAAGCGATCCAGAAAGAGCTGGGCGAAAAAGATGAACGCACGGCGGAAGCCGAGGAGTACAGGGAGAAAATTGTAGAAGCCAACCTGCCCGAATCGGTGGAAGATAAAGCTTTGAAAGAAGTGGAGCGCCTTGAAAAAATGCCGCCCGCCGCAGCGGAAGGCACTGTAATCAGAACTTACCTGGACTGGCTTCTTGAACTGCCCTGGGTGACTGAAACCTCTGACCGGCTTGACCTGGACAGGGCGGAGGAAATCCTGGATGAAGACCATTACGGATTGACGAAAGTCAAAGAGCGGATCATTGAATATCTTGCGGTCCGTCAGCTGGCTGAAAAGCTTAAAGGGCCGATTCTCTGCCTGGTGGGGCCTCCCGGCGTAGGGAAAACATCGCTGGCTAAATCTGTTGCCAGGGCGCTGGAACGTAATTTTGTGCGTATCTCCCTGGGCGGGGTGCGCGATGAAGCAGAAATAAGGGGACACCGGCGGACCTATATAGGGGCTTTGCCCGGCCGTATTATCCAGGGAATGAGACAGGCCAAATCAAAGAATCCCGTTTTCCTGATGGATGAAATTGACAAGATGTCTACAGACTTCAGGGGAGACCCTTCTTCAGCCCTGCTGGAAGTCCTTGATCCCGAGCAGAACAACTCTTTCAGCGATCACTATATCGAGGTTCCTTTCGACCTGTCCCAGGTGATGTTTATAACCACCGGGAACATATCTTATAATATACCGCAACCGCTGCTGGACAGGATGGAGTTGATCCACATACCGGGCTATACCGAAGAAGACAAGGTTGAAATAGCCATCCATTACCTGATCCCCAAGCAGCTTGAAGCACATGGTTTGTCCGATGACAATCTGCAGATATCGGAAGGCGCCCTGCGCAGGGTGATCCGTGAATATACCAGGGAAGCGGGCGTCCGCAACCTGGAAAGAAGCATCTCTGCAATCTGCCGGAAAGCGGCCCGTGAAGTGGCCAAGGACCGCAAAAAGCAGATCAAGATTTCACGTCAGAACCTGCAGAAATACCTGGGTGTCCCGCGCTACCGCTACGGTGCCGCAGAAAAACATGACGAGATCGGCGTGGCAACCGGACTGGCCTGGACTGAAAGCGGAGGAGACCTGCTTTCTATTGAAATTACTCCCATGAAGGGTAAAGGCAAAATGACTCTGACCGGCCAGCTCGGCGATGTCATGCAGGAGTCGGCCAAGGCGGCCATGAGTTATATACGTTCACGGGCTGAATCTCTCGGACTTGACGAGAACTTTTACGAAGATGTCGATATCCATATCCATGTTCCCGAAGGAGCCATTCCAAAGGACGGCCCTTCAGCAGGCATTGCCATGGCAACGGCCCTGGCGTCGGCCCTGACCAGGATGCCGGTCAGGAATGATGTTACCATGACCGGGGAGATAACGCTGCGCGGCCGTGTGCTGCCGGTGGGCGGGGTTAAAGAAAAAATTCTGGCCGCCCACCGCGCGGGGATCAAGTATATCCTGATGCCTGCCGAAAACCGCCGCGACCTGAGCGACATTCCCCAGAACGTGAAACGCAAAATAGAAGTGATCCTGGTTGAGCACATGGACGAGGTGCTCGAGATGGCCCTGGCGAAACGGGAAAGCGAGACCGAAAAAGATCATAAGGAAAGAGAATTGAAAGAAAACGAACTCAACCTTCCTGAAGGCACCCATGATTCGCCGGTACAGCATTAAAAAGCGCCTGCCGGGTGATAGTTTGGAAAGCTAAACCTGTTCTTTATTTTTAAAGCAACCCTGGTGAGCAGGACTTCATTTTACATATCAGATCCACTTATGCAGGAATCCTGGTATGCCTTAAATAAGGTGAACAAGTGAAAGTTAAACAGGCAGAGTTAAAAGCAGCGGCATATAACGTAGAGCAGTTTCCAACCTGGGAATATCCCGAAGTATCCTTTATCGGGCGATCCAATGTCGGCAAATCTTCCCTTTTAAATAACCTGATCGGCCGGAAAAACCTGGCCCGAACCAGTTCTACGCCCGGTAAAACCAGGGGGCTTTACTTTTACCTTTTAAACGAAAAGCTCTGTTTTGTTGATCTGCCCGGCTACGGGTATGCCAGGGTTTCAAAAAAAGAGCGAGCTCGCTGGGCCCCGATCATTGAAGATTTCCTGGGCGACAGGCTCAATCTTCGCGGCTGCCTGCACCTGGTAGACTGCCGGCACGAACCCTCAGAATCGGACCGCCTGATGTCTGATTGGCTGAGGGCTCATACTATTGCCACAATAACCGTAGCGACCAAAGCTGATAAACTTTCACGCGGGGCTTTAATCAAGCAGATTTCTGTGCTCCGAAAGGGCCTGGGCCTTTTTGAAGATGACCTGCTGATTCCTTTTTCCGCTGTTACAGGAGCGGGCCGGGACGAAGTCTGGAAAGCTATTAAAGCGCTGCTCTAAATGGCGGGGTCCGGGTACACCCGTGAAACATTTTTCTTTAATGATTATATTTTTCCGGAGGTTACTGAGATGGTCGTAGCTGGAATTGATGTCGGTTCTCTTACCGCAGAAGTTGTTCTGCTTGAAGAGGGTAAAATTTTGCACTATGTGATTATACCCACCGGCGCGAATAGTAAAACAGCCGCCGATAAAGCAATGGATACAGCCCTGGAAGCAGCGGGCCTGACCCGATCCGACCTGCGTTATATCGTGGCCACGGGTTACGGCAGGGTAAGCATAGATTTCGCCGACAAACGTATTACCGAGATAACCTGTCACGGGCGGGGAGCGCACTATTTAAATCCCGCGGTGCGGACGGTTATTGATATCGGGGGCCAGGATAGCAAGGTAATCAGTTTAAGTGATAAGGGGAAGGTGCTTGACTTTTCGATGAACGACAAGTGCGCTGCAGGCACAGGCCGGTTCCTGGAAGTCATGGCCCAGGCCCTGGAAGTGGAGCTTGACGGCCTTGCCGGCTTAAGCAATCGGGCGCAGGACACAGTTTCGATCAGCAGCATGTGTACGGTGTTTGCCGAATCCGAGGTGGTGTCACTGATTGCCCGGGGCCTGCCCAGGGAAAATATTGCCCGCGGCCTTCACCAGGCTATTGCCGACCGCACTGCCGGCATGGTTCACAGGATTGGCCTTGAAGAAGCCGTTATGATAACCGGTGGCGTGGCTAAGAACGGAGCAGTGGTCGGTGCCCTGAACGAAAAGCTGAAAACTAAGATTATTGTTCCCGATGAGCCGCAAATTGCAGGGGCGCTGGGAGCAGCCCTGCTGGCGGAAGATGAAATTGTTTGAGGGAGAAAATTATCCGGCACGATTATATTTCCATGATCAGGAAGTGATGAAATTTGCTAAAACTGGCTTATGGTCATGAGCAGATTTCCCTTGAACTGCCCGCAGGGATTCCCTGCCGGCTTCTGGAAATCGGGCATCGTGAGCCGCTGCCCGATCCGGGAAAAGCTCTTTTAAAAGCGCTGCGCAGCCCAATAAGTTCAGCCCCGCTCAGGGAAACCGTCAGGGCGGGAGAAACGATCTGCCTGCTGGTCAACGATTCAACAAGGCTGGCCCGGAGCGAATTTTTCCT
>SLSE01000050.1 GCA_007130585.1 Syntrophomonadaceae bacterium | reverse complement strand
TAAAATACCCCATGTCACCGGTATAGAGCCAGCCGTCACTGCTTATTGCCCGGGCAGTTTCCTCCGGCATGCTGTAATAACCCTGGAAAACAATCGGGCCGCTTACGCAAATTTCGCCGATCTCGCCAAAAGGCATTTCTTCGCCTGCTGTTCCGTCTGAATTCTGAGGCTTCCGGATAGTTACCGGTGCCAGGTCATCGAAGGCCCTGCCAACCTGACCGGCCATTTCTTCAACCGAAATCCCCCGCGGGGTAAAAGTATAAAACCCGGCAGTTTCGGTCATCCCGATTCCGGTTCCGAAGTTGGGAGCCATTTCGGAGAGCTGCCTCAGGAAAACGCTGTCAACAGCGGAACCGCCGTATATGGCGTACTCCAGGCTGCTCAGGTCGTAGTTTTCATATTCGGGAAGGGCCCATTCGAGACGGAATTGAGTTGGAATCTGGCCAAAAATGTTAACGTCCCATTTTTCTATAGCTTCGAGAGTCAGCTTTGGATCAAAGATACGTAAGAGTACGGCAGTGCCCCCGACGTACAGGGTGGTCATAAGCTGTTCGGTGACACAGCCCACATGACTGGGAGGCAGGTTAACAAGCATAACCATCTTGTTGCCTGCCAATCCCACTCCCCTGTTAAGGACTTCATTTTGCACTATGATATTTTCATGACTCATCACCGCAGGCTTTGGTTCACCCGTGGTTCCGGTTGTATAGATAATCAGGGCCGGAGTTTTTGTATTGATTTCGCGGTAGGCTTTTTCCAGGTGGCGGGTGAAGATATTTTTCAGTTTCAGGCCGATCAGCTTCCCTTTGGCCATCATGTCGGTGATCGCTATGGCCCCGTCTATCACCTCCCCCGGTCCGGGATCGGGGGTGAACTGAACCAGGTGTTCAACATAGGGACAGTTGTCACGAACGGCTTTGCCCATTTCCCTGAAGTCTATAACCGGTGTTTTGCCCAGGAAGAAGAAAGCTTTCGGTTTTATTTTTTCAAGGTCGCGGACCACTTCCGCCTCTTTTAAACGGACGTCCAGGGGAGCAATAATTGCCCCTATTTTAAAGCAGGCGTACATCAACAACACGTGCTCGGGAATCAGTACCAGCATGGTTGCCACCCGGTCGCCCTTGCCGATGCCCATGTCAAGCAGGCGCAGGGCAAAAAAATCGACCAGGGTTTCGAACTTTTTGTAGCTGATAGTTTTATCGTCTTCGTGCTGGATCAAGGCCGGCTTGTCCGGCGTTTCCCTGGCCCACTTTTCCGGATAAGAGTTTAAAAGCGGCAGTTTCCAATCGTTTTCGTTCACGGCATTTTCCCTCCAATTGGTTTTATATATCTGCGGGGCAGATTGCGGTTTATTACGGCCTTATGCATGCCTCTGCTCAGCATTTCCCCATCCCGCTATAATATTGCCCCGGTTTAAAGGTTGCCCGGCTCCTGGGTGAACAGAGTCCGTAAAAACTATACTTTCTTAACGGCTGCAAAAGGCTTCACCCGCAGGCTTTAATGATAAAAGATAATCTACCGGTTTTAAATTCTATGCCTGCTGATTTTTTTACCATACCGCGAAGGCGGCTGATTGCTTTTGCGCAAGCTGCACAGGAAGCAGTAACTGTGAGTATTTTAAGTGTCTAAGATCAGGCATCCGCTGCTGACTGCTTCCCTGCCTTCCTGGTTTAGGACGCGGAATAACAAAGTTGTGCCGGCCGGGCCGGTGCTGCGCTGCTGCAGCTGAATGCGTATAAAACTGTCCGGCAAAACCATACCCCTGAAGCGACACGATATTGTCCTGATCGGTGAAGGATCGGCGGCAACCTCCCTGTTGACCATTTCACGGACGGCGTGAGCCAGGGTTCCGATGCCATAATAAATTATATCTGGAAGGCCGACACTGCGGGCAAAAGCGGGGGAGGTGTGAATGGGAAAAGGCACATCCGCACAGCCTTCGTAGATGTAACACGCTTCCCTGGTAATCGGCTGTGCCGTTTCCCATAAAAGAGTTTCACCGGCAGGCGGGACAGCCGGAACAGGGATATTTTCCAGGCCTTTTCCCTCATCGAGGCATTTAACCCCCCGCAGCATGCCGCCGATATACTCAGTGAAGACAGGATTTCCGGTCCTGTCATAAGCGGGAAGCTTGAAGACAACATGGGTCCCTTTTTCCCCGGGAATTACGGCGGCCACTTCTCCGCTGATTGTTATTCCGTCTCCCTCCCGCAGCGGGCGGTGAATATCAAGATGTTCCGAATAATGGACAAGCTGGAAAAGTATTTCCGGGGGATATTCCAGGTCGACATAATCATAAATATTCTGAATGATTGGCCAGGTTAAGGCGGCGGCCAGGGTGGGCGGTGCAATTAGCCCGTCTTTTCTTTCATCGTCCAGGTAAAAGGGGTTCGGATCGCTTACAGCGGCAGCATAATTGCTGATCTGACGTTGGGTAATTTCTGTCCTGTAGTCTTTTAGCTTTTTGCCGACTGCTTCCGAAGTGATTTGCATAGTTATCTCCTCTGGGGGCATCAAATTTACAGCCGATTTGCAGGCTTAATTATGCATGCGAGTAATATATTCCTGCATTCATAGAAATATTCGGTTACAATTAACCATTTCCTTTTTAAGTTCTTAAGGTTCAGCAGAGACTGTTGTATCGGTCGGGGAAAACGACTACCAGGCAAAGGGAGTCGATTCGTGTTTATAAAGAGTTCACAGTGGGGAAAAGTGCGTAGGGATCTCAACAAATCTCAACAAATATTGCCGGGGCTGCCCGGCAGGACTTTTTGGTGGCAGGTCGGCACAAAATCCGGACCCGGATTCCCCCGGACCTGGTAGAAGCGATCGCCTGTCATCACCACCCGTTCGAAGCGGTTGATAACCCCGAGTTAACCGCTATAGTTCATCTGTCGGATGCGGTAACTTTGCAGATGGGTATGGGGTTGGGTCTGGACGGTCTGATGTATCCCCTATCGGAGGACTCCATGAATTTACTGGGAGTCAGTCAGGGTGATTTGGAAATTTTGATGGCCGATATTGTTGATATTTTTATTGACCAGGATGTTTTTTAATATAAATGAGGCTGCTGCCGGGGTTCCGACCGGGTTGCATTTTTCAACAGCAGCCGTTTTAACCGGTGATAGCCCGGGACAGTCCATAAATTATGAATTAAAAAAAGGGCTGCCCTGTTTATTCTGCCCGGCAACCCCTTTCGCTCCCCTTGATCAATTATCCCCTGCACTCAATTAATAATATTTACAGCGGGCGATAGCGGGCGGTAAAATGCCGCAGTATTTCGGCCTGGTAAGTGAATTCCATTCCGCTTATCCTGCCTTTACGGGCGGCGATCTTTTCAAATGCCTGCGCCACCTGGTCCATGTGGCGGTCTGTATAAGCCCGCCTGGGTATGGCCAGGCGGACCAGGTCCTGGTTCGGATAAACTTCTTCTCCGGTTTCAGGGTCGGTGTAGCCAAAGGCACAGGTGCCCAGTTCTATTGCCCTGATTCCTGCTTCCCGGTAGAGTTCCACCACAAGGGCCTGGGCCGGGAGATTAGCCCGGGGAATATGGGAAAGGAACTTGCTGCCTTCTACAAAAACACCGTGTCCGCCGACTGGTTTCATGATCGGTATGCCGGCATCGGTCATTTTTTGACCAAGATAAGCTACCTGGCCGATTCGGTCTTCCAGGTAATCTTCTTCAGTGCCTTCATAAAGGCCGCGGGCCAGGGCTTCCAGGTCGCGGCCTGCCAGGCCGCCGTAGGTACGGAAACCTTCATAGCAGATCTGAATCTGGACCGCCTCTTCGTACCATTGTTCATTATCCTTAAAAGCCAGGAAACCGCCTATATTGACCAGGGCATCTTTTTTGGAACTCATCGTGCAGCCGTCGGCGTAAGAAAACATTTCCCGGGCAATATCCCTGATTGATACGTTATGGTAAGCCCGATCCCTCTGCTTGATAAAATAACAGTTTTCGGCAAACCGGGCGGCATCTATAATCAGCGGGCGGTTATATTTTTTTGCCAGGATGGAAGCGTCCCGCATATTATCCATCGAAACCGGCTGGCCGCCGTTACTGTTGCTGGTAACTGTCATGATCACCAGAGGCGCTTCTTCAGGGCCTTGCCCTGCAAGCGCTTCTTCAAGTTTTTCCAGGTTGATGTTGCCCTTGAAGGGATGATCGGTATCAGGGTTTAACCCTTCATCGATAACCAGGTTCAATGGCACTGCATTTCTGAGACGAATATGTCCTTCGGTTGTATCGAAATGCATATTCCCGATCACGGTCTGCTTTTCGCCGACAAACATGGACATGAGGATGTTTTCGGCTGCCCTGCCCTGGTGGGTCGGGACTACGTACATGTAACCGAGAATGTCCCGGATTGCCTCTTCCAGGTTGTAGAAATTGGCACATCCGGCGTAGGACTCGTCGCCGATCATCATCCCGGACCACTGGTTGGCGCTCATTGCTGATGTGCCGCTGTCGGTCAGCAGGTCAATATAAACATCTTCGGCCTTGAGATTGAAAACGTTATAATGAGCTTTTTTTATTAAATCTTCCCTGGTTTCCCGATCTTTCTGTTTAATTGGTTCGATCATTTTTATCCTGAAAGGTTCGGCGTAGCTGTCTCTGTTTCTCAATTGCTTCTCTCCTTTTTGCATATAATACCATATGATCAGGCTCTGGTGAGTTGTTTTTTGAATTGGAGTTAATTAATATGAGGCAACCCGGGTTAACCTGAGCTGCTTCTTTCTTATTGAACCAGATCTTGCTGTTCGGACAGGATTAAGAAAGTCAGTGCTGTAAGATTTCATAGAAGCTGTCAACGCGGGTCCGGGCCTGTCCCCAGGGGAAGCTGGAACCATCTATACAGTCACCGTCGAGAGAGAGGAAAGGGATCTGTTTTTTCTTCAGGTATTTTTTTAATAAAAGCGTCCCTCCCACGGACTGACGGCAGCCCCAGTGGGAAAAGTGAACCACTCCGTCTGCCTTGTAGTCGCTGACCATTTCTTCTATCGAGCTCAGGCGCCGTTCCAGGGGACCCAGTCCCGGGTTGGCCAGAACTTTACGGGCCAGGCTTTCAAATGGTTTATCCGCATTCAGGGGTGGCCAGTAAACATAGTTCATTTCTTCCATCACTATGCGGGCTTCCAGCTCTCTTTCCAGGTAATTAATTAAATCTGATGAATGGTAAGGCCGGAGATGAAGCCAGATCAGCCGCACGCTGTCTTCGCCCCCGAATTCTTTCTCCCCGGATTTTGCTTCCTTTTCTTTACGGAGTTCTTCTGCCAGGGTCTGCCATATTTCGGCAGTTTGTTGATGTCCTGACCCGAGGAATAAAAGATAAACGTAACCCAGGGCTTCATCACCGCTGAGCAGGGTGGGATCTGTTTTCCGAAGTCCGTTGACTTCAAGTTGGTAGCTGCGCGCCTCATTAACATTGGAAAAAGTTTGTTCAATCCGCTCCCGGCTCAAACTAAGCCC
>SLSE01000088.1 GCA_007130585.1 Syntrophomonadaceae bacterium | reverse complement strand
GGGCAGGCAGATATGGTTCTGCCTGCCCTTAATTTTACTTGCAGGTTCTGTTGACAATAAACATGGGAGGGATTAATATGGCGGTATTAGCGAGAGATGTTATGAGTTCGCCTGTAATTACTATTAAGGCCGATACACCGCTGAAGAAGGCAGCCGAAATTTTAGATGAAAACTCCTTCAGCGGTGTGCCGGTCGTCAGTGATGAGGATGAAGTAATCGGTATTTTATCGGAAACCGATATCCTGCGTCACACCCAGCAGATCATCGGTCAGCCGCTGCGCGACCCGCATCGTGTTTTTACAAAAAGCAAGGAAGTTTTACATGTTGACATCACGCATCGCGGTATAGAAGTAATCGAACTGGTGGCCTCTACTACTGTAGACACTTTAATGACCAGGGATGTTATTTCTGTATCCCTGGATACTCCGTTTTACGAGATTGTCCGCTTGATGAGGGAGAACGATATTAACCGGGTTCCGGTAGTTGATGATAATAACAGGGTACAGGGGATTATTACCCGGGAAGACCTGATTGCCGCAATGGTGGAAAAGTGGGACTCGATTAACAAGGAATAAGCAGGCAGCAGTCAGCCGGTTTAAACCACCGCGCAATGGAGGAAGATTAAATGAAGTACCCGATTTATGAAGGTGGAAATTACCAGGTATTATCAGAAAAAGAAATCAGGCAGGTCCATGAAACAACGATCAGGGTCCTTGAAAATGTCGGATTCGAGATCAATTACCTGCCCGCCCTGGAGCTGTTCGATCAAAAAGGGGCCGGGGTGGACTACGACAGCCACCGGGTTTATGTTCCCAGGGAAATGGTTTCCCGCCTGATCAAACAGGCGCCCGAGGAATTCGTGTTTTACGGCCGGAAGGAAGGGGACAGCATTACTATTGGCGGCAAGCAGGTCCATTTCGGGACCGGCGGGCTGGCGCTCTATGTCCTGGATCTGGATCGTGAAAAGCGGCCCTCCACCCTGCAGGATGTCGCTGACCTGGCCCGTCTTGCCGACAGGCTCGAGAATCTTGATTTCTTTATTATCCCCGTTTACCCGCACGATATCAATATTGATACTGTCGATATCAATACAAAATACCAGGCTCTTCTCAACACCAGTAAACCGGTCATGGGCGGTATTTTTAACAGGCAGGGATTAGACGATATTGTTAAGATCGCTTCAATTATTGCCGGGGGTCAGGAAAACCTGCGGCGCAGGCCTTTTATCGGCTTTATCTCGTCTATAACCAGCCCGCTGAAAATCAGCCCGGATCATGCTGAATACATAATGGCTGTAGCCAGCTACGGGCTGCCCCTGGCAACTTCAACGGCGCCGGCAGCCGGCGCAACGGCCCCGGTAACCCTGGCCGGAACCCTGGTGCAGCAAAATGCCGAAGCCCTGATGGGGGTAATTTTATCCCAGCTGGTCAGCCCCGGCACACCGGTCCTGTACAGCGCTGTACCGGTTACCATGGATATGCGGACAATGTCATTCCTGATGGGCAGTATTGAATCGGGGCTGATGAATGCGGCCATTACCCAGATGGCCCATTTCTACCGCCTGCCCTGCTATCTTACAGTGGGAACGACGGACTCCAAGCTCCCTGATGCCCAGGCGGCCCATGAAAGCGCTTCCACGGCGATGCTGGCGGCCCTGGCCGGCGGCAATTTCATCCATGAAGCCTTTGGCATGCTTGACGGAGCAATGACCGCATCCTATGCCCAGTACATAATTGATAATGATATTATCGGTAATTGCCTGCGCACACTGCGCGGGATTGAGATCACCCCCGATACCCTGGCCTATGATGCGATTGCCCGGGTAGGACCGGGAGGTAATTACCTGAGTGAAGAGCATACGATCAGGTACATGCGCACGGAACTGTACTCACCCCGGACCAGTGAACGGAAACCTTACCAGCAGTGGATTGATGCCGGGAGTAAAGACAGCTGGAAAAGGGCGGAAGATTATGCCGCGCAGCTGCTGGAAGAACCCTCCGAGCCAATTATCCCTGCGGAGCTTGACGCCAGGATCAGGGCGGATTTCCCGGACCTGGTCGATCTCGGAGGTACCGAAAATATGAGCAGTAAGGCCGGTTCCGGCTAGGGAAAGCTAACTACAACCCTTACCGGGTCACGATCTTTTTTCTCAAGCATCTCCAGGCCCCGGTTTATTTCGGCAAGCGGCAGCTCGAGGCTGACTGAGTGAGACAGGTCAAGCCTCCCCTGGGCGGCCATTTCTATGATCACGGGGAAATCAGCCCTGCACTGGTCGGCGCTGCCCATGATGGTCCGCTCTTTCAACAGCAGATCATGGTAAGGGTTAAGGCCGATCTCTTCGGGGCAGATGCCGACGACCACCGTGCGGCCGCCCGGGCCTGTATATTCTATGGCCTGCCTGATCGTGCCGCCCAGGCCGATTAATTCCACCGCAATATCAACTCCGCCACCGCCGGTCAGGGTGGCAATTTTATCGGCTGCATTATCTCTTTGCGGGTTAATCACCGCCGTGGCGCCGACCCTTAAGGCCAGTTCAAGCTTGTCGTCGGCAAGGTCCATGGCAATTACCCGGCCGGCTCCCATGATCCGGGCAATCTGTACGGCATGAAGCCCCAGCCCCCCGATACCGATAATTAAAACGTTTTCACCGGTTTGAACAGAAGCCCTTTTAAGGGCGTGAAAGGGCGTGGCTACAGCATCGGCAATCAGGGCTGCCTGGCTGAAAGGGATTGCTTCCGGAAAAGGGAAAGCATTTCGGGCCGGGACTGTAACGTACTCGGCAAATCCGCCGTCGATATTTTTACCCAGCATTTTGGCTTCAGGACAGTAATTGTCTTTTCCCGTGCAGCACATCATACATTTACCGCAGGTCACCAGGTAAAACAGGCTGACCCGATCGCCCCGCTTTAAACCTTTTACATTTTTGCCGCATTCGGCTACTTCCCCTGATATTTCATGTCCCAGGGTTATCGGCACCCTGGTCACCCGGCTGCGCCCGTCCCGGTAGTGCAGATCGGAACTGCAAATTCCGGCTGCCCTGACCCGCACCAGGATCTCTCCGGGGCCGGGTTGGGGGATGGGGAGATCGACAATTTCCAGGGGACTGCCGGTTTCTGTTAACCTAGCGGCCTGCATAGTTTTCATACCGGTATTCCTCCCTTATTGCAAGGTGCATAGATTTATGCTCCTTCAGCGCTGCCCGGCCGGGCAGCGCTGTGAGGCATTACTGCTTAAATACTTCGCCTGTCCTGCCCGTGAACCCTGCAGGATAAACAATCTCAGCATCCATAATTGCCCGGCCGGGAAGGAAACCAGGTTAACTTTGTAGAAATCTTTTTTAAGAACAGGATGTACCCTGTCCCAACAAATCAGGTAAGGTGGTGATCCGTGAAAGTGAAAATAAAAAAAGCGGTAATACCGGCAGCAGGATTGGGGACCCGTTTTTTACCTGCCACGAAGGCACAGCCTAAAGAAATGCTGCCGATCGTGGATAAGCCGACTATACAATATGTAATTGAGGAAGCGGTCGAAGCCGGGATAGAAGATATCCTTATCATTACAGGACGCGGCAAAAAAGCGATTGAAGACCATTTTGACCGTAACATCGAGCTCGAGATGGTGCTGGACGAAAAAGGCAAACACGAGGAACTGCAGGCTATAAAGCAGATCAGCGAACTGGCCAACATCTATTATATCCGGCAAAAAGAAGCTCTCGGACTGGGCCATGCCGTTCTGCGCGCCCGCCGGTTTGTCGGCGACGAACCTTTTGCTGTTCTCCTCGGCGATGATGTGGTTCATGCCCGCGTGCCTGTTATCGGGCAGATGGCGGATATATACGAGCGCAAAGGGCATACTGTACTGGGTGTCCAGAGGGTTGGTTATGACCATATTCACAAGTATGGTTCTGTCGACTTCGAGGGTGAAGAGGGGCCGGTGGTAAAGGTAAGGGAATTGATCGAAAAGCCCCCGCGGGAGGAAGCGAAATCGGACCTGGCCGTCCTGGGACGCTATATAATTGATCCCCGGATATTTTCCATTCTCGAATCCACGCCGCCCGGTTCGGGAGGCGAGATCCAGATAACTGATGCCCTGAATACGTTGGCCGGGCAGCAGCCGGTATGGGCTTATACTTTTGACGGCCGCCGCTATGATGTGGGCGACCGGCTGGGTTTTTTGGAAGCTACGATCGAATACGCTTTAAGGCGGGAAGATATCGCCCCCGAACTCAAAGCCTTTTTGGCCAAGCTGGATATTTAAAGCATTTAAGCAGAGGAGGATAAAAAATGTATCTCAGTCCTGCTCCCCTGGCCCGTATTGCAGAAAATCTGGCCGGAGGAAATCTTGATTTAAAACAATATATTAATGATACCTGTGACCGCCTGGAGCAGTATGACCGGACGCTGGAAACCTTTCTGCCGGAAGAAGGACGGCGCGAAAGGCTTTTAAAAGAGGCCGGGCAGCTGGAACAGTTATACCCCGACCCGGCGAGGAGGCCGTCGCTTTACGGGGTATTAATTGGGGTTAAAGATGTTTACCACGTTAAAGGGTTTCCTACCAGGGCTAACTCCGATCTTGACCCGGAAATTCTGGCCGGACCGGAGGCAGAATCTGTCAGGCTGCTTAAACAGGAAGGTGTTCTGGTTTTAGGCAAAACTGTAACCACCGAATTTGCCTACTTTGATCCGGGTCCGACACGAAACCCCCATAATCCGGATCATACCCCCGGGGGATCCAGCAGCGGCTCGGCCGCTGCGGTTGCCGCAGGATTCAGCCCGCTGACCCTGGGAACCCAGACAATCGGTTCTGTTAACCGTCCGGCCGCTTTTTGCGGGGTCGTCGGTTTCAAACCAAGCTACAACCGCATTAACACCGAAGGACTGCTGTACTTTTCGCGTTCGGCCGACCACGTGGGCTGTTTTACCCAGGATCTCGAGGGAATGATCCTGGCCGCCCGTATCCTCTGTTACAACTGGCAGGAAGTCAGCGCCACATATACTCCTGTTCTGGGCGTTCCGGAAGGTGGGTACCTGGAACAGGCTTCAGATGAAGCGCTCAGGGCATTTTACGATCAGCTGGAGCAGTTAAAGGCAGCAGGTTACAGTGTAAAAAATGCTAACGCTCTCAATGATATACATTCCGTTGCCGAATGGCACCGCAAGCTGATCGCCGCGGAAATGGCCATTGAACATGAAGAGCGTTATGCAAAATATGCCCATCTTTATAAACCGCGGACCAGGGAAATAATTGAAGAAGGAAAAGCTGTGACGAAAGCTGAACTGATCGAAGCCCGCCGCCGGCAAAAAGATCTTCGTGATACCCTGGAAACAAGTATGCGCAGTGCCGGAGTCGACCTCTGGGTAACTCCGGCCGCTAAAGGGCCCGCTCCCGAAGGAATAGGCGCCACGGGTGATCCGGCCATGAATATGCCCTGGACGAATGCCGGTCTTCCTGCGGTTTCCTTTCCTGCCGGCAGGGCAAAAAACGGCCTGCCGCTGGCTCTTCAGCTCATCGCGCCTTTCATGGGCGATGAATTGCTTCTGGACTGGGCCGGCCAGGCTG
>SLSE01000231.1 GCA_007130585.1 Syntrophomonadaceae bacterium | reverse complement strand
GCTGAATACGACGAGGTTTTCCTGGGCCCCGGGGCCTGGAAGCCCCGCCGGGCCGGCATTCCCGGTGAAGACAGCGCCGGCGTTTACAATGCGCTGGAGTTTTTAAGCCGGATCAATACCGGCAAACCGCTTGAGATAGCCGATCCGGTAGTGGTAATCGGCGGAGGAAATGCCGCCGTCGACAGCGCTCGCAGCGCCCTGCGCCTGAGCGGTATCAACCACGTTACCCTTATTTACCGCCGCAGCAGGGCGGAGATGCCTGCCAGCCAGGAAGAGGTGGAAGCGGCTGAACGCGAAGGTGTCGAACTGATCTGCAATGCCCTGCCCCGCGAAATTGAACCGGCCGGGGAGGAAATAGAAAGCGTTATCTTCGATCACTGCATAACTACCCTAAGTGGCCTCAGCGTAGACCGGAGCCGGTCTTTCAGCCGGTCCTGCGGCACAGTGGTCATGGCCCTGGGCCAGGAACGCGATTATTCCATATTTGAGTCCCTGGACCGCCCGGCAACCATCTTTGCGGGCGGCGACCTGGTCAGCGGCCCCGCTACCGTTCCTGAAGCAATCAGGGCGGGTCGTATAGCGGCCATGGCGATCATGGCGAAAACCGAAGGGCTGCCCGGGCCGGAAACTGACCTGCCCGGCGATAGCCCCGTAACGTTTGAAGAACTTAACCTGGCGGCCCGGGGGAGCCTTGAGCTGCTTGACAGGCAGGAAGCGCCGGCTGAAGAAGCCGCGCGCTGCCTGGGCTGCGGAACCTGCAATTCCTGCGGGATCTGCTACCTGTTTTGCCCGGATATGGCTGTCGATATTGTAGACGGCCGCTATGAATTGAACCTTGACTACTGCAAGGGCTGCGGGATCTGTTTCAAAGAGTGTCCGGCGCGGGCCCTTGCCATGGAAGGAGGCAGGTAAAATGGCTTTCGAAATAATGAGCGGCAGCCAGGCGGCGGCAGTGGCAGTCCAGCGGTCGGGTGTGGACATGGTATCGGCCTACCCGATTACGCCCCAGACGGCAATCGTGGAAACCCTCGCCAATTTTGACGCCAGGGGCGAACTGGGCGGTGAATTTGTCAGCGTGGAATCGGAGTACGCCGCCCTGGCCAGCTGTTACGGCGCGGCGGCAGCGGGCGCCCGGGCTTTTACGGCCACCGCTTCGCACGGTCTGGCCTACATGCACGAAGTTATTCACTGGTGCAGCGGGGCCCGGGTTCCCATCGTGATGGTTAACGTGAACCGCACTATCGGCGCCCCGTGGTGCCTCGATCCGGACCAGGGCGACAGCCTCAGCCAGCGCGATACGGGATGGATGCAAATTTACTGTTCGGGGGCCCAGGAAGTCCTGGATACAGTAATGCAGGCCTTCCTGCTCAGCGAAGAACTGCTCCTGCCCTGCATGGTTATTTTTGACGGTTTCTATATATCTCACACTTACGAAGCGGTTGATGTTCCCGACCTGGAAACAGCGCGCGCTTTTGTCGGTCCGCCCGCTTTTGAAGCCCAGCTCATTCCCGGCGGTCCGGCCAACCTGCACGGGCTGACCACCGGCGATAAGCAGATCGGCCTGGTCAAAAACCGCCACAACTGCATGCTCAGGGCGCCGGAAGTTTTCAGGAGGATTAACAGCCGTTTTAAGGAGACTTTCGGCCGCGGCTACGACGTGATTGACAGCGTGATACCGCCCGGGGTAAAAACTGTAATCCTGGCTGCGGGCGCAACCGCCGAAACAGTACGCTGGGCCCTGCCGAAACTCGAAGGGACCGGCCTGATCCAGCTCCGAATGTTCCGCCCCTTCCCCGGCCCCGAACTGTGCAGCGTCCTGGAAGCGCACGACATAGAAAAAGTAGTGGTTATAGACCGCAACTGTTCGACCGGAATGGGAGGCATATTTGCCCAGGAACTGCAGGCAGCCATTTACGGCATGGAAAAACCTCCGGCCGTCAGGGACCTGATCCTGGCCGGTGGCATTGACCTGACCCTGGGAATGCTCGACAGCGCCCTGGAGGAAGATATGGCCGGAGAAAGATCCGGTCAACAGTGGGGAGATGAACTGTGATGAGAATAGAAGAGATTACAGCTAAACAGGAAATGCTCAACGCCGGCCACAATGCCTGTCCCGGATGCGGGGCGGCGCTGGCGGTCCGCTACCTGACAAGAGCCCTGGGCCCCGACCTGGCAATTGTCCTGACCGCTTCCTGCTGGAGTATTATCGCCGGCATGCCGCCGCTTACGGCCCTGAAGTGCCCGATCCTGCACTGCCCCTTTCCCAGCGCCGGCTCAGTAGGCAGCGGGGTCAGGCGAGGCCTGAACGCAAAAGGAAAGCACGATACAACCGTGGTTGTCCTGGCCGGGGACGGCGGCACTTTCGACATCGGGCTGCAGGCCCTCTCGGGGGCGGCCCAGCGCAACGAAGATTACATGTTCGTTTGTTACGACAATGAAGCCTACATGAACACGGGGATGCAAACCAGTTCGGCCACTCCTTTCGGGGCGCGCACCAATACCGCCCCCTACCCGCTCTTCAAGGAAGGCCAGAAAAAGGATATTATGCAGATTATGGCCGCCCACGGTATTCCCTATGCCGCCACGGCCACGGTTGCCTACCCCGAAGATATGGAACGAAAGCTTAAAAAAGCGCAGGAAATCAGGGGGTTCCGGTTCATGCACATCCTGTCGCCCTGCCCTCCCGGCTGGGGCACGGAATCTTCCGATACGATCCACCTTTCCAGGCTGGCTGTAAGGACAGGCTTTTTCCCTCTCTACGAGGTATTCAACGGAACATCCTGGAAGATGACCTGCCGTCCCGAGGGAAAAAGAGCTCCCCTCCGGGATTACCTGGCGGGGCAGCGCCGTTTCAAGCAAATGGAAGAGGCCAGAATAGAGGCCCTCCAGGAAGAAGTGGATCACGACTGGGAAAAACTGCTCGAGAAGATCGAAGCTTCAAGACTCTAAAAATGCGGCCCTTTTCGATGAAAAGCGGGATAAATTGACAATATGTCGGCCTGTTAGAAAATAAATATTAGAATTATATTAAATTTTATAATTCGCGGCAGGAATTTTGAGCCAGAGGCAGAAAAATAAACTGTAATCGAGCAATAACCCAGCTCAATACTGATAAAAAACAGGGAGGTGTCTGGTTTTGCGGGAGCTTGCCGCGTCAACTATTTCCGACCATGTGGCCGAAATGTGTGAAGAGGCGAACATTTACCTGGGGCAGGACGTATTCGGTGCTTTGAAGGATGCCCTGGAGACGGAAGAATCGCCGACCGGTAAAGAAGTTTTAAAGCAGCTGATTGAAAACGTTGAAATTGCCCGCGACGAACAAATCCCCATCTGCCAGGATACGGGATTTGCTGTATTTTTTGTCGAATGGGGCCAGGATGTGCACTTAACCGGCGGAACTCTGGAAGAGGCAATTAACGCCGGGGTAAGACGGGGTTACGATGAAGGTTACCTCCGCAAGTCGATTGTCAAAGATCCGCTTTTTGAACGCAAGAACACCGGCGATAATACCCCTGCAGTAATCTATACCGATATTGTAGCCGGCGATAAGGTGAAAATTCACTTTGCTCCGAAAGGCGGCGGAAGCGAGAATATGAGCGCCGTGAAAATGCTCAAGCCTTCCGACGGTGAAGAGGGTTTTGTTGATTTCGTGGTCAACCAGGTTAAAACAGCCGGACCGAACCCCTGCCCGCCGATAGTGGTTGGCGTAGGAATAGGCGGAACTTTTGACAAAGTGGCAGTACTGGCTAAAAAAGCGCTTTTCCGCCCGGTGGGGCAGAGCCACCCCGACAGCAGGTTTGCCGAGCTGGAGAAAAAAATCAAGGAAAAAATCAATGATCTCGGTGTCGGGCCGCAAGGCTTCGGCGGCCGCAATTTTGCCCTGGCCGTGCACATTGAAGACTACCCGTCTCACATAGCCAGCATGGCGGCGGCAGTTAACCTGAACTGTCATGCCTGCCGGCACCTGGAAAGAGAAATTTAAAGTTCTGATCCGAAAGGAGGAAAAGCGCAGTGGAACCAAAAAAAATCCAGGCTCCTCTCTCCGACGAAGATGTGATGGATCTGAAAGCGGGAGATAATGTCCTGATTAACGGTGTTATTTATACCGCCAGGGATGCCGCTCACAAGAAGCTTGTCGAACTGATGGATAAAGGCGAAGATCTGCCAATAGACTTAAAGGGACAGTTTATATTCTATGTCGGCCCGACCCCGGCAAAACCGGGCCAGGCGATCGGTTCGGCGGGCCCCACTACCAGCGGGCGGATGGATGCTTACACCCCGCGTATGCTGGAAAAAGGAATGAAAGCCTGTATAGGCAAGGGCCTGCGCAGCCAGGCGGTTAAAGATGCCCTCGTGAAACACAAAGGAGTCTACCTGGCCGCCGTAGGCGGGGCGGGAGCCCTGCTGTCCAAGAAGATAAAGAAAAGCGAAGTTGTAGCCTACCCGGAACTGGGCGCCGAAGCGATTCACCGCCTGGAGGTTGAAGACTTTCCGGCCACGGTTATAAACGACGCTTACGGCAATGATCTTTACGAAGAAGGCGCCAAGCAGTACGCCAGGTAAAGCCCCCGGTTTAAGGTTTTATAATTATAAGTGGAAAGTAGGGACAGGACAATGACAATGAACAAAGAAGAATTACTGGCCAAGGCGAAAAAGCCGGCCCAGGACGCAATGCGTCTGCACCCCTTCTACAAGGGTAAAATTGAAGTTAATTTAAAATGCTGCGTCCGCGACATCAAGGACTTTGCGATCTGGTACACGCCCGGCGTGGCCGAGCCCTGCAAGGCGATTGCCGAGAATAAACAGCTGGTTTACGAGCATACCAATAAAGGCAATTTTGCGGCCGTGGTTTCCGACGGCACCAGGGTCCTGGGCCTGGGCGACATCGGCCCCGAGGCCAGCATGCCCGTTATGGAAGGAAAAGCGCTGCTCTTTAAATACCTGGGCGGTGTCGATGCCTTCCCGGTCTGTGTAGATACCAAGGACGCCGACGAGCTTATTAAATTCGTCAAGATGATGCAGCCCTGCTTCGGGGCGATTAACCTGGAGGATATCGCCAGCCCGAAGTGTTTTTATATCCTGGACAGGCTGCGGGAAGAATGCGAAATCCCGGTCTGGCACGACGACCAGCAGGGAACGGCCATGGTTACCCTGGCCGGCCTGATTAATGCCCTGAAGATAGTGGGCAAGAAAATGGAAGATGTTAAAATTGTCCTGCTGGGCGCCGGGGCGGCCAACATCTGCACGATCCGCCTGCTCGAAGTGGCCGGAGCGGACCTTGGTAAAATCATCATGGTCGACAGCAAGGGCATACTGCACAAGGGCCGCACCGAACTGAAGGAACAGCACCCCGTTAAGTGGGAACTGGCCCAGAAGACCAATGCCGAAGGCCTGACCACCGGCGCCGAGGATGCCTGCAGGGGCGCCGATGTTTTAATCGGTCTCTCCAAGCCCGGCCCGGATACAATTAAAAAAGAGTGGATCGAAAGCATGGCTGACGATGCAATCGTGTTTGCCTGCGCCAACCCGATCCCGGAAATCTGGCCCTGGGAAGCGATAGAAGCAGGAGCCAAAATAGTTTCCACCGG
>SLSE01000227.1 GCA_007130585.1 Syntrophomonadaceae bacterium | reverse complement strand
CTGCAACCGGTAGTGGTCTCACCTGCGGATGAGGAGGGAAATTATGTTCTCGTTGCCGGAGAGCGCAGGTGCAGAGCTGCCCGGATGTCGGATCTTGCTACAGTCCCGGCTGTGGTAAAATCTTTCGACAAAAGCACTCTGCTGGAAATAGCCCTGATCGAAAATTTACAGCGCGAAGATCTGAACCCTGTTGAAGAAGCCCGTGCTTATAAAAAGCTGATGGAAGAATTCAGCTATACGCAGGAAGAGCTGTCCCGCCGTATCGGCCGCAGCCGTCCGTCAATTGCCAACAGCGTCAGACTGCTGGCTTTGCCGGAATCAATTTTGCAGGCCCTGGCTGAAGGTGAGCTAACGCCGGGTCAGGCAAGACCCCTGCTTGCGATATCCGATCCGGAAAGCCGGGCCGTTGCAGCCCGCAAGATAATTGCGGAAGGACTTTCCGCACGGGAAGCTGAAAAGCTGGCGCTTAATGTTAACACCGAAAAGAACATAAAAAGAGAAAGGGCGGAAGAGAACGTCCAGGATCCGTTCAGCGCGGAATTGCAGCTTCAAATCCAGCGCAGCCTGGGAACAAAGGTTAAGCTTAAGAAGGGTAAAAATGGCGGCACTATTGAAATATACTACTACAGCGACGATGATCTTGAACGCCTGATCAACAAGCTGCTGCCCGAAGGCCTTTAGGAATGTTTCACGTGAAACAATGATCCCGTGCAAAGCCGCAAATGTTTCACGTGAAACATTTGCGGCACTTTCAACCCGCCGTGCTTCCTCGTGAGCGCGGCTTTTCATTTTATCGCTTCCTGCTGCTGCCTGCTCAATTTAAATACAGGCAGGCAAGAGGTTCCCAGGTCCATTCCTGCGGCAGTTATTAGTTCGCCTGCCATGTTGGAAGCCAGAAATCAGGGGCCGGAAACCGGAAAAACGCGGGCAATTATTAATTTGCATTCAGGGTATTTGCGGCCCCCTTTCTCTGGACTCTTGTGCCTGATGGGAAGGCGGCAAAAAACCGGGCCGCAGCTGACTGCCGGCGCCCGCGACGAAAGGGTGCAAGGGTGCAGAGGTGCAGCCTGCCGGTAAAACAGGGAAAAGCTGAGCACAGAGTGTATCCTGGAGATGTTTGGTTGGTTTTGACTCGTATGTTATAATAGGCGTGAGCATTTAAGCTTCGGTTAGGATTAAGGCTTTAAAGGTCGCCGCAACCGAAATAGGATGGTCATTTTTTTTCCGGCACTTAATTTAGGGCAAGCAGAGACAAAGTGGAAGAAGCGCGAACATATTAACGTCAGTGAAAGGACATCCTCCAGCAATGTCGACTTCTAATAAGAAGCGTTGTTTTACGATAATGATTGTTCCCCATTCAGAAGAGGCAACTTACAGCCTGAGGATTCCCCTCTATGCGGTGCAGGCAGTGGTTACCCTGCTGGTTTTGGGAGTAACAGGCCTGTGTGTGCTCGGGTATGCATACCTGAATGTTGCCGCTGAGGCGCGGGAAGCTGAAGCTCTCAGGCAGCTTAACAGGGCCCAGCAGGAAGAAATTGATTCACTGGCCGTGGAGACACAGCTAATGATGGAACAGGTTCATGCCATAGATGAACTGGTGGAAATGGTTACAGAAAAACTGGAGATAGAAGTTTCAGACCTGGGTGATAATGTTCAGACCGATCTTGAAGAACTGCTGCAAAACCAGTCTTCCGGCAGCCCCGTTGGCAGTAACGGGATTGTGTATAACAGCGTGCCAAACCTGGCAAACTCCCCGGACCCTCTTTATTCATTACGCATCTACGAGAGCCGCTCTTCAGGGAGCGGAGTTCTCGACCGTGCTGCCGGCAACCTTGCCCTGCTGGCCAGTGTTGTGCCTGAAAGAACCGAAGTGCTTGACTCCGTTGACGCTTACGTGGATAAAGTGGATGCGATACCTTCTATCTGGCCTGCCCGGGGCCGCTTATCCTCCGGTTTCGGAACCAGAAGAATTCCTTATGCCAGCGGTTACCAGTTTCACACCGGGGTTGATATAATCGGCGCCAGGGGCTCTTCTATCATGGCTACCGCTCCCGGCAGGGTGACTTTTGCCGCCTACCGGGGCAGCTTCGGCAACCTGGTTATTATCAACCACGGGCATGGATACGAAACTCATTATGCCCACCTGTCAGGCTTTAATGTGAGGGCCGGAGATCAGGTTGAAAGAGGGGATACCGTAGGTTACATGGGCGCTACAGGACGGACTACCGGCACGCACCTGCATTACGAAGTGCATCGCAACGGCTCGCCCGTTAACCCGGCAAATTACATGAAACATAAGTAGGCGGAATGCAAAGGAGGCTGACATATTGTTTAATAAAGATAACACTGAAACAGGATCAGGCAAGGTTGATACCATCATTGGCAAGGAAACCTGGTTTAAGGGAACGATTAACGGCAAAGGTTTGATCCGCATCGATGGTGAGGCCGAAGGTGAAGTTATCAATAAAGGCGATGTTATAATCGGAGAAAGCGGAAAAGTTTCTGTCGATTTAAAGGCCCGGAATATAACGATAGCAGGGTCCTATGAAGGCTCACTTGAAGCAGAAGGCAAGCTGGAACTGAAAAAAACTGCAACGGTCAGCGGCACTTTTAAGGCTAACGGCCTGATTATTGAAGAAGGCGCTGTAATGACCGGAAATATGGAGATGCAGCAAAAAGAGAAGGACGGCAAAGCTGCGGCCAGGAAAGAATGGAGTTACAGGCCGCAGGGCTCTGAATCGCCGGAGAAAGGCAAGTCGGCCGGTGTATTTAGCGAGCAGGTGGCGAGTGAAAAAGTGTAGCCCTGCTTTTCTCCACGGGAATCAGCTATATACGGGAAGCGCATACAGGCGCTTCCCGTTATTTTGATGCCCGGGCAAAAAAGTAAATAGCGATAGCGGCAGTTTTCTGCTGAAAGCTCTGAAATTAGTTTGTTTTCTCACGGCAGGAATTATGGCTGAAAAGAAGAACAATTAAAATCGAGCACATTATTAGAAGTACTTTAAAGCGAGGTATTAATATGCTGATAATTTTATTGGGACCGCCGGGAGCCGGCAAAGGCACACAGGCTGAAAAGATTACAGGCGAGCATAATCTCGCCAATATTTCTACGGGAGATATTCTCAGAAGTGCTGTTAAAAAGAACAGCGCACTGGGCCGTAAGGCAAAGCAGTATATGGACCAGGGGCAGCTAGTGCCGGACGAGCTTGTTGTGGAAATCGTTAAGGAAAGGCTCCGGAACTCCGGAGAGGAAGATGGTTATTTATTTGATGGTTTCCCCCGCACTGTCGAGCAGGCAATATTTTTGGAAAAAGCACTCCCGGAGCTTGGTAAAAAAATCGACCGGGTTATTTCCATCGATGTTGAAGAGAGTGAACTTATCGAAAGGTTGACCGGCAGGCGGGTTTGTTCCAACTGCGGGGCTAACTACCATATAAAATATAATCCTCCGGCAGTGCGCAATGTTTGCGATAAGTGTGGTGGAGACCTCTACCAGAGGGACGATGATACCCTGGAAACTGTAAAAGAGAGGCTGGAAGTTTACAGGAAGCAAACAGAACCGCTGATTGAGTTTTATGAGAAAAAAGATCTGCTCAGCTCTGTTGACGGCAGCAAGAGCATGGAAGAAGTTTATGAACAGATTAATAATATCCTTGAAGATTTCCAATAGCCGGTGAGAGGCTGATATGGGTCAATATTGCGTTGGGCAACAGGTTGAGATGAAAAAAGGCCATCCCTGTGGCGCAAATTGCTGGCGCATTATCAGGGTGGGTATGGATATCCGGATTAAGTGTGAAAACTGCGGACGCAGCGTACTGATACCGCGCTCACGTTTTGAGCGAAGGGTCAAGTGTGTGCTCTCTGAAAGTAATGAGGCGGAAGACTAAGGAGGGTTTATTATGACCTGGAGCTGCGGTATTGTCGGACTGCCAAATGCCGGAAAGTCTACACTGTTTAAAGCCCTTACCGCTCTTGAGGTAACCATTGAGAGCTACCCCTTTTCCACGATAGACCCAAACAAGGCGGTAGTGCCGATACCGGATGAGCGGTTATCCGCTCTTGCCGGCTTAAGCGGCTCAGAAAAAATGACACCGGCCTCGATAGAAATAATTGATGTGGCCGGACTGGTTAAAGGGGCCAGTCGTGGAGAAGGCCTGGGTAATCAGTTTTTGGGGCACCTGAGAAATGTTGATCTCCTGGTCCACGTTGTAGCCGGTTTTAATAATGCCCCGGAAAGCGGTGATAACCCGGCGGACCGCATGGAGATTGTTAACCTGGAGCTGGGGTTTGCCGATTTGGATATCATTGAAAGGCGCCGCCAGAAGGTTGAGCCGAAGCTGAAATGCGGTGAAAAAGCAGCCCGCTTCGAACTGGAAATCCTCGATCGGCTTGAAGAGCATCTCAACCGGGGCCTGCCGTTAAGGAAAATTAGCTTTAATCCTTCTGAAGAAGCGGTTATTGGGCAGCTGGCCCTTTTAACCCGAAAAGCAATGATCTATGTATATAATCTTCCTGAAGACCGGGTCAGGCAGGCAGACCTGAGCCATTTTCCGGGTGATTGCATGATTGTGCCCATGTGTGCCCGCCTCGAAGCTGAGCTTTCAGATCTGCCCCTGGAAGAAAGGGCAGTTTTTCTTGAAGCGTACGGCTTTCAGGAAAGCCGGACAGAAAAACTGCTTCAGGAGTGCTACAAACTTTTGGATCTGGCCACTTTTTATACTGTCAAGGGTACTGAAGCCAGGGCCTGGGTAGTCCCTGAAGGAATCAGGGCCGTTGAGGCAGCCGGCAGGGTTCATTCTGACATGGAAAGCGGTTTTATAAATGTTGAAGTAGTCCCGTGGGACCTGCTGCTTGCTGCAGGGGGACTGGCCGGAGCCCGGGAGAAAGGATTATGCAGGGTCGAAGGCCGTGATTACCGGGTTCATGACGGCGATGTATTGTTCTTTCGTTTCCGCAGCTGAGCAGGGAGTTGAACTTGATGGATAAACAGTGGGCTTTTGCCCTCAGGCTTATATCATTTCTGCTTATAGTACTTGGCGCTATCTGGCTGATACAAAGTATTTCCTGGGTGATCGGGCTGCTTTTGGTCAGCGTTCTGATTGTATATATCCTTCACCCCCTGCTTGAATACCTCAAGTTAAAGCTTCGAATAAAGCACGGCCCGGCCACAGTGCTTGTGTTCATTATTTTTATCCTCTTTTGTATTTTCGTAGTCAGCCTGCTTGTTCCGGTCATTTACTATGAGATCGAGGACCTGGCTGAAAGTTTTCCCCACTACCTGCTTCGGGCCCAGGAATTTCTGTCCTGGCTGTCTCAGCAGACAATAGCTCTTGATATTGAAGATGAGGTCCGGGGATTAGTTGTTAGCATTTCCGAAAACATGCACCAGGCTGTAGAGTATCTTGCCGAAGCTTCGCTGGTGTTAATCGGCGGCGCTGTTGATTTCTTTCTCATTCTGTTTTTGGTATTTTACCTGCTTTATGATTTTAAATCTGTCCGGGAACAGTTTATTGCTGTCATTCCCACCGCCAGGCGGCCCCTGGCTGAAGAACTGCTGCAAATTATTGATGCGAACCTTGGTACTTTTATCCGGGGTTCCCTTATCCG
>SLSE01000185.1 GCA_007130585.1 Syntrophomonadaceae bacterium | reverse complement strand
TGTTATTTACGGCAGGCCGCCGGCCGGGCACTTTGAGCAGAATACAAAACAGTGAGGAAGATTTAAATGACCATGACTCTTTCCGGGCTAAAAAAAGGGTTTGACGGGGCCGGGTATATTTGTGACGAAAATACCGCCCTGACCGTATTTTTAGCCCTGGACCTGAAAAAACCGATTTTAATTGAAGGTGCCCCGGGAGTTGGCAAAACCGAGATGGGTAAAGTGTTGGCCGAAATACTGGATACAGCGCTGATCCGCCTGCAGTGCTACGAGGGGCTTGATGAAACCAAAGCTCTCTATGAGTGGAATTACCAGCGCCAGCTGTTGAGAATACAGATGAACAGGAACCTGGAGGAAGAACAGATCCGCGAAGAAGATCTCTTCTCCGATGACTACCTGCTGGAAAGGCCGCTGCTTAAAGCGATCCGGGCCGAAAAAACGGCGGTACTGCTGATTGATGAAGTCGACAAGTGCGATCCCGAGTTTGAAGCTTTTTTGTTCGAAGTCCTCTCGGATTTCCAGGTTTCCATTCCCGAGCTGGGTACGGTGTCTGCCACCAATATCCCCGTGGTGGTGTTGACGAGCAACAATGAACGGGAATTATCGGACGGACTAAAGAGGCGCTGCCTCTACCTCTACCTTGATTTTCCCGATGTCGAAAAAGAGGTCCGCATTCTCAGGGCCAAAGTGCCGGGAATTGCCGATCGCCTGGCCTGGGAGACTGCCAGGGTCGTTTCGCAGCTGCGCCAGAGGCAGGACCTGCGCAAAAAGCCTTCCATTTCCGAAACCCTTGATTGGGCCAGGGCCCTGGTTGCCCTTAACCGCGATCGTCTCGACGGCAAACTGGTTGCCGATACAATGAACCTGTTCCTGAAGACTCATGCCGACCAGCAGTATTTCAAGCGGGAAATTGGCCCATCCGGAGTCGAGAAAATTCTCAAAAACCCTGAAAATGGCGGTGACGTTTGCCGGTGCCAGTAAATGAACTGTTATCAGGCAGCCGTGAAAGCAGGTTGGAAGAAAATATTGCCACCTTTGTTGACCTCCTGCGCCGGGAAGGTCTGCCCCTGGGGACGACAGAAATGATGGATGCCCTGCATGCTCTAGAGAGAGTAGACCTGGCCAGCCGCAGCGAATTCAAAGCGGCCCTGCAGGCCACGTTAATTAAAAGCTATCGCGACCGGGCCCTCTTCAACCGGCTTTTTGAAGCCTTTTTTGTTCCCCCCGCGGAATACCGGAAAAGAGCTGCAAAATCGGCATCCTACCGGGAACAGCTTGAAAGTCAAATCAACCGGGCGGACAGCGAACTGCAGTTTAAGGGAGAGTCCCTGCAGCTGTCAAGCGGCGAACTGCAGCAGTACAGCGCCCTTTCCCGGCAGCAGAGGGACCGCCTGCAGGATTTTTTACAGAAGACCGAAACTGGGAAAAATGTGGAGTCCGGGTTTCGGCCCTTGCTGGAAACAGTGGTTAAAAGCCACCTTCGCTACTGCCGCAGCCGGCAATCCGCCAGTCCTGGGCAGGCAGCAGACGGTACAGGATCGGGCGCCGGGACAGGCCCCGGCAGCGAGAACCCTGACCTGCGTGAAATGGATATTGAAGCGATCAAAGCCGCCGATATGCCTGCTGCCGGCCAGCTGCTGCAAAAGCTGTCCCAAAAGCTGGCTGTAAAAATATTAAGGCGGCGGCGCAGCGGGCCCCGCAGCGGAACTCTCGATCTGCGCCGTTCAATGCGCGACAACATGCGTTTCGGGGGGATTATCTTCAACCTGAAATATAAGCCCAGGCGCCGCTCCAGGCAGCAAATCCTGCTGCTGTGCGATGTTTCTGCTTCCATGAAGCAGTACAGCACCTTTGTAATGCACTTTTTGTCAGGCCTTCGGGAAGTGGTATTGAATCTTAGCTGTTTCAGTTTTTCCGACAGCATTGAAAATCTCACTCCCGGTTTGAAGGGGCGTTCAGATTTACAGTTTGTCCTGGATCGTGTTGTCCGCCAGAGCAAAAACTGGGGCGGGGGAACCAACCTGGGAGCGTCCCTGGCCGAGCTGTCCCGCAAATATCCCGACCTGGTGAATGCAAAAACCACGGTCATAGTAGTTAGCGATACCAAAACAATAGCCATTAACCAGGCCCTGGACGAGCTGGATAAATTAACAGAGCGGGTCAGGCGGGTTATCTGGCTGAACCCGCTGCCCGCCTGTTACTGGCAGGACTACAGATCCGTATCTGAGATAGGCGGGATGGTCGAAATGTGGCCCTGCAACACAATCGCTCAATTGGAAGAAGTCCTTACCGGGCGGTTATAAGACTAAGGCACTTCAAAGGAGGAAGCAGCAGTTATGACAAAACGCATCGCCATTGCCGGTAAGGGGGGAACGGGAAAAACTACCCTGACCGCCCTGCTGACCCGTTACTTAATTGAAGAAAGAAAAGGAAAAACTATCCTGGCCGTTGACGCTGATGCCAATGCCAACCTTAACGAGGCCCTGGGCCTGGAAGTGAGGGAAACAATTTCGACTATCCTGGAAGATACCAAGGATCCCAAGGCTGTCCCCACCGGGATGACCAAGGATATATTTATAGAGTACCGCCTGGCCCAGGCCATGGTGGAAGAGGATTACTTCGACCTGGTTGTTATGGGAAACCCCCAGGGGCCGGGCTGCTACTGTTATCCCAATGACCTGCTGAAAAATTACCTGGAAAAGTTGAGCAAAAATTACGATTACATGCTTGTCGACAATGAAGCAGGCCTCGAGCACTTAAGCAGAAGGCTGGTTCCCACGGTAGATCTGCTGCTGGTTACCAGTGATTCCACAGCCCGCGGCATCCGGTCAGCAGGGCGGGTAAAGGAAATTGTCAATAATGTGCAGATAGCGGTTTCCAAAATGGGGCTCATTATCGGCCGCAGCCGCGAAGGAGAATTAGAGCAGCTGGATGGAGAAATTAAAAACAGCGGGCTCGAGCTCTTCGGCACTGTTCCCAACGATCCCCTGGTAGCTGATTATGATCTTAAAGGGCAGGCGCTGCTGCATTTGCCGGATGATTCGGAAGCCGTCAGGGCATCGAGGGATATTTTTAGTTCCCTGGATCTTTAAACGGCGGGACGCGCCTGGAGCAGTTCTGAAAAAAGCTCTCTTCCGTCCCGTTTTCGGAGGTGAATGGGCGTGATTTTTAAAGACAGGCGCCAGGCCGGAGAAGAATTAGCCCAAAAACTGGAAGAATACCGCGGCAGAGACCCCCTGGTCCTGGCTGTCCCGCGGGGCGGCATCACGGTTGCCGAGCCGGTGTGGGCCGCTCTCGGCGGGGAAATTGACCTGATCATAACCCGTAAAATTGGAGCTCCGTACCAGCCGGAACTGGCCATCGGAGCGGTTACAGGTGATGGTTTCGTAATGCTTAATGAAGAACTTGTCTCCCGCCTGAATGTTGATCAGGAATATATCAACCAGGCAGCAGAAAAAGAGAAAAATGAAATCAGGCGAAGGCTCGGGAAATACCGGGGCAGCCGCCCGTTGCCGGCGATTGACGGGCGTCTTGTAATCCTGGTTGATGACGGAGTGGCCACTGGCTATACGCTGCTGGCCGCTCTGCGCAGCCTGCAGGAAAAGAAACCCTCCAGGCTGGTTCTGGCCGTGCCGGTGGGGCCGCCTGATACTTTCGAGAGGCTGCGGGGAGAAGTAGATGATCTGGTCTACCTTCAGGCCCCGGAAAGCTTTGCCGCTGTCGGCCAGTTTTACCGCCATTTTGAGCAGGTCGGCGACGAAGAGGTAAAAGCAGTCCTCGAAAAGGCCTGGCAGGGTGAGGATTAGCCCTGCCGCAGAAAACCTGCGGTTATGTAACGGGGGTTTACAAAAAGACGGGAGTGGGATCTGATGTCTGATGAGCAGGTTGATATAAAAAAAATTCTTTCTATATTGCCCCACCGCTATCCATTTTTGCTGGTGGACAGGATCACCGAACTGGTCCCCGGCGAAAAAGCGGCCGGGTTGAAAAATGTAACGATCAACGAACCATTTTTCCAGGGACATTTTCCGGGGGAACCGATCATGCCCGGGGTGATGATAGTTGAAGCCCTGGCCCAGGTCGGCGCGGTCGCCGTGCTAAGCATGCCCGAAAACGCAAAAAAGCTGGCTCTTTTTACCGGGATTAACAACTTTCGTTTTAAAAAGATGGTCAGACCCGGCGATCAGCTGGAACTGGAAATAACCATGACCGGGATGCGCCGCAATCTAGGCCGGGGCGAAGCTGTGGCCAGGATCGGGGGAGAGATTGCCGCCTCCGGCGAACTCTGGTTTGCCCTGGCTGATCGCAGTCCCGAATAGCATTCAGGCGGCCCTGTAACGCCTGTCCGGGCCAGCGGGTATTTACCCGTTGGCCTAAATATGTTATTATATTAACAGCATTACACTACGAATTCACTGCATATCATCAAATCCAATCTCAAAGTAAACGCTATCGCCCGATAAACTGAGGACTAAAAATCCGGGTTTTGTGCTGCCATTTATCGGAAAAGTCCGGGCGCAGCCAAATAAAACAACAACTAAACAATAAATTTTTAGGAATAGAGCTTAAACCGGGGGGGTGTTTAAAATCTGAGGTTTTTATGATCACTCAATCAGCGTTTACATAGTAAAGTCTTAAGATTAATTTTGGGAGGTTAACTGAGGTATGAAGAAATTAGCATTACTGCTTGCAGCATCCCTTTTTGTGGTGGCCTTTCTTGCTGGCTGCCCGGCAGAAGTCCCGGACGACGTGGTAGATATTCCGGAAACTGAAACATACAGCGCGGCATCCAATGCAGACCGGCGTGGTTATGTCGAGATAGAGATTGATGTTACGGACGGAGATATTGTTAATGTCCGGATCGATGAATACGACGGCTTTGGTTTCCTGAAAGATTATGAAACATACGCCGGCGGCGGAGAACTGTGGCCTTACCTGGAAGAGTCCCACGAGCAGCTGGCCGAATGGATTGTTCAGGATAACCACTGGGACGTGGATACCTTTACAGAGGCCACCGGGACATCTGAAAAAGTAAGGAGCGCGGCAAGGCACGCCATGATCAGGGCGGGCCTTGAAGACCCCGTGGATACCGATTATTTTGACGGTACCTTCATGGGCGTTTCCGAACCCGATGATAGAGACCAGTTTGGCGTGGCCTGGGTTACCTTTGACAATGACGAGATTGTAGAGGTAGCGCTTGAAGAAGCTACTCCCGACAATGACGGCTACGCTTTCAAGGACGAAGATTATGCCGCAGATACCGACTATACCGAGTTCCATGAAGCCCAGGAAGTCATGCCTGAGCGCTTTATAGAGGCACAGGGTCCGGATGTTGATGTTTATACTGAAGCTACCGGCAGCTCGGAAAAGTGGATGGAAGCGGTAGAAAACGCCATGGAGAAAGCAAGGGTCAACTAAACGCAACGGCAGTTAAACAGCGAACCATACCGGGGGCGCGAATGCAGGTTCATTCGCTCCCCCGGTTTATTTTACCTGCCTGATTTGTTTAATCCGGCAAGCAGCCTGTTCGCTTTAAGGGACAATTACCCCGGTACAATTAACTGCAGGGTAGCCCCACAAGGCGGGTCCGGGCAACCGGCCGCCTGCA
>SLSE01000115.1 GCA_007130585.1 Syntrophomonadaceae bacterium | reverse complement strand
GTCTGCCCATAGTAACTGAAGTAATTGATCCCCGCGACGTTTCATGGGTTTGCGAATTTGCCGATGTTTTGCAGATCGGCGCCCGCAACATGCAGAACTATTCCCTGCTCAGGGAAGTTGGCAAAGCCAATAAACCCGTTTTGCTGAAAAGGGGAATGTATTCAACCCTGAAAGAATGGCTCAACTGCGCCGAATATATCCTGGCTGAAGGTAACCCGCATGTTATCCTCTGTGAACGGGGTATCAGAACTTTTGAAACGTATACCAGGAACACTCTCGATCTGAGCATGGTTCCTGCCATCAAGGAGTTGACCCATCTTCCGATAGTTGTTGATCCTTCACATGGAACAGGCAAACTCAGCCTGATCGAAAAAATGAGCCTGGCTGCTATCGCTGCCGGCGCAGACGGCCTGCTGGTTGAAGTGCATGTTAATCCCTGTGAGGCTAAAAGCGATGCCGACCAACAGTTAAACCCGGAGCAGTTTGCCAACCTGATGGAAAAGCTGTTAAAACTTAACCGGTTCATGCAGAATGAGGTTTTCAAATCATCGATAACAGGTGGGGATATGCAATGAAACTTAATAATATCAGGCAGAATATCGATTTAATCGACTCCAAAATACTTAAACTTTTAAATGACCGCATGGAACAGGGCCTGCTGGCTAAAAAATTTAAAGATAAAATTGAAGATCCCGGGCGGGAAAAAGAAATCCTGGAGGCGGTTAAAAATAACGCCAATACTCTGATAGAAAGCGACTTCAGTGAAGAGCTTTATAAGATTATAATTAAGTTCAGCAAAGAGCTGCAGGCCAGAGATTTGATTATCACCGGTTTCCAGGGTGAACACGGCGCATACAGCGAAGAAGCGGTCAGGTGTTATAACAGTGATTATGTTACAATCCCCTGCACTACGTTTAATGAAGTTTTTGAAGGTGTAAATTCAGGCATGTACGACTATGGCATTGTGCCGGTAGAAAACACCCTGGGCGGCATGGTCGGCCCGGTCAATGAGCTTTTAATTAGCACGGAGCTTAATATCGTCGGGGCAATAGATATGCCGATACACCACTGTTTGCTGATGGTTCCCGGGACAGACCACCGCGATATCAGGGAAGTATATTCCCACTCCCAGGCCCTGGCCCAGTGCAGAAGATTTCTTTCACGTAACAAGTTAACCCCGGTTCCCTACTATGATACGGCAGGTGCCGCAAATATGCTTGCCGAAAAGCAACCCCGCGGGGCAGCCTGCATAGCGGGCAGCCTGGCGGCCGAGCTCTATAACCTGGAAATATTGAAAGCAAATATCGAAGACTTAAACAGTAACCGGACCAGGTTTTTACTGCTTTCCAGGCATGAACCCGGAGAAGACGGAAACAAGTGTACAATTACCTTCTCAACCGAACATAAAGCCGGTACCCTCTTTAGCGTTCTCGAACTTTTTGCCAGCAGCGGAATAAACCTGACCCGGATTGAATCGATCCCCGCTGAACCGGGTGATTACTCTTTCTTTTTAGACTTTGACGGCTCGATTAAAGATCTTGCTGTTATTGAAACCCTGGAAAAAGCTAAACAGCAAACTTCGGGCTTTAAAGTTCTCGGCTGTTACAAGGAAAAAATAATCGAAAATTAAGCGCGCACTGGAGCGCGGGGGGACGGTTTTTCTGTATTAATCAGAGATCTCTCCGGAAGAGTACGCAGAGACCGCAGGGTGTTTTGCGTCACAGCACAGAAGAACCGCGCTTCCGTGCTGTTATTTTAGAAATTCTTCTGCCCGGATCATTTTTACCACTTTCTCGAAGTCTTCATTTAACTCCCTGTCTTTGTCCAGATAGTCAACCCGGCTTCTGATAGTATCATATAGTTTCTGTATTATTACTGATGGCTTGTTTTCCCTGAAGTCAATGCCCTGGGCGGCGCAGATGGCTTCTATAGCCAGCACGTACTGCACATTTTCCAGGACTTCCCGGCACTGCCTGGCGGCCGTTGTGCCCATGCTGACATGGTCTTCCTGGTTTGCTGAAGTAGGAATTGAATCAACGCTGGCCGGGTGGGCTAAAACTTTATTTTCGCTTACCAGGGAAGCCGCCGTATACTGGGCAACCATGTAGCCGTCGTTTAGGCCGGGTTTATCAACCAGGAACGCTGGGAGACCCCTGCTGAGGGCAGGGTTTGTTAATCTTTCAATTCTCAGGTGGGAAATATTGGCCAGTTCAGCGAGAGCAATTGTGAGAAAATCCATTACCAGGGCGACAGGCTGTCCGTGGAAGTTGCCTCCCGAGAGGACTTCATTTGTTTCCGGAAAAACGAGGGGGTTATCCGTTACAGAATTTATTTCTCTTTCAATTACTGTTTTGACATAGTTAATGGTATCCCTGGAAGCGCCGTGGACCTGGGGGATGCAGCGCAGTGAATAGGCATCCTGCACGTTTTTACCGGCTGATTTTTCTATGATCTGGCTGCCTTCGAGGAAATTCCGCATGTTCCCGGCGGTTTCAATCTGCCCGGGGTGGGGCCGGATGTCATGGATTTTGTGATCGTAGGCCAGGGGGACAGCTTCCAGCGCTTCGGCACTGAACGCCCCGAATAAATCGGCATGGTAAGCCAGCTTTTCCGCGTCATACACTGCCAGCACACCAAGCGCTGTCATGGCCTGGGTGCCATTACACAGCGAAAGGCCTTCTTTTGCTTTTAAGAAAACCGGTTCTATCCCGGCCTTTTCCATTGCTTCGCTGCCGGGCAGCAGCTGCCCCCGGTAATACGCTTTTCCCCTTCCCATTAAAACCAGGGCCAGGTGTGAAAGCGGCGCCAGGTCGCCGCTGGCTCCGACTGAGCCTTTACAGGGAACATGGGGGTGAACCCTTTTATTTAACATTTCCAGCATGGTATCCACAATAACCGGTCTTACACCTGAATTGCCGTAGGCCAGCGAGTTTGCCCTGAGCAACAGCATGGCCCTGACTACTTCTTCGGGGAAGGGATCACCGATCCCCGTCACACAGCTGACAACCAGGTTATACTGGAGCAGGTCAATTTCATCTTCGCTGATTGATACGTTGCTCAACTGCCCAAAACCGGTGTTAACACCGTAAACAATCTTTTTTTCAGCCAGGATAGACTCGATAAGATCCCGTGAAAGGTTCATTTTCCCCCGGGCTTCGGGGGCCAGTTCAGCTTCAGTGTATTTACGGGCAACCCGGACAACCTTATCAATAGTCAGGTTTGAGCCGTCAATTTGCATGGTCATTACTTGTCACCCCTCAATTGCTTATTATCCCTGCGTAATCTTCCGGGAGATATTAATGCTTGCGGAAAAAACCGGGCGAGCCGGCAAACCCAAAGAGTGCCGGCAGCTGCATTATACAGGTTGTAGCAAAGCTAATCAATTAAGCTGGTTTCGATAAACTGGTCTATAGAAAAATTATGAACATGTAAATAATTGGCCATGATATCTTCCATAAATGCCAGCGGCACCGGTCCCACCAGCTCGGCCCCGGCGATATTTACCCCGTACCGCTGTGCCTGGGCCCGGATACTCTCCATAACTATGGATGGAGGGGTCCTGGTATAGTTTGTCAGGTTCATAGATACCTGGACCTGGTTTTTTTCTTTAAGCCTTAAGGCGATTGCCCTTACATAGCGGAATCCGCCCCTGGAATGCCTGAGTGCGTCAGCAATTGCTTTTGCCACGGATAGATCCGTCGTATTTAAATTTACATTAAAGGCAACCAGGGGTATTCTGGCGCCGATCATCACTGCTCCTGTTTCCGGTATGAATTCTGCAGGTCCTTCATCGGGGGCCCACCGGGGATCTTCAATTTTTTCTGCCAACCCTTCGTACTGCCCTTTGCGGATGTTAACCAGGTTTTTTCGCTCAGGACTGGTGGCGGCATCTTCGTAATAGTAAACGGGAATGCCCTTATCCCCAACGAACCTGCCGAACTCTTTTGCCGCGGCAACCGCTTCCGGCATTTCTGTTTTTCCAACCGGTATAAAAGGGACTACATCCAATGCGCCCAAACGCGGATGATCGCCTTTATGAGTCTGCATGTCAATCATTTCAAAGGCTAGTTCAGCCATATTCTTGGTGGCCTGCACAACATCTTCTTTTTCTCCCAGGTAGGCATAGACGGTTCGATGGTGATCTTCATCCGGCAAAACTTCTAATATTTTTATTCCGCCGGTGCGTATAATGCTGTTTGTAATTTCTTCAATAACCTTGCTGTTTCTTCCTTCGCTGATATTAGGGTCGCACATCAATATGTTTTTCATTCGACATCGCTCCTGTTTAAAACTCTGCAGGGTTAACACAAAGTTCGTTAAGTATTTTTAACTCATCCTCAAGCTCAGTGCGCGCTTCGCTGGAGGGCAAAGAGTCGATATTGACCTTTACATTTGCCAGGCAGCCGACCAGGGCGCTGTAAGCTAAGTACCGGGCAACTTCCAGGTCGGAACCCGCGGCGGGGTTTGAGCTGCCCTTTAGTTTATTTGCAATTTCCTGGACCCGGTGGCAATTCCAGGCGTTGTCTTTCGGCACCTGTGCCGCTTTTATTAAAGCCTCCTCTATAGCCTTTTGCCGAATTTCTTTTTCTTCTGTGCTTGTTTTAGGCATGGACAGCGCGCCCTTGATTAAGCCGTAGGCCTTTTCATCTTCCTCGGCCCCGCTTTTCAGAGCGGCGGATATTTCGTCAGCTTCCCCGGCCAGGGTTTCGTATTCGTCTCGTTTCAGGCCGTAATCTTTTTTCAGGGACAATTTGGCCACCATGGCCGCCAGGGCTGCTGCCATGCCGCCGGCCAGGGCGGCAGCTGATCCTCCGCCAACATTTTTATTGCCTGAATCTAAAATTTTGCTTAAAATATCACCTTCAGCGGTCACCACAGCGCCTCCTTACTGAGTAATGTTTCGGGCGAGGCAACCGCTTTCTATAATTACCTCGCCTCTTTTGATAACCTGATCTACCATGTTAGTGGAAAACCGGTATATAACGTGTTCAAAAGTTGGTACATCCCATACCTGGATATCCGCTAGCTTGCCGGTCTCCAGCGAACCGCGATCAGAATCAAGGCCCAGGGCCTTTGCTCCGCCAAGGGTAGCAGCCATTAGAGCTTCATCCGGTGACATTCCGTACAGGCGGCAGGCCAGGACCATTACAAACTGGAGCGATTCGGTCCAGCAGCCCGGACAGAGGTTGGTGGCCAGCGCTACATTCATGCCTTTATCTTTCATGGCCCTGTAATCAAAGGGAACAGGGTGTCGCACAGCAAAATCGAGGGCCGGCAGTAATACTCCGACCGTGTTGGACTCAGCCAGCTTCTGCATGGTTTTGCGTGGGGTGTAGTTTAAATGATCTGCAGAAACCATCCCGAGTTCCGCGGCAAAGTCAGATCCTCCAATATAAGAGTAGGCATCTGTATGTATTTTTGGTTCCAGCCCGTAATCTTTAGCAGCCAAAAGGATCTTTCTGGATTCTTCCAGCGAATATTTCCCCTCGTCACACCAGACATCACAGTATTTGGCCATGTCTCTTTCTGCAACCCAGGGGATCATTTCATTTAAAAGAATGTCGATATATTTATCCTTCGGTATATCAGCAGGCCAGCCGTGCGCCCCTAAAAAAGTAGACACTATGTCTGCAGGGGTATTTTCCTGCAGCAGGCAATTTACCTTTAACAACTTCTTTTCTGATTCTAAAGACAGGCCGTAGCCGCTTTTGCTTTCCACTGTTGTTGTGCCGTGCTTCAGCATGTTCATAAGCCTGCTCCTGGCGCTGTTATAAAGTGAATCTATTGATTCGCTCCTGGTTGTATCCACGGTGGCCATAATGCCCCTTCTGATGCCTTTTTCCTCAAACGCCAGGGGATCGTCAGCGGTTAAACTCAGGCTGTACTCCTCCACCCTGGACCCGCCGAATACCAGATGGGTATGTGAATCTACGAACCCGGGCACTACTACTTTTCCCGTGGCATCTATTTGCGATTCCGGCTCAAAATTTACAGCAGCAGTAACTTCTTCTTTACTGCCTGCTGCAGCAATTTTTTCACCTGTTATGGCAACCCAGCCATTTTCAATTACGCCCTCGCGAAAGGGTAATTCAGGTTTACAGGTAACCAGCTGCCGGGCATTGGCTATAATCAGGTCAGCGGTTATTTTCTTCCTGTTACCGTTAAGGTTACTCAATTAACAAACCCCCATTATATGCATAAATAAGCGGAGCGGGCTATAAAATAGTTTGGCCAATATACCGGTCCGGGTAAGCGTCAAATTGCTCCACCCGGGCAGCCTTAAGCAATTAGCGCAGCAGCGCCCGAACCAACTACCATTACTCCAGGTCTTCCGGACCAAATGTTGCCCCGGGTGTCCACCAGAGAGGAACATTAATACTTTCTCCGGTCAGCTTTCCTTTCCCTTCAGCGACATCCCTGGCACTTTGATAGCCGGCCTGGGCATGCCGGACAACCCCTATGCCGGAGTCGACCGTCATGCAGGCAGAAAGGCGCAGATTAGCTTCATCTGTTCCGTCGGCAATCATGGTAACACCTGTATGGACTGCCTCGCCCATGGAATAGTTTGCCTGGATGGCTATTAAATCACACATGCCAATGGCGTTAAGCAGACCGTTTAACATCGGCCAGTCAGAGATCAGGTCGCTTCCATCAGGCATATTTTCTGATTCGAAAGTCGGATTGACAATGGAGCCTGAATCAAGGTTATCTCTTGAAAAGGCCACCGGACCTTTAAGTTCCCCGATTCTGATCATAGCATTGACTGCTAAAGCAAAACATTTGCGTTGGCCAAAACCAAGGTAGCAGATCCGGGCCGGGAGGGCTTCAATGGGGATATGCTCCCGGGCCAGCTTGATCCACCTTGTTACCAGGAGGTCATTCTCAAACATATCCAGGCAGAGCTGGTCAAGCTTCTCTAAGTCTTCGGCTTCACCGGAAATACAGGTCCAGCGGAAAGGCCCGCGCCCTTCACAGAAGAGGGGCCGGATATATTCTGCCACAAAGCCGGGGATGGTCATGGCTTCTTTTTCCGGCATGCCCCCATCACGACATTCTTTACGGATGCTGGTGCCGTATTCAAAAGTAGGGATGCCCATTTTATAGAATTCATTCATTGCTTCAAGCTGCCTGATCATCGTTTTCCGCGCTTTCTCCAGGTAAAGCTCTCTGTTTTCGCTTCGCAGCCGGTCCGCTTCCTGCGGAGTATATCCGGATGGGATGTAGGAAAAGGGATCGTGGCAGGGGCACATTTCAGTTACAATGTCCGGTTTAAAGCCCTTATCCAGGATTTCTTCAAAAATATCTGCAGCATTGCCAACCACGGCGATACCAATGGGCTCTTTCCTGGTCGCATAGCTCCTGGCCATATCCATCGCTTCATCAAGTGAATCAACCATAACATCGATAAACTTCTTTTCGATCCGCCTTTCGATAATTTTCCTGTTAACATCGCACAGGATCGCTACACCCCCGTGCATCGTCATGGCCCGGGTCTGATTACCGCCCATGCCCCCGGCACCGGCGGTTAAAAGGATTTCGCCTTTCAACGAATCATCATAGCATTTTCTGGCTACGGCTGATAATGTTTCGAAGGTGCCCTGGATTACGCCCTGGGTGCCGATATATTCCCATGGGGCGGCTGTATACTGGGCAAACATGGTCAGGTTTTTATCCTGCAGGTCATAAAATGTCGGCCAGTCGGCTTTCATAATATTTGTATTGGCCATCACCACTGCCGGGGCCAGCCGATGAGTCTTGAAAACGGCAACCGGCATTCCCGACTGCATAACCAGAGTTTCATCATTTTCAAGGCCTTTCAAGGTTCTGACAATAGCGTGATACGATTCCCAGTTGCGGGCGCATTTGCCGAACCCTCCGTAAATGACCAGCTCCTCGGGTTTTTCTGCGTTTTCCATGTTGTTTTCGAGCATACGCAATATGGTTTCCTGTTTCCAGCCTTTGCAGCGTAGATTTGGACCTCTCTGGGCCTTTACGGAATAATATATTTCCGGTTTATCCATCTTAAAAACCTCCTTAAGCTATTTATCGATATATGTAAAACGCAATTATGATGCCACTATCCATACGGCTGAAGTTTCAGATGATTCAACCGGCCCGACTCTAAAAAAGCCCGTATTCTGCCCTTCCAGGCAGCTGTTTTCAAACTGCTGTTAACCATGCCAGAGCTGATGCGTATAAAATTTATGCACATTTTTGTTTCAAAGTGTATAATATATTGCTATACTAATGATCAATTAATCAAATATTTTAAGCGGGGTGGCGATGCAATATGAGTCAGGACCTGAAGCCATTAAAGAAGATATTACAGGAGTTGCCCTCCCGGTCCATGATTGTCAGAAAGAGCGACGGTCAAATAGCCTGGTTTAACAAAGAAGCAGGGTTAATGCTCAAAAAATCTTTTCCCGGCAGCCATGATAACCTGGACATCAAAATGGTTTTTAACCGGTCTCCGGAAGATCTTTTAGCCCGTTCCGGAGGGTATAATCAACACGGCGATACGCCTTATCAAATTAAAGCCATCGATTATGACAGCCGCTATTTTATCGTAATTGCAGAAGATCTGAGCAACCAGGGGAACTTAAAAGTACGGCTCCGCTGCCTGGAAGAAATCATTAACAATATCAGTGACGGGGTTATAATGAGCAGTCCCGAAGGAAGGCTGGTATTATACAACAGGGCGCAGGAGAAAATGGAGAACCTGAATGCAGCCGGGATATTGGGCAAACATATGTGGGATGTATACGGTTACCATGACCCGGATATATCCGAACACCGCCGGGTATTCGAGACTCAAAAGCCAATCATTAACTCATACAGGGCGCATGCAGTAAAAAATGGGACCCCGAGATATGTTTCATACAGCACTTATCCACTGCTTCTGGACGGTAAACCGGTCGGTGTTTATTCTGTCAGTAAAAATGAGACCACCTTAAAATCCCTTCTCCAGGAAACGATAGAACTTAAATCAAAACTCTATGAGCAGGAACACGGTGCAGTCAGTGCAGCGGAAAAGAACAATGGCACCCGGTACGATTTCTCTGATATAAAAACAGTAAGCCATGACATGAAGCAGGTAATTAAGGAAGCCCAGGATATTTCCTGGCTCGACAGCAGCGTCCTGATTGTCGGTGAAACCGGCACCGGTAAAGAACTTTTTGCCCAGAGCATTCACAATCACAGCACTTCCCGGGATCATCCTTTTTTGGCTATTAACTGTGCCGCAATCCCTGAAAATTTGCTTGAAAGCACGCTTTTCGGTACAACAAAGGGCGCCTTTACCGGGGCTGCTGACAGAATTGGCCTGATCGGGCAGGCTGGCAGGGGAACCCTGTTTTTAGATGAAATAACTGCGATGCCGCTTACTTTACAGGTCAAACTTTTAAGGGTAATAGAAGACAAATATGTTAGACGTGTCGGGGGCAACACGGCGACTCCTGTAAATTGCCGTTTCATAAGCGCGACTAATGAGGATCCGCTGAAAGCCCTGGAAAGAGGATGTTTTCGGCAGGACCTGTTTTACAGGATCAGCGCTTCTTATATTTGTATTCCCCCTCTTCGCAACCGGCCATCTGACGTCGGCTATTTGATTAGTTACTTTTTGAAAATGTATGGTGAGTACTACAAAAAAAATGTAAAAAATATTTCTCAACAGTTGCTAAACGCTATGCTTACTTATTCCTGGCCGGGTAATATCCGGGAGCTTGAGCATATGATTGAGGCAATGGTGACCAGGGCTGCTCCCAATCAGAAAGAACTGGACCATGAATGCTTAAATTCTTATGCAAAAAGCAGCCTGCCGCTCAGCAGTTTTGAAGACATCCCCGCAACAGAACATTCCCCAAATAACATATCTTTGACAGAGCTGCTAAGAAGTATAGAAAAGCAGCAGATTACGGAAGCCTTAATAGAAAACAAGGGAAACGTTTCCAGGGCGGCGAAAAGCCTGGGCATTATCAGGCAAAGCCTGATCTACAGGATGAAGAAACTAAATATCGTCCTGGAGCAAATATTATAGTATAAATTTTATACACCCGTGCTTTTTTAAGCAGTAACTTTTTTATTGAATCTATCCCGTTCTTTTCTCTCAGTTTTAATACACCTCTTAATTTTCATGTTGCGTAACCAAAAATTTCCCAAAAAAAAGATATTGATTTATACCCATTATGGGTTTATAATGGTTATAGATATATACCCATTAAGAAATAGATCAACAAGGAGGAGGGACGGGATATGAAACTGGCAGTTTGCGCAAAGGGAGAAGGGCTAAATGCCGAAGTAGACCCGCGCTTTGGTCGCTGCCCTTTTTTTGTGGTAATTGATACTGAAAACTGTAAAGTTATTGAATCAATCAGTAATACAAATGCCGGAGCTGCCGGGGGAGCTGGACCACAGGCTGCTCAACTGTTAGCCAATCGGGATATAGAAGCGGTTGCCCTTGGTAATATTGGTCCCAACGCAATTGAGGCACTTAAAGCCGCTAATATCAGGATCTACAGCGGTATAACCGGAACTGTTGAAGATACTTTGGAAAAACTTTATGAAGGTAACTTAAAAATTGTAGCTGAAGCGACAGTATCCTCACATTCAGGCATGCGAAACCAAAAAGGAGGCAGTTAAAATGATTATTGCCGTAGCAACAGAAAACAATATGGTAGCACAGCACTTTGGGCGCTGCCCTGAGTACACCCTGATTAAGCTCGCAGAAACCTCAGCATCAGAAAAGCAGGTTATTCCAAACCCCGGCCATGAGCCTGGCTTTTTACCGGGGTACCTGGCAGACAGAGGAGTTACGTGCATTATTGCAGGAGGAATGGGGCCCCGGGCCCAGTCATTATTTGGTGAAGAAAACATTGAAACCATTATAGGTATTACCGGCCCTGTTGAGGATGTGGTTAAAGCATATTTATCCGGGGAGTTAAAATCGGGGCCCGGCACTTGCGAGCATTCTCAAGGCAGTCATGATTGTTGTTAAGGGCTAATAATAGATGTTTATGAATTGATTATTTGGAAAGGAGGGATTTCTGATGCCAGGCTTTGATGGAACAGGCCCAGTCGCTATGGGTCCCGGTACGGGCAGAGGTTTCGGTCCCTGCGGTGCAGGGAGAGGCAGAGCCGTCTGGTTCAGAAGGGGATATGGAAGAGGCCCGGCCCGCGGTTCAGGTAGAGGCTTCCACCGCTGGTGGCAGGCTGAAGCCGGCCCCTTTTACGGGTCAATGGCTGCCGGCCCTGGAACGGAAAAAGCGTATCTGAAAGAGCAGCAAGAATATTTAAAAGCAGAGTTAGAGCAAATGGAAAAAAGAATTGAAGAATTAGAGCAGGAGTAATTGATAGCGCAAACATTTATACCCTGTCCCCCTGTTCAATTTCTTCTCTGCAAGAGGTTGAACAGGGGGGGGGTTATTTTTACCTAAAAGGTGATGTAATTTTAATTATTATACGCACAGGAATCGAGGAGTAAGCAATGCTAAACCTGGTTATTGCCAGCGGCAAGGGTGGAACCGGTAAAACTACAATTGCCCTGAGCCTGGCACTTATCATTGAAGAAATGAATATGCATGTTCAGCTGCTTGACTGTGATGTTGAAGAACCTAATATTCACCTGTTTCTAAAACCAGAAATTACCGACAAAGATAGCGCGGGCATCCCGGTTCCCTGTATCGATCTGGATAAGTGCAGTTTTTGCGGCCGCTGCTCCGAGATATGCGCTTTTAATGCCCTTGCCGTGCTTAAAGATCATGTCATGGTACTTACGGAGCTTTGTCATGGTTGTGGCAGCTGTGCTTATTTCTGTCCCGAGAAGGCGATAACAGAAAAGGAACGCCCGATTGGAACAGTGGAAATGGGCATGGCCGGCAGGATATCATTTTCGCGCGGCATTCTTAACCCCGGCGAAGCAATGTCACCTCCCCTGATCAATGCAGTAAAAAAATTAATTATTGCAGATGCACTGACAATTATCGATGCTCCTCCTGGAACGTCCTGCCCCGTGGTTGCAGCAGTAAGTAATTGCGATTTTTGCCTGCTTGTTACCGAGCCTACTCCCTTTGGTCTAAATGACCTTAAGCTGGCTTATCAAATGGTTACCATGCTGGGTATTCCGGCCGGGGTTGTTATAAACCGTTCTGATATCGGGGATAATGAAGTTGAAGAGTATTGCTTAAAAAGCGGCTTGCCCATATTGCAGAAGATTCCGTGGAACCTGGAAGCTGCCAGGTATTACGCCCGTGGTGAACCTGCGGTAAAATATCTTCCTGCCTGGCAGGCTCTCTTTAAGGAATTAGCTGAAAATGTATTGCGCGTTTGGAAAGGGGCTGCACCCGGTTGAAAAAGATTACTATTGTAAGTGGAAAAGGCGGTACAGGAAAAACCTCGCTTGCAGGTTGTTTTGCTTCCCTGGCCGGTGAACAGGCAGTTCTTGTAGATGCTGATGTGGATGCGGCCAATCTAAGCCTGATAACAAGACCGCGCGTTCTTGAAGAGTACGAATTTTGGGCATCTAAAGTTGCCTTCATTAACCTGGATAATTGTGATGATTGTGGATTGTGCCTTGAACTTTGCAGGTTTGAGGCAATATCCCAAAATTACCTGGTAGACCCTGTAACATGCGAAGGATGTGGTTTTTGTTATCATGCCTGCCCTCGTGGTGCAATAAAGATGAAAAGCAGGCTGTCAGGACGGTGGTTTGTTTCGCGTACGCCTTATGGAGATCTGGTTCATGCCCGCCTGGGTATAGCAGAAGAAAATTCGGGGAAACTGGTTACAACCATCCGTAAAAAGGGAGAGGAGCTGGCAGAAGCCGAAAAGAAAAAATACCTGATTGTTGACGGACCCCCGGGTATAGGATGCCCGGTTATTGCTTCAATATCCGGGGTGGATAGCGCTTTAATAGTAACCGAACCTACAGTTTCCGGTATTCACGATCTGGAAAGGGTGCTTGCTGTTTGCAGGCATTTTGGAGTCGAACCTTCAGTCTGTATTAATCGTTATGATTTGGAAGAAGAGCAGGCACATAAAATCGAAGAATACTGCCTTTCGGAAAAGGTAATCCTGGCCGGGAAAATTCCTTTCGATCGCGCCTTTGTCCGGGCCATGATCAGTGGGGTTCCCGTTGTTGACTTTACAGATGGTGCAGTATCGGAGAAGGTATGTGAAGTTTGGGATGCCCTGAGTTGATTACATAATTTACCACAGGTATTCCTGGTTTAAAAGCTCCTTTAGATATCCAGGTTTGCAGGAGATGTAAAGGAACAGGGCAAGCCAGGCTGTTAAAGAGAAGCTTGTTAATCAGGCAAGCTGAAAGATTAACTGTGCCAGAAGAACCGTCCCCCTGGTTCACGGGAGAACCGTCCCCCTGGTTCCTAGCCGGGAGAACCGTCCCCCTGGTTCACGTCCCCCTGGTTCGGGTGGTGCGGGCGAGAGGATTCGAACCTCCACAGGTTGCCCCACTGGATCCTAAGTCCAGCGCGTCTGCCAGTTCCGCCACGCCCGCGCCTATGATTACCGTTATCATTATAATAGCTTTTGATGTTTAATTCAACCGTCGGAGGGCAGGAGCTGTCTGGCTTGCGGTAGCCCGGAGCGTTCCCGCGCCCTGATAAGCTCCCATGTGAGAGAACTTCAGGCAAAAAAATAATCTGTTGCCGCATGCAGGAATAGCCCCCTGGAGCGGTTTTTCTATTTCTTATAATTAAAAATGGAAATGAGGATCGGCGAGGCAGGATTTCTTCTAATATTTACGAATATTCTAAGGTAGGGAAAGGGGTGGAAAACCTCTTGGTAAAAACAGCTCTGGTAGTAAAAGGAGATAAAGGCAAAAACCTGTTTCGGCTTTTAAAACAGTGTGATGAAATCGACCTGGTTGGGTTGGCCTGTCCGGACGGGGAAATTGACTGGCTCACGGATATGGAGCGTAAAAACTATTACATTACTGCCGACCTCGATAAAATTACAGCTTTACCCGAACTGGAAACTGTAATAGACGGTACGGAAGAGCCTGCTGTAGCAGACTATCTCCGGAAAAACCTGCGTAACGGGGTTCAATTTGAAGAGTTGGCCGCTTCTTCAACGTTAAAAGCAGTTTTAGATACCCGGGAACAGCTGCTGGAAACGCGCCTGGTCAAGGGGGAGCTTCTGGCAATCCTTAATTCGGTCCAGGATGCGATAGAGGTTGTCGATGCGCAGGGAATAGTTAAATATGTAAACCCTGCCTTTACCCGGGTAACGGGGATTCCCGAGAGCAAAAGGGTCAACCGCAACATCTTTGATGTTTCGCCCCAGGGGGCCCTGGCCCAGTCGCTGATCCAGCAAAAACCGGTTACCGGTTACCGCACCTACGTCGGCGGTTCCGATGCCGACGTTATCTCCAATGCTTCGCCGATCATCGTTGACGGCGAGTTAATGGGAGCGGTGGTTGTTTTTCAACCGGTAGGCGATATCCTGAAGCTAATGGACGAATTGCAGCACAGCAACGCCGTGATCGATAACCTCTATGCCCAGATCGATGAGATCTCGGGCAGCCGTTTTAGTTTTGAATCGCTGACCGGGAAAAGCAACATCCTGAGCGCCACTATAGAACGGGCCCGCAAGGCTGCCCGCAGTGAGTCGCCCGTTTTAATCAGCGGGGAAAGCGGAACGGGCAAAAGCCTTTTTGCCCAGGCCATACATAACAACAGCCCCCGCCGGAAGAAGCCCCTGCTTGTGATCGACTGCGCTTTTGTTCCCGACTCGCTGCAGGAGATTGAAATTTTCGGCTGCGAAAAAGGGGCTATGCCGGGCATTGTGCGGACCCGGATCGGTAAAATTGAACTGGCAGCCGGGAGCACCCTTTTTGTTAAGGAAATAAATTCGCTTAACCCCTACCTGCAAAAGAAACTGTTTGATGTTATAGAGACGGGCAAATTTTGCCGGATTGGCGGTGAGCAGCCGATCGCAATCGAAGTCAGGATTGTTGCCTCGGCCAGCGATAACCTCCTCAACGCTTCTCTGCAGGGTTATTTTTCGGAGGACCTCTACCGGCGGCTCAGCCAGGTTACGGTTAACCTGCCCCCGCTGCGCAAGCGGCCGGAAGATATACCGCTGCTGGCCGAAGCGCTGATAGAACGCCTGAACCGCAAGCTGGGCAAGAAAGTCCGGGAGATATCGCCGCGGGCCCTGCAGGAACTTTGCGATTACGACTGGCCCGGGAACATCAGCGAACTTAAAAGCGTTATCGAGCGGGCCATGGTGGTGGCAGGAGGGCCGGTAATTGAATACCATCATCTCTCCCCGTATATCGGACGTCACAGCGTCCAGGATGCCCCCGCCTTTGATGAGATTATCCCGCTTGACAGGATGGAGGAAATGATGCTGAAACTGGCCATAACCAGGTACGGTGAAAGCCTGGAAGGCAAAAAAAAGGCGGCCCGGGCCTTGAATATTTCACTGGCTACTTTATATAATAAATTGAAAAGATACGGCGACTAAATTAATATATACCGAATGGGAGGATTTAAAGTGAAGCTTTATGAATACCTGGGAAAAGAACTGTTTGCCCGTTACGACATTCCCGTTCCGGCCGGCAGGGTTGTCGAAAGCGCCGAACAGGCGGAAGAAGCTGCTGCCGAACTGGGAGAAGTGGTTATTAAATCGCAGGTTCTGACCGGCAAACGGGGTAAAGCGGGAGGCATAGCGTTTGCTTCATCGGCCGGGGAAGCGCGCACGGAGGCCGAGCGGATTTTTAAAATGGAGCTGGGCGGCTTTAAAGCTGAAAAGCTGCTGGTTGAGGAAAAGATTCAGATCGAGCAGGAAATTTACCTGGCCCTGACCGTGGACGGGACGGCCCAGAAGCCTGTGGTCCTGGTTTCGCTCGACGGGGGCATGGATGTGGAAGATGTACCCGAAGAGCGCATGATCAGGTGGCCGGTTGACGTTACCGTTGGCCTGCAGGGCTTCATGGTGCGTGAAATCTGCCGTCAGCTGGGAGTTTCAGGGGATCTGCAGAAAGAATTCATCAAACTCCTGCCCCGGCTGTACCGGCTTTTCAGGGAGATGGATGCCGAACTGGCGGAAATCAACCCCCTGGCTTTAACGCCAGGGGGCCTGGTTGCCGCGGATGCAAAGGTTACCATTGATGATGATGCCCTCTACCGTCACAAGGATCTGCCGAGAATCAGGGAGAAAACCGACCTGGAACTGCAGGCCGAAGAACTTGACCTGGCCTACGTAGAACTGGACGGAGACATAGCTGTTATGGCCAACGGGGCCGGGATCACCATGGCAACTCTCGACATGGTCCAGCATTACGGGGGTACTCCCGCCAATTTCCTCGATTTTGGCGGCGGCGCCGACGTGGAGAAAACATCCCAATCCCTGGAACTGCTGCTGGGGACAGATCCCAGGGTGCTTCTGATCAATATATTCGGGGGCATAACGCGCTGCGATGTTGTGGCCGAGGCTTTTTCCAGGGTTAAGGAGAGCAAGGGTATCGACCTGCCTGTATCATTCCGCCTGGTGGGGACCAACGAGGCCGAAGGACGGGCTATCCTCGAGAAGGCGGGTATTAAGTCATTTACCTCGATGGAAGAAGCTGTAAGCCATGCCGTGGATCTGCTCAAACAATCATGAGCAGGTTGCAGGTTGGACAGTTAAAATTATTTGCTTTGATCCGTATTGATGAAAGGAGTATCTTGAATGTCAATTTATATAAATGACCAAACACGTGTCCTGGTCCAGGGCATTACCGGCAACCAGGGTTCGTTTCACACCGGCCAGATGCTTAAGTACGGGACCAGGATAACCGGCGGCGTGTCTCCCGGAAAAGGGGGGCAAACAGTTGAAGGAGTCCCTGTATACAACACTGTATTTGAAGCGGTGGAAAATGAGCCCGTCGATGCAAGCATTCTTTTTATCCCGGCGCCTTTTGCCAAAGACGCTGCCCTGGAAGCGCTTGCCGCGGGGATTAAAATTCTGGTTTTAATTCCGGAGCATATTCCCCTGCACGATGCAGCCGATATTATGGCCCAGGCCAGGATTAACAATGCTGTCGTGGTCGGCCCCAACACCTTCGGCCTGGTTTCCTCTGGCGCTTCGAAAATAGGCATTATGCCCAACCAGTATTTCATACCGGGACCGGTCGGTGTTGTTTCCAGGAGTGGAACTCTTTGTTACGAGATTGTCGGTCACCTTACAGAAAACGAAATCGGAACCACAACCGTGGTGGGCCTCGGAGGCGACAGGGTTGTCGGGTTGCACTTTATCGATGTGCTTAAAGAATTCGAATCGGATCCTGCAACCAAAACGGTAGTCCTGGTCGGCGAAATAGGAGGCAGCGCCGAAGAGGAGGCCGCCGCTTTCATTAAGTCTTCGATGACCAAGCCGGTAGTAGCCTACCTGGCCGGAAAAAGCGCCCCTCCCGGCAAAAGGATGGGGCATGCCGGGGCAATTATTGAGCGCGGCAGGGGCACCTTTGAAAGCAAAGTTGAGGCCCTGAACGGGGCAGGCGTAAAGGTTGCCGATCTGCCCGGTGAAGTGCCCGCACTTGTTAAAGAAGCGGCAGGGAAATAGTTAACGGAACAGAGAGGAGGCTGCAGAAAAATTGAGCGAACACCAGAGTAAAGATAAACTGCAACAGGCCCAAAAAGCCTGGCAGGAAAAAGCGGACAGGGCAGTTGAAAAGTATCCTGAACGCAAAGAATTTAAGCTTGATTCCGGCCTGGAACTGCAAAGAATATACGACCCTTTAGACCTTGAAGGCTTTGACTACCTTGATAAATTAAACTGGCCGGGTGAATATCCTTTTACCAGGGGCATCCAGCCGACAATGTACCGGGGGCGGCTGTGGACAATGCGCCAGTATGCGGGGTTCGGCAGCGCCGAAGAAACCAACAAACGCTTCCGCTATCTCCTTGATCAGGGGCAGACCGGGCTGAGCGTGGCTTTCGACCTGCCCACCCAGATCGGTTACGATTCCGATCATCCCCTGGCCCGGGGCGAGGTGGGCAAGGTGGGTGTCGCTATCGATTCCCTGGCCGACATGGAAGTGCTGATGGAAAATATTCCCTTAGACCAGGTCAGCACTTCAATGACCATCAATTCCCCCGCTGCCGTCCTGCTTGCCATGTACATGGCGGTGGCAGAAAAACAGGGCATTTCCATGGAGAAGGTTAACGGAACGATCCAGAATGATATTTTAAAAGAATACGTGGCCCGCGGTACCTACATTTTCCCGCCCCGGGAGTCGATGCGGATTATTGTTGATATCTTTTCCTATGCCGTGGAAAACATTCCCGCCTGGAACACGATCAGCATCAGCGGTTACCATATCAGGGAAGCGGGCTCGACAGCGGTCCAGGAAGTTGCATTTACGCTCAGCAATGCCATTGCCTATGTTGAAGCGGCCCTGGAAGCGGGCCTGGAAGTTGATCAATTTGCCCCCCGCCTGTCCTTTTTCTTTAACTCCCATTCCAATTTTTTTGAAGAGGTCGCCAAGTTCCGGGCTGCCAGGAGGATCTGGGCCAGGCTGATGAAAGAACGCTTCGGCGCAAAAAATCCGCGCTCAATGATGCTGCGTTTTCACACCCAGACCGCCGGCTCTACCCTGACTGCCCAGCAGCCTGACGTTAATATTATGCGCGTGGCTTACCAGGCCCTGAGCGCGGTACTGGGGGGCACCCAGTCCCTGCACACCAATTCGCGTGACGAAGCCCTGGCCCTGCCCAGCGAGCACTCCGTTCTGCTGGCCCTGCGCACTCAGCAGGTGATCGGCTATGAAATCGGGGCGGCTGATACGGTTGATCCCTTGGGCGGTTCTTACTTTATTGAAACTATTACCGATCATATCGAAGAAGAAGTGATGCGCTATATTGAGCGCATCGATGAGATCGGAGGCGCGGTCGAAGCAATTGAAAAAGGTTTTATCCAGAAAGAAATCCAGGCCAGCGCCTACCAGTATCAAAAAGAAGTTGAGTCTAAAGAGCGGGTCGTTGTTGGTGTTAACAAATTCCAGACCGGCAGCGAACAGCCGATGGACCTGCTTAAGATGGACCCTGCCACCAGCCAGCGTCAGATCGAGCGGATCAAGGAAGTCCGCCTCAGCCGTGACCAGGGCAAAGTTTCAGAGTCCCTGCAGGAACTGCGCAGGGCGGCCCAGTCTGACGACAACGTAATGCCGCATATCCTGAAAGCCGTAAAGGCTTACGCAACGCTTGGCGAAGTATGCGGCGTTTTAAGAGACGTTTTCGGCGAGTACCAGCAGCAGATTACCCTGTAAGATAG
>SLSE01000214.1 GCA_007130585.1 Syntrophomonadaceae bacterium | reverse complement strand
GGAACCATTTTAAAAGAATAATCATCATTCTTGAGCACACTTTCAGCCCTGATCGCAAAATAGGTGGTCGGAAATGTAATATAGCAGCTGTAAGCCATCGTGTTTCCTTTCATGACATGAAACTTGCCCTTATGTATTCGGCAGTCCTGACTTCCGGGATTATGACCTGCCTGAAGATTATTTCCAGATACTCAGCCTGTAATCTTCTCCGTCTTCTTCAATGTCTACCTGCCAGCCAAGCGTTTTTGCAGTGCGAGCCACATTATCCCTGGCTACCGCGTTGCTGACAAGAACTGTAACCCTGCTCTCCGCAGCCTGCTGCAGGGCCTGTCTGGCTTGCATTACCGGTTCGGGGCAGGAAAGGCCCCGGCAGTCAAATAATTCCGACATGTAATAACCTCCATTAACATTTCTATTTTACCCTATCGACACCTTTAGTCAATCAGGATCCAGGCAGGAAGCTGTATAGCAAAGGTCCTGGTTGGGTTCAACCCGTTCCTTGAATTCCCGGGCAGCACCCAGACTGGATTCTGCAGCCGGGTTTCAGGAAGCTTTGGCCCGTTCCTGTTTTTTGGCAGCAGCGCGCTTCTTTATATTTCCGAAACCGATAACAGCCAGCAGGGCAAGCGATATGAAGACAATCCACTGCCCGGCCGGAGAAACCCCTGCCGGGCTTCCGGCGAGGCCAAAATTGTGCATGAAGGCGGCGCCGGCACCCATACCCAGCACGGTGACCAGTGCGTCGCCCTGGCCTTCTCCGGTCAGGATAAGCTGCCGCATCGGGCAGCCGCCTGCTAAAACCGCAGCCAGGCCGACCACCGTCATGCCCAGGAAATTCCACAGGCTGGAAACGTGGGCCACCGGTTGGCCGATAAAGCCGGGATTAAAATACCCGGTAAGCAGGTTGCCGGCGAAAGCTACAATTAAAATTGCGATAAAGCCCGAGAACAGGTGAAAATCTTTAAACAGGATCACGTCCCTGATAGCGCCCATGGTACAGAGGCGGGTCCTCTGGGCCAGAACGCCGACTAAAAGGCCGGCCCCCAGGGCTAAAGCAAGAGGCGCGGCCATTGAGCCGGGGCCTTCTTCGCTGAAGAAAATATATGCGGGGGCTGCCACCAGAAGGACCAGCAGTACAACCGCTATAAAAGGCCCGGTGTAACCATTAACCGGCGATTGCTCGCTGCTGCGGCCCAGTGTAAAGCCTTTTCTGAGGAAAAGGGTCCCGAACCAGACTCCCAAAACGTAACCGGGCAGGGCAACCAGGGCGTTCCAGTCGCCTCCGGCCAACCGCAGGACCATGCGCAGCGGGCAGCCGAGGAAAATAAGCGCGCCTGCCATCATCAGCATGCCCAGGGCAAAGCGCAAAACCGGGCTCGAGCCGCCGGTAGATTTAAATTCACGGACATAAAAAGCAGTTATAAATGCTCCGATAATAAGGCCCATGATCTCGGGCCTGAGGTACTGAACAACACCGGCGCGGTGCAGCCCCAGTCCCCCGGCCACGTCACGAACAAAACAGGCAATACAGAAACCCATGTTAACCGGGTTGCCCTGCGCAACCAGGACCACGGCCAACAGTCCGACCGCAGAACCGGCAATAATAATGAACAATCGATCTCGCATAATCTGCCTCCTCAGAAATATTGAATAAACAGGCCAAATTTATTATATTAAGAGAGTGGCGCTTATTAAATATAAATTCATAATAAGAACCGGGGTACTTATTAACAAAACCGTATTTGCCCGCCGGGTTGGCGGGTATGATCAGTTCCGGTAAGCCCCGCCCGGCAGGCCTTTCCGGATCTGTAGCGGATATCCGATAGACGCAGCAGTTATTTAAACGTATAATAGAAAAAACTAAAAAGGTTGTTGAGGATGGACTTTGAGCAAATCAGAGCTTTTTTAAATGTTGCCTCCCTGAAGAGTTTTTCCGAAGCAGCGGAAAAAATGTTTGTCAGCCAGCCTTCCATCAGTGTAAGAATTAAGGCCCTGGAGGAAGAGTTGGGGGTTAAATTATTCGATCGTTCCAGGGCCCGGGAGCCTGTACTTACAGAGGCGGGAAAGATATTCCTTGACTGCGCCCAGTCGATCCTCGAGCTGCACGATGACTGCCGCGAGAAGCTTTCAGGGAAAAGGGAGGAAGCCACGGGCCTGGTTTACATCGGCTCCAGCACAGTCCCCGGAACCTGCCTGCTGCCTTCGCTGATGGCTTCTTTTAAAAGGACAACAAAATCAGCCATTGATTTCAATATTGATATCCTCGATACCAGCGCCGTTCTGGAAGGCGTGCTGAACTACAGTTACGACCTCGGTTTTGTCGGACAGGCCGGGCAGGATGAAAGGCTAAAATATATTCCCCTCATGGAAGACGAACTGGTTTTATGCGTAAAAAAAGGTACGCTTAAAAAGGCTGATCACCTGGCAGGGGTTCCTGTTGAACTGCTGCTTTCCCACCACCTGGTCATGCGCGAGAAAGGTTCGGCTACCCGCCAGCTGCTGGAGCGTAAAATGGCGGAAAAGGGTTTCGAGACAGCCTGGTTCCAGGGAATAACTTATATCAATAACCTGGAAGGCATCAGGCAGGCTGTTAAAGAGGGACTTGGCTCCGCTGTCGTTTCAAGGTTATCCGTTAACGATATGGTTGGGGCCGGCAGCGTGGATGTTTTCCCGATCAGGGACCTGGATTTGAAACGTTATCTCTACCTGGTTTATCATCATAGCAGGATTTTGGGCGCAGCGGCCAGAATATTTAGGGATTACTGCGCAGGGGAATTTACTAAATAAGCGGATCAAATTATAATAGATAAAGCAGGTCGCAGACACCCTGCTTAATAAAAAACAAGGACTGAATTGAATAGTGAAAGTAAATCATGGCAGGCGGTTCAATTACTGGACCAGGGCGGCGATGATCGGTGCGGTTTACGCGATTATCACTATCCTGTTTGCTCCGATCAGTTACGGAATGGTACAGGTCAGAATATCGGAGATGCTGCTGGTGTTACCGTATTTTACCCCGGCGGCAATACCGGGTCTTTTCGTCGGGACAGTGATTGCCAATCTTTACGGAGGCCTGGGCATCCTCGATGTTGTTTTCGGCAGCCTGGCCACATTGCTGTCGGCTTACCTGGTATCAAAAACAGGCAATAAGTACCTGGTTCCCCTGCCGCCGGTAATCGTGAATGCCATTGTCGTCGGGCTGGTACTTCATTACGTTTTAAATTTACCTTTGTATTTAACAATACTGTGGGTCGGCGCCGGGCAGGTAATTGCCTGTTACGGGCTGGGGCTGCCCCTGCTGTTGCTGTTGGAAAAGAGAAAGCATATTTTCGATTTATAAACAACATTTATGCCTGCCCGGGCTGCCCCGCAGACTTCCGGAGGCGGGCAATTACAAAACACTAAGCTGAAAGGAGGAATGCCGATGGCAGGCCACTCAAAATGGGCCAACACAAAACACCGCAAAGCGCGCGTCGATGCAGCCAGGGGTAAAATATTTACCAAGATAGCCCGTGAAATTACCGTTGCGGCCCGCGAAGGCGGGGAAGATATCGATACCAATTTTACCCTTAGGCTGGCGATCCAGAAAGCAAAACAAAATAACATGCCGGGTGATAATATCCAGCGGGCCATTCAAAAAGGGGTCGGGGGTCAGGAAGGGTCGAGTTACGAGCAGGCGATTTTCGAGGGTTACGCTCCGGGCGGGATCGCGATCATGCTGGATGTGATGACCGACAACCGAAACCGTACTGTCGCCGAGATCCGGCATATCTTTTCCCGGCACGGCGGAAGCCTGGGCGAATCAGGCTGCGTGGCCTGGATGTTTACGCGGAAAGGTCTGATTACAGTAAATAAAAGCGAAACTGACCTGGATGAAGACGACCTGATGCTTGCCGCCCTTGAAGCCGGTGCGGAAGATGTTGAATCCGACGACAGCGGGGTCTACACCATCACCGCCGGGATAGAGGAATTTGAAACCGTTAAAAACCATATGCAGGAGCTCGGTATTCCGATTGCCTCCTATGAAGTTACCATGCTGCCCAGCAATTCGATAGAAATAACCGAGTCCGATACGGCGGCGAAGATTCTGAGACTGATGGAAGCCCTGGATGATCATGACGACGTCCAGAATGTTTACGCCAACTTCGACATACCGGAAGAATTAATGGCCGGAATGGAAAACTAAAGGAATTGAAAGCACAGGTGAACCAATGCGTATTATCGGGATAGACCCGGGGGTTGCCATAACCGGTTACGCCGTTATCGAGGAAAATAATGGCGTTTTTAACTGTATGGCTTCAGGATGTATCATCACCTCTAAAAGCACTGCCCCGGCTTTGCGTTTAAAAGCGATTCACGATCAGCTCAGCGGTTTAATTGCCAAACATAAGCCCCGGGCTATTGTTGTTGAAAAAATATTCTTCAGCAAAAATGTGCGCACGGCTTTTCAGGTCGGTGAAGCGCGCGGCGTGGTTATGCTCACTGCTGCCGGCAATAACCTGGACCTGTTTGAGTATACCCCCCTGCAGGTCAAGCAGGCAGTGGCCGGGTACGGCAGGGCGGAAAAGCAGCAGGTCCAGAAAATGGTCCGGGTCCTGCTCTGCCTGGATCAGGAGCCTGCCGTTGACGATGAGGCCGACGCCATGGCTGTTGCTCTCTGTCATCTGCAAAACCGGCGCTGGCAGGATGCGGTTAAAGGAGGGCGGCCGTAAATGATCGAATACATCAAGGGGCGCCTGGCAGAAGCAAGTCCGGGAAAAGCTATTCTCGATATCGGCGGCATCGGTATAACTCTTCAAATGCCGCCTGCCGAAGGTGATCTGGCGCGGCTGGTCGGACAGGAGGTAACCATCTATACCCGCCTTCTGATCAGGGAAGATGAAATTTACCTCTACGGGTTCCGGGCCGCGGAGGAACGCAAGCTGTTTAACCTGATCCTGGGCGTCAGCGGGTTCGGCCCCCGCCTCGCACTATCCCTGCTGGGGCTTTTTACTGTATCCCAGCTTTATGTGGCCGTTTTGGAGGAAAACGTGGCCCAGCTTACCAGGGCGCACGGAATTGGCCGCAAAGCGGCCCAGCGCCTGATCCTCGAACTGAAGGAAAAGCTGCCGAAAACGATTACCGCTGAAGAGCTGGCCGGCATACCGGCCGGCCTGACAGGAACTTCTGTTTACAACGATCTGACAGAAGCTTTAATCGCCCTCGGCTATTCGGGAGCGGAAGCAGCATCGGCCGTAAGCAGCGTTCTGGAGAACAACGATCAGGCCTCCCGTGAGGACCTTTTAAAACTGGCTTTAAAAAAGATGTCCGGGAATATCTAGAGAACTAGCTTGATCACCTGCTGTCATGAAAGGAGCACCAGATGGAGGAAGAAAGGATAGTATCCGCCCAGCTGCATCCTGAAGATGATCCCCGGGTAGAGGTCGGCCTCAGGCCGCGCTCACTGCAGGAATATGTCGGCCAGGAGAAAATAAAGGAAAAGCTCGCCATCTACATCAGGGCCGCCCTTGATCGGAGCGAAGCGCTGGACCACGTCCTATTATACGGGCCGCCGGGCCTGGGCAAAACCACCCTGGCCCATATTATTGCCAATGAACTGGGCGTCAATATCAGGGTGACTGCAGGACCGGCAATTGAACGGCCGGGCGACCTGGCGGCGATCTTGACAAACCTGGG
>SLSE01000053.1 GCA_007130585.1 Syntrophomonadaceae bacterium | reverse complement strand
TTAAAGACAGGATGAACGGGGTCCGGTCTGCCGACGTTGCAGGCAGCAGGGACCCCGTCCTTTTGGCTTAATCCGACATAAGCGGGCCGCTCTTTTTGCGGCCAGGATTGAAATGCAAAAAGCTTTGCAGCCCTGTTGTCGACTGCTACAGAGAGAGTAAGTCTTATTGATATTTTTACCTGTCAGTGCAGGTTTGTTTTCAAGCTGTGGGTGTATTTGGGTATAGTGGTGATCAGGATTGATCTGCTACTTCATAAACTTCTATTTTAGGCGGCATTCCTGTAATATCTTTGGCGATTTCCTTGGCTACTTTTTCTGCCGCAGGCATGGTGGCGTCCAGGGTATCCCTCGATTCCCACAGGGTTACAGTCATCGTCTTCTCGTTGTTGGGATCGGCCAGCACAAAGTGCCCCTTTACATCTTCAAAATCTTTCTTATCAACATTTTTAAGAAACTCAACAACCTCTTTCACGTGATTGCCTGGAAAGGTAATAACTCTGGCATGCATAAACTTATTCCTCCTTTTGCTATATTTACTTTTATTATATTGCAAATATTGTGCGCGATCAAACTAGATGTCACAATGACGCGAAATTTGATAGCAAGGCCGAATTTTTGATATAATTTATTTATCAGCCTGTATGTGACTAAGACCAATTGCTGCACCCAACTTCGCTGTGAAGACAAAAACCCGGGCATGCGCTGCTTATATCCTGAAAACTGAAGGAGGCACAACAAGATGATTAGTGCCAAAAGTGCTGGCGCGGTTATTTTGATTTTGGCCTTGATACTGCTGCTTGCAGCAGGATGTGAGACTGTTGCTGAAGAGCCTGCAGAAGTTGCAGAGCCTGAAGAGGCTCCTGAACAGGAAGAAACTGAAGAGCCCGAAATTAGGGTGCAGCACGTGGAAGCGGTGGTTTCAGCCCACCGGCTGGCCACCGAAGCGGGAGCTGAAATCCTTGCTGCCGGGGGAACGGCAGCCGATGCAGCGATTACTGTCGCCGCTGTTTTGACCGTCGTCGAGCCTTACTTTTCCAGCGCGCTCGGCGGCGGAACCTGGGCACTGTATTACGATGCTGAAAATAACGAAATTACAAGCCTTGACGGTGTTGGGCCAATCGGAAGCAATGCTACCATAGAAGATTACGATGCCCGGGGCGGCTCGAACGGGATTCACCAGGCAGTTGTTCCCGGGGCCTGGGACGGCTGGATGCTCTGGCTGGAAGAATACGGGGTTATGGAGCTTGGCGAGCTCCTTGAGCCGGCGATCAGGATAGGGCGGGAAGGATATCCGGTGGGAACTTCCATGTCCGGCTACCTGAACGCACAATCCTCATTAATTGCCGGAAGCAGTTATACTGCTGCTATATATATGCCCGAAGGCAGCCTGGTCCAAACCGGCGATATTGTATACCAGTATGACCTGGCAGACACTTTTGAAGACCTGGCAGAAGTTTATGAAGACGCCCTGGAGCAGGGTAGAAGCCAGGCCATAAGGGAAGTCAGGGATCATTTTTACCGCGGGCCTTATGCCGATGCAATTGTAGAATACTCTGATGCCTACGGCGGTTACCTTACCCTGGAAGACTTTCATAATTTTGAAGCGGAAATTGTAGATCCCATTTCGATCAACTATGACGGCGGGCTGGAGGTTTTTCAAAATCCCCCCAACAGCCAGGGAATAACCCAGCTGCTTGCCCTGAACATCCTAAAGGGATTCGATTTTTCCGGCCTGGGGCCTGACGACCCCGAAGCAATACATCTGCAGGTGGAGGCGCTCAAGCTGGCCTTCGCTGACAGGCACCATTATATCGGGGATCCTGCCCGGGTGGATATTCCCTTAGAAGAACTGTTATCCGATCAATATGCCGAACAGCAGAGACAGAGAATCGACCGGGAATCCGCCATGACCTGGCCGATAGAGGCCGGACTGGCGGTCGAAAATGAACTGGGCGGCACATCCACCTATCATATAGTTGACAGCAGCGGTAATGCAGCTGCCGTTACCACCAGCCTGGGCTTCCAGTTTCTGGTCATAGGCGATACCGGCATCCACATTAACAACCGCATGCGCATGAGCTCTACAGAAGAAGGGACTCCCAACCAGCTTACACCGGGTTACAAGGTCCGCCATACCTCCAATCCCTACCTTGTATTAAGAGATGGCAAGCCATATATACTGGGTGGGAATACCGGGGCGGATACCCAGCCGCAGGGCCAGCTCCAGCAGTTCATAAATATAGTGGAATTTGGACTCAGCGCCCAGGAGGCAGCAGACAGGCCGCGCTTTTATACGACGGCAAAGCCTGCGGGAACGTATCCTTACCAGGTCGACAATACCCTGCAGGTACAGGAAAATTTTCCGTCTGCCGCCCGGGAAGGACTCAGCGCCCTGGGACACAGCATTGGAATAGGTGGTATTTTTGGCAGTGCCCATATTCTGATTGTTGAAGAGGGCGGTGATCAGGCCCAGGTTGGCGAAGATCCCGGTCTTGATACCTCTTACGGCATTGTTATCCCGGTTGAAGAGCAGTAACCTTTACCGGTTGCTCCCGGTTTGCTTCCTGCCGCAGGGTTCCCCTGCGGCAGGTTCCTGTACTCTGCAGGCAGGCAGTTATAATCAGGGGTCGGCGGTTATAGGACAATAACCTAATATTTATATTAAGCACTATTGAAATGTCAGGTATGTAAAGTTATAATAGAGTTTACATAACGGAGTGCTTCAATATGCAGTCCTGTGCAGGACAGCCTTGATCAGAGCTGTTATGGCAAATGTTTTTCGCGCCCACGGGGAGCTTTTTTTATTAGCGGTTTAAAGGAAAGGTCCCCCCCGGCGCTGTTGAAACCTGCAAATACTTTTTAAGGAGAGAGCCGGATGAAGAAAAGCTTTAAAATTATAATTGGAACAGGGTTAATATTGCTGTTAGTCCTGGTTGCTTCTATAGGTTTTGGAACTTTAAACGATCGGCCTGAAGATGCCCGGGAAAATGAACATGTTGCAGCACCGGACGAAGCAGAGCAGGCCGAAGAGCCCGAAGTATTCGTAGAATATGCAGAGGCGGTTGTTTCATCCCATTACCTTGCCACCGAGGCTGGAATTGAGATCCTCGAGCAGGGCGGTACCGCAGCAGATGCTGCCTTAACTGTCGGTGCCGTTATGACGGTTGTTGAACCGTTTTTCTCAAGCGTGCTGGGAGGGGGCACCTGGGCCCTCTATTACGATGCAGAAACAGGCGAGATCACCAGCCAGGATGGTGTGGGCCCCGTAGGCAGCCATGCCACAGTTGAAGATTTTGCCGCCAGGGGAGGTCAGGCCGGAATACACCAGGCTGTTGTCCCGGGAGCCTGGGACGGCTGGATGCTCTGGTTTGACGAGTATGGTGACCTTGACCTTGATGAAGTTCTTGAGCCGGCAATTAGAATAGCCCGGGAAGGTTTCCCGGTAAGCAATTCTGTTGCCGCCTGGTTAAGGCAGGATGCTCATCTAATTGCCGGGAGACCTGATACGGCTGCGATTTACATGCCGGACGGGAAATTGCTTCAGGCCGGCGAAACGGCATACCAGAAAGACATGGCTGACACCTTTGAGAGCCTGGTGGAAGTTTATACAAGCAACCTGGAGCGGGGACGAAGCGAAGCCATCCAGGCTGTCAGGGATTATTTTTACCGCGGCCCGATAGCAGAGGCGATTGTTGATTTTTCCGATGAGCATGGAGGCTATCTTGCCCTGGAAGACTTCCATAGCTTTGAATCGGAAATCGTGGAGCCGATTTCCATTCAGTATAATGAGGAGTTAAAAGTTTACCAGAATCCTCCCAACAGCCAGGGACTTACCAACCTGGTCGCCCTGAACATCCTTAAGGGATTTGATTTTTCGGAGCTTGGGCCGGATGACGCTAAAGCTGTTCACCTGCAGGTAGAAGCGCTCAAGCTTGCCTTTGCCGATCGCTACTATCATGTTGGAGACCCTGCCCGCGTTGATGTTCCGGTCCGGGAACTTTTATCGGACGAATATGCCGACCGGCAGCGGGAGCGCATCTGCATGGAAACGGCGATGCGGTGGCCGATTGAGGACGGCCTGAAAGATCACCCTTCACTGCACAACACCACCACTTTTCATGTTGTCGACCGGCATGGAAATGCGGCGGCTGTAACTACAAGTATCGGGGCCCAATTCCTGGTTATAGGGGATACGGGCATTCATATAAATGACCGGATGCGCATGCTGTCGCTTGATGAGAGTGAACCTAACCTGCTGACACCCGGCTTCAAGGTGCGCCATACCGCGAACCCTTACATGGTTTTTAAAAATGGAGAACCCTACATAGTCGGCGGGGTTACCGGGGCGGACAATCAGCCGCAGGGCCAGGTCCAGCAGTTCATGAATATTGTTGAATTCGGCCTCGGGGCCCAGGAAGCTGTTGACCGACCCAGGTTTGCTTCGACAGCCTTCCCCTCGGTCAGTTTCCCGCACCGGTTTGGCAACCAGGTTCTTACGCACAGCGGTTTCCAGGATCAATGCCTGAGTGGGCTCCGCTCGTTAGGGCATGATGTTGTGACCGGAGGAATGTACGGCAGTTCGCATGTAATTGTTTTTGACGAAGGCCGTTTAAATGCCCAGACCGGAGCAGAGCCCAGGGACGATACTTCCCTGGGGTTGGTAAACCCGGGCGGAACCCGGTAACTGATACGGCACAGTTTGTTTTGCTTCAAATTAAGCAGGGTGTAAGCGGTGGGCCTGCTTACCGGCTGCATACCCTGCTTTACTTTTTTCCCGGGCCCGGAGCTTAACGCGGGCCCGCTCCCATTCATAACTCCCTGGTTTATGATAAACTGAAAAAAAACTGGTATAAATGAGGAGTCGTCATGTACAAAAAATTGGCTATAATTTTACTGGCAGTCAACCTGGTTGTCGCGGGTCTTTTTATAAACCGGCACATGCAAAATTTAAATATTAGACGGGATTTACTGGGCCAGTATATTGTGGCTCAGCATAATATCAGCACTTACATGAATGATGCAGCCGGCTATTACCGGGACGGTAACACGGAAGATTTCGTGATTAACCTGCACAAAACTGCCGGTGAGTTTCAGGCGGTGGACTATATCATATCTCCCGGGTCCCTTTTAGGTCAGCATACAGAAGCTTCCGGTTTAATGTATACAATCCATTCCAGCCAGAAGGATTTTGTTTCCGGCTCCCTGGAGAAGGTTGTAACAGAAGAATTAAGCGAGGAAGACAGCATCAGGATAATTTCGTTTGCGGCTGCCATGAAGCATTACGCAGATCTGCTGGACTATTATGAAATAATTCCCGGGAGCAGACCGGACCAAATTGTAAGCCGGATTGATGAGATTTTAGGGCAGGTCAGTCAGGCATATGGCGGCAGTGAGTTTGAACGGTAACAGGAAACCTGAAACTCTTTTGCCGCAAAAAGCAGGCGCAGCGAGCGCCGTACAGTTAAAGGTAATTAATTTTCCTGCAAGCCGGAGACCGCATTTTTGGCCCAGCCGGAATCTTTCAGGATAGCCCTTCCCACTCCGATCAGGTCGGCCTTGTTTTCACGGAGCAGCTTTTCCGCAGCTTCCGGATCGGTAATTCCTCCGGTTAAGATAACAGGAATAGAGACGGCTTCCTTAATTGCTTCAGTCAACGGGGAGAAAAACCCCTGCCCGCTGAGCCCCTCTACCGTGTAACCGCAAAACCCCCCGGAAATATCGAGGATGTCCACCCCGGCCCTTTCGAATTCCCTGGCAGCCGCCACGCTATCTTCGAGCCTGGCGCCCCCGGCCATATAGTCTGATGCACCCAGGCGCAGAAGCACGGGAAAGTCTCTTCCCACCTCTTCCCTGACCGTTTCAATTACTTCCAGGTGAATTCTGATCCGGCCTGACAGGTCCCCGCCGTATTGATCCGACCTCCTGTTTGTCAGGGGCGAAAAGAACTGGTGCAGCAGGTAACCGTGGGCGGAGTGAATCTCGACCCCGTCAAAGCCGGCCTCCCGGGTGCGCCGGGCAGCTTCCTTAAAAGCTCCGGCAATTTCACTGATTTCCCCGGGAGTAAGTTCCCGCGGCACAGTTTTAGTGCGGGGATGCGGAACTGCCGAGGGGGCCAGCGGAGTTAATCCGGTTATCTCTTCACTGGCTGCGCTGCCTGCATGGTTGATCTGCATAACCGCCCGGGAACCGTTTCCCCGGATAGCCGCTGCCAGTTCGTCCAGGCCTTTAACCGCGCTGTCGCTAGCGGCTGAAAGCTGGCCTTCTCCCGCTTTGCCTTCCTGTCTTATGAAGCTGTGTTCAACGATAACCAGGGAGATGTAGCCTCCCCTTGATTTTTCCCGGTAGTACTCGATAAGTTCCGGGCTGACCCTGCCTTCCGGATCGGCCTTTTGAGTCGCCATGGGCGGCATGACCAGCCGGTTGGCCAGTTCCAGCGAGCCTGCTTTTAAAGGTTGTAATAAATGAGCCATTTTAACATCCCTTTCTTTACGGGGTTCTATACATTTATGTTAGCCGTACCACGGTGAAGCTGCAAGCCTTATGAAATCCTGAAAGCATCGCGCTTAAATAAAACAACCGGTTGCCGGGCAGCTGTCCGTTCCGGTTAAAGAAAATCGCATGGACAATATATATTAGTGCCTGCCGGCAAATTTCTCCCGGCCGCTGGTGGCGATAAAAAGGGCAAACAGGATCATGAGCGCTGCCAGCCCTACCCCGGCCATGTTAACCATTACATCAAAAATGCTGCCGTGCCTTCCTTCCACGAATGACTGCCTGATTTCGTCTAATATTGACAGGATGACGCCTCCGGCGGCCGCGATAAGCAGGGCCCGGTAAGAATCCCTGATATACTGGTGCAGCAGGTAAAACAGGGCCACCGTAATGGTGAAGAATACCACGACATGAGCCGTCTTGCGCAGGAAAAACTCAATAATAACGGGATTACGCCTGGCGTAAAATAGGAAGTCCCGGGTTATGGCGTCGAAATAATAAAGCTCGCCCAGGTCTGAGGGAATCCGGGAAGCCAGCCACCGGGCAAAATACACGAAACCCCAGTCGACCCTGGTTATTAAAGAGTAGAAAAAGCTCAGGACCGGCAGCACGCGCAATCCGGGTATCGATGAAAGAATAAACAGGGCCGCTACAAGTAATAGAAAAATCAACCAGGCTCTTTTCTTCAATTTGCCCCTCCGGTTCTGGAATTATTGCAGGCTGTTCTTTTATACATTTCTAGTGTAACATAAAAGCCAATTCCTGCGTAGCAGGGGGACGGGGTACCCGCTACATCCATCTTTCACTGCCGCTTAGCGGTTGTTACAGCTAAAGGTATTCCCGCGGTGATCTCGCTTTCTTGCCGGGTGGCATCATTGATTTCTATCCCCTGCGCCCGGTGTAAAGTTCTTACCTGCAAGGAGGTTCGGTTAATTGACCTGGCCTGGCCAAAGCGCTGAAGTAATAGAAAGGCTCCGGGGTTTGGAAGGTGAAATACAGCTTCAACGCCGGGGCAGCGACTTTGAAATTATCTATAACGGGGTTTTCCTGATGGCCACCTACAACGGGGCCTCGGAAAAAGAGGCGGTCAGGGAAGCGCTGCGCCTGGTTTCAGGCAGGTTCGCGAAACCTTTGAATGTGCTGATTGGCGGCCTGGGTGTTGGTTACAGCCTGAGCGAGGCGCTTGCCTGCGACAGGGTTGGCTTCGTAAAAGTTGCAGAGCTTGAGCCCGCTGTTATCCGCTGGAACCTCGAATACTTAAAGGAAGTTAACAGTAATGCGCTGGAAGATCCCAGGACTATGCTGGTTACCGGCGATTTTCGCAAGGTGCTGGAAGAAGATGCCCCCATCATTAAAGAGATTCCCGTAAAAAGCTATCATGTGATCATGGCCGATACCGATAATGGCAGCAGCTGGCTGTCCCTTCCACAAAATAGTTTTTTCTACAGCCCGAGAGGGCTGGAGCTAATTAAAAACTGCCTGCACCCGGCAGGAGCAGCCTGTTTCTGGTGCACCCGGCGGGAAGAAGATTTTGAGGCGCGGCTGAAAAAATACTTCAGCCGGGTTAGCTTTAACTCCGTTATGGAGAAAACAGGCCGCGACGGTTGCTATTATCTTGCCTGGGATTGGCACAGGAAGATCGGCAACCATGCCTGAGACAAAAATTCTTCCTGTTGATTAAAGCCGTTTTGTTTCTAACAGGTCTTGCCGGCATTCCTGTTTTTTTATAATAGACACGTAAATAGACACTGGTCTGTCTGCTTGACATTCAGCTCTATCTAGAGCACTGTTAATAGTGTTATCATTAGCATTGTTAAGAAGGACGGTGTATTGATATGAGTAATCTAATTACTGCAAATGACTTAAAAACCAGGGGTGTTTCAGCCATTGATATGGTTGTGAAAGAATCTGAAGAAGCAGTGGTTACTGTAAGAGGGAAGAGCACCTATGTGGTAATCCCGATCGAAAAATATAACTACTACCGGGAATGTGAACTTGAAACTGCGATTAATGAAACCCGAAAGGAGCTTGAGCAGGGTAAATATGTAGCTGAAACAGTAGATGAGCATATTAAGAGGATAACTGATGCCTAAAATCATTTATACTGATGGATATAATAAAAAAGCGGCTGCTTTTCTAAAAAAACACCCGGATTTAACGAATCAATACAAAAATACTCTTCAGCTGACAGAACTTAACCCTTCACACCCTTCACTAAAGCTTCATAAGCATAAGGGTAAGCACTCTGACCTTTATACAGTATCCATTAATTACAGCTGCCGAATCAGTTTATTATTCTTGCTCCAGGATGACACGATTGTTCCGGTAAATGTTGGCTCTCATGACCAGGTGTATTAACAAGAGCTTTACCATCTATCAAGTAGAACATTCCGTTTAAATAATAATTTAAAAATAGTGTGCAAAGAAGTATGGTATGTTAATGCAGCGCCATCCATATATTTTGTCATATCTGTATATTCCGTAAAGGAAATGCATCATATCAATAGAACATTTATATTAAACTATTCTTGGATAACAGGTGACCAATGCCAAAATACAGCATAGTTGACGCTCACTGCGATACTGCAGGTTTCTTTCTGGAAAGCAACGATTACGACTTCTTCACCCGTAACAACCGGCACCACATTGATTTGCCCCGCTTAAAGGAAAGCGGCATCATCCTCCAGTTCTTTGCCCTTTACATAAAGGACGAATATAAGCCGGTCGGCTCGCTGGCCTACTGCCTGCGCCTGCTGGACGGTTACTACCGGACCATGCAGCGCTGCCCGGATGATCTGCAAACCATCTATACAGTAACCGATTTAAAAAAATCCCTTAACAGCCAAAAGATAGCAGCCCTTTTAAGTGTTGAAGGAGGAGAAGCCCTGGAAGGAGAACTGGCAGTTTTGCGCATGCTCTTCCGCCTGGGCATCCGGGCCCTCGGGCTGACCTGGAACCAGCAGAATCATCTGGCCACCGGAATCGGTGAAGACAACCCCCGGACCGGCTTGACTGACTTTGGTAAAGAGGTTATCCGGGAAATGAACCGGCTCGGCATGCTGGTCGACCTGGCCCATATCAATCGGCAGGGCTTTTTTGATGTCTTAAAAATAAGCAGTACCCCGGTGGTAGTTTCCCATGCCAACGCCCGGTCCATCTGCGACCACCCCCGCAACTTATCAGATGACCAGCTGCGGGCCTTGCGAGATATTGACGGCGTGATCGGCATGAGCTGCTGCCCTGACTTTGTTGATCCCGGCCACGCCAGCATCGATAAACTGCTTGACCACTTCGTCCACGTGGCCGAAACAGCCGGTATCGAACACCTCGGCATCGGAGCCGATTTTGACGGGATCCAGGATGTAATTACAGGTTTAGAAGATGTGACCGGTCTGCCCCGCCTGGTCGAAGGGCTTTCAAAGCGCGGCTTCAACCGGGAAGAGATCAATAAGATTACCCATAAAAACTTTATCAGGGTACTGGAAAAAGTCCTGCCTGACTGCCATTTGCCTGGATAGAAGGAGGCTGCATAAAGCTTCATAACAATCTACCTCCAGGTTTATTTATTTTGCCGGTCTAAGCTTATCCGGCTTGCCACCCTGTTCTTATAATAAACCTGGGCGGGAAATGAGAAACCACCCCAAAGGGTGGTTTCATGGGGTGGTATTTTAGAGCGGATATATTATATTCCGGCATATCCGCGCCATAGCGGGTTACTGATTATTGCGGTTCACTACAATACTTTTTACTCGACGACTAAAGTGCCGTACATGCCTGCTTCGCGGTGACCGGGCTCAGCACAGTAGAATTCATACGTGCCCGCTTCTTCGAATGTAACAGTTTCCTCTCCTACATCGCCCGCATTAAGCCGGATATCCACGCCGAATTCATCAATGGTAAATGTGTGGTTATCCGGGCCTAAATTTTCGACGACAAAAGTGACAGTCTGCCCGACTGAGACTGTAATTTCATCGGGATCGAAATTCCCGGGACTGGCATTGACACGTATTGTTTCCTCGTCCGGTGGCGGGTCAACATCATTTTCCGGAGGTTCGACATCATTATCGGGGGGTGGAATCACCTCTTCTTCCGGGCAGCCTGCTCCAAACAATGCCAAAAGCACAACCAACCCTATCAAAGCAAGATAAAGATTCGGAGAAACCTTTCCGTCCTTCCTGGCAAATCGCATCCTTTAAAACCTCCTTTTTACGCATTTTTGTCTCAAGTCAACAAAAAATGAAATGTGCTAACTGTTTATATTTTAGTTTATTGGATATAGTGCTCAAATTTCTATTAGAATGATCCCCAAATTTGACTGATCTGTTTCACAAACAACAATCAATAAGGAATCGTCTCAGCATCATTGCTCACGTGCTATAACTTTTAAGTGGAATTACATCGGTGCTTGATGGAGTAGTATCCTGCGCACCACTGGCGGAGAAAATCCCGGAGCATCTTTATTCAGTTTCCGAAGTTGAGCCCTTTCTGCAGAAAAAATTATAAATGTGCTCCCCGAAATCTTTTGCTTCGGCGTAGGCACCGTGGCCCAGGTCAGGGTAGATATGAAGTTCGCTGCCAACAATAGCGGCAACCATTTCCTGCTGCACATCTTCGCCCCCGACAACCTGGTCGGCTCCGCCTCCGATAATAAAGGTCGGGCACTTAATTGACGCAAGCTCCCCGTAGGCGTCATGTGTCAGGCATGAATCGGCCTGGATTAAAAAGCGCTTCTTAGACTGCGGCCTGCTCATGCGTTTAATCAACCAGTAAAAAGGTCGCACCTTTTTCAGGTAATTTTCGGTATGGTTTTTTTCCATCATGTCAACTGCCAGGTCATCGTATCGTTCTTCCCGGACCATCTTAATCCAGCTGCCCACTGCCTCCTGTACCGTTTCATTTTGTCTGGCCAGCGATATAGCTATGACCAGCCGGGTTACCCTGGCGGGATAATCGATAGCCAGCCACTGGGCAATCATCCCACCCTGTGAGACGCCCATAACGGCAGCCGGGGGTATGTGCAGGATATCCATTGCTTCTGCTAAATCCCCTGCCATGTCTCTGGTGGTAGAGCCTGCCTCCAGTTCGTTCTTCCTGCTGAAAACATAAACCCGGAAATCCCGGCCCAGGAAACGGTAAAAATACCACAGCATCAACCCGGTCCCCTTTACGGTCTTTAAGCCATCTCCCAGGCCGGGTATAATCACCAGCGGCTTATCACCCCGACCGAAAGCGACATAATCCATTGTGCTGCCGCCAACTTCAACCGTGCTTTCCTCTGTATTGCCCAGAATCTTTTTTAACATCAAGCATTCCTCCTGCGGATGATTCAATTAATATATTCCTGATATTTACGGAGATTTCCTTTTTACAACAACATAAACAAAGTTTAAGTTGTAATTCTTTGACCTGCTAATTAACATCAACAGAAATGGAATTATTATCAAAAGAGTGTTACTATATCATCACATGCAGCAGTTAAGTGTAAATAAACGAGCTGAAATTCAAAGAGCAGGGGAGATAACAGGGATCAGCGTTCGATTTTCAGGCCTCAGGACCGGGGCATTAAACAATTCAGGAGTTGTTTTATTTTATGAGAATTAACCTCAGTGCCAGGAATGCCCTGATTCTAATCTGTGTAGTTTATACAGTGCTCACAGTAACCAGTTCGATCTACGGTTTGGCTATGGGCAGAACTACAGATACCCATGTTCACCTGCTGCTCCGCTTTCTGATTACGTCGGTCGGGATTGGCAGCATCCTGATCTTAAACCTCTTCCCCCGCTGGAACCTGGCCGGAATAATTGCCTTACATTACATTGTGACAATGGTCTTAATATTGCTGGTAGTCCGGGCAAGCGGTTTCTTTATAGACCTGCACCCGGATGCATACCGCGATATCTTCCTGAACTTCACGCCGTTATACGTCCTGGTTGCCATTGGCTTCCTGGTAAGAGAGAAGAGAAGAAGATAAACCTATGAAACCCCGACCCGTTACCCGCTTAATACTAAAACAATGAAACAATAAACAGGAAGGGAGTAATTTTTATGGCATTTAGCAAAGATGATGTGGAAAAAACCTTAAAAGCGCTAAAAGCCCGGGGCATCGAGGCCGGGTACGCAGACAATGCTGAACAGGCCCGTAAAAAAGTCTCAGCCATGGTTTCCGATAAATCAACTGTTGGCATCGGCGGTTCGATCACAGTCAGGGAGCTGGACCTGGAAAACCTGCTTTTAAGTAAAGGATGTATTGTTTTCTGGCACTGGCATGGAGCGAACCAGGAAGAGCAGGACGCGATCCGCCGCAGGGCCATGAATGCCGATTATTATATCTGCAGTTCCAATGCCTTAACCGTTGACGGCAGGCTGGTTAATATAGACGGAACCGGTAACCGGGTTGGGTCCATGGTTTTTGGCCCGCGCAGGGCCATAATAATCGTAGGCATAAATAAGCTGACAGAAAACCTTGATACGGCCATTGAGCGTATAAAAACCGAAGCCTGTCCTCCCAATGCCCGGCGCCTGAACCGGAAGACTCCCTGCGCGGAAACCGGCCAGTGCCCGGACTGCAGATCGCCTCACCGGATGTGCAATGTAACAGCCATAATAGAGGGAAAACCCGGCAGTATAGATATGGACGTGCTTATCGTAGGCGAGGAACTCGGTTACTAGCCGCAAATATCTATCAATTAAGAATGTTTTAATCTGTCAATATGATTGCCGGGAAACCTGCAGGATTTCACTCTCTTATGTAGAATGGCTACTTGAGCTATTGCCACTATAATTACCTTCCCGCCTGAAAACCATAAATACAGGGGGTTTGCCGATGTCCCGATGGAAAAAGGTTTTGCTGGTAATTTTCGTAGTTCTCCTGGTAGCGGTCATAGGTGGCGGCGGTGTGCTTTACTTTACCCTGCGCTCCAGTATAGCCACCCATACAGGCACAGTATCAGCGGGGACAGCAGGTGAAGTGTCTATCCTGCGCTGCGAAAGAGGCGTGGCATATATCAAGGCCTCCTCACCGGAAGACCTCTACTTTGCCCAGGGATATGCCCATGCCCAGGAAAGACTCTGGCAGATGGAGTTTAACCGCCGGGTCGTCCAGGGCAGACTCAGTGAAACTATCGGGGCAGACCTGCTGGAATCTGATATTTTCCTGCGCAAAATTGGTTTGCGCCGCATTGCGGAACGCGTTGTGGACAAAACTTCCCCCCGGGGGCTTTCTGTCCTGCAAAGCTACGCCCGAGGGGTTACCGCTTTTATAGAAGAAGCCGGGCAGACCCCGGAAATGTTGCTGCTGGGAGTAACCCCCGAGCCCTGGGATGAGACTGATGTTGCGGGCATCCTCGCCCTGATGACCTTCGACCTGGGCAGTAACTTTGAACAGGAACTGACCCGCCTTGCTCTCAGGGACACCCTTTCCCCTCAGCTCTACGATGAGAGCCTGCCGCCTTTCGAAGACTGGGATACGCCGGCCATCTATACTGAAGAGCAGGCAACCGGTGGCAATTCGCAGGACCTCTTCAAGCTGCTTGATACTGCCGACTTAAACGGCATTTCTGCCTACCTGCCCAGGCTGGGCAGCAACAGCTGGGTAGTAAGCCCAGACCTCTACGCGGGGAATGCAGCCGTAATGGCCAACGATCCCCACCTCGGTATCAGCCTGCCCAGTATCTGGTATGAAAACTGCCTGGAGCTGGAAGGCGAGATGCCGGTTTACGGCTGGTCCATTCCCGGAATGCCGCTGGTTGTTGTCGGGCATAACGAGCGGATTGCCTGGGGCCTGACCAATATCGGGGATACCCAGGATCTTTTTTTGGAAGAACAACACCCCGAAGATCCCTACCGCTTCATGTATGAAGGCGAGTGGTACACCGCTGATGTTATAGAAGAGAAAATCTTAATTAAAGGACAGGATGAACCGGAACTGCTGGAAGTGATCATCACCCGCAACGGGCCCCTGATCTCAGATGATCCTCCCATCAGCCTGAGCTGGACCGCATACGAAATCGAAGCCAGCGCTGTCGATGCCGTTATCGGTTTAAACCAGGCCCGGAACTGGGACGAGTTCCGCCAGGCCCTGTTCGATTTCACTATCCCCATGCAGAACTTTGTCTATGCCGACGTGGACGGCAATATCGGCTTTCGCACGGCCGGCCTGGCCCCGATCCGCAGGGCCGGCCTCGGCCTGGAACCTGTCCCGGGCTGGAGCGCAGATTACGGCTGGGAAGGCTTTATCCCCCTGGAAGAAATGCCCGAACTCTACAACCCCCCCCAGGGCTATATCGCCACGGCCAACCACCGGGTCACAGATGATAACTACCCGCACATGATCGCCATAGACGATGCAACCCCCTACCGGATGATCAGGATTGTCGATCAGTTGAATTCAGGCGCGCCCCTGAACCTGGAAGACATGAAAGCGATGCAGACCGACTGGTACAACCCCCATGCCGCGGCCAGGCTGCCCGAATGGCTGGATTTAATTGACGCCTACGCAGACGAACTCGGAGGCAATGAACAGGAAGGGCTGGACCTCCTCCGGGAGTGGGCCCAGGATCCGGTCAGCTCACCGGAAGCCGCCGCCCCGGCTATCTTCGCCGGCTGGTACCTGAACTTCATGGAAGCTGTATTTAAAGAAGAAATGGGCGAAGAAATGTATGAAAGATTTATTTCCAGCGCCTACATCGTCTACAAGGCGCTCGATTACCAGCTGGAAAAAGGAGAATCAGCCTGGTTTGGTGACAGCCTGGACGAACTCCTGCTGGCAAGCTACCGGAGAACGATTGAAGAACTGGAAGAACAACTGGGCCCCAATCCATCCCAATGGCAGTGGCAGGAGCTGCAATCCATCTCGTTCGATCACCTGCTGGGCGAAGAAGATATGCTCAAGCCGTTCTTTAACCGCGGTCCTTACCCCTACGGGGGAGATAACGAAACGGTCGGACGGGCCAACTACTCCCTTAACGACCCCTTCAACGTAACCCTGGCCGCGGGCCTGCGCTTCATTGCCGTCATGGATCAGCAGGTAGAAGCCTACGGTGTTTTTGCCGGCGGGCAGAGCGGGCACTTTATGAGCGGTCACTACGACAATTATATTGAAACCTGGCTGGACGGAGATTACTACAAGATTATTGGCAGTAGTGATGAGCTGCCTGAAGAGCAGACCAGGGAGATCATTTTAAGGCCATAATTTTTCTAAGTAACTGAATACCAGGTAGTGAGGAACAGGTATGAGCAAATTAAAGCTGCTGTCGGTCATATTAAAAACCAGCGGTATGTCAAAGGTTTTATCCAGCTTTTTGGTTTTCTTTTTCATTTCAACAATTATCATATGGCTGGTCGATCCTAATGTTAACAGCTTCTTCGATGCAGTATGGTTCAGCTTTGCAGTGGTTACAACCATTGGCTTTGGAGATATTGTTGTGACTAACCTTTTCGCAAGAATAACAGCCATTATTCTTGCTGTGTACGGGATATTAGTTATTGCTATTATAACGGGGGTTATTGTTTACTACATCTCTGAAATACTAAAAATTAAAGGAAGCAAAGGCGCCTCAGAATTTTTATATGACCTGTACAACCTGGATAAACTTTCACAGGAAGAACTTAAAGAATTATCGGCCAGCATAAAAAAAACACACAGCGATCAGTAAGATCAAGCTGTTATAATAAGCAGGAATTTAACATGCTCTATTTATATTATATTGCTTCACTAATTTCTTGCCATTCCTGGCTAATTTAAGGCGGGACGCTGCTTGGATCGAAAAACTGCTTTTATCTTAAGCCTCGGTAAATACGGCGGGTATATAGCCGTGTTCTGGGTTACTGTCAGTAACGCCGACCTGGCCCTGCCCGGGGCTCTCCTTCCTTTATTCCTGGTATTTTCGCTGGATAGTATCCGCACCTATTACCTAGCTGACAGACTTCCCAGGTTGATTATGCCCAGCCTTTACAGCCAAATTGTTTTAATACTTGCCTTTATTTTCATTGAAGGGTCCACTGTTGGCGTCATCCTGCTGGTAATTCTCATTGCCGAAAGTCTTCTCGCACACTCCCGCCCCCAGGGAGACTATATTTTCCTTATCTCGATAGCAGGGTTCCCGGTTGTGAGCGCTGCCGGTCTTTACTGGCGTTCGGCGTTAAGCTGGGAAAATGTGGCCGCTGTGCTGATAAACTGCCTTTTTCTTTTCTTCGCGTATGGCGTGAGCTATATGGCCCGCCGCCAGCAGGAAGAAAAAGAGCGCGCTGAAGATGCCCTGGAAGAGCTGGACCGCTCCCGGGCCGACTTGGAAAAGGCCTACCTTAAGCTGGTTGAAATGAGCAAAGAACAGGAGCAGCTGGCTGCAGCGCAGGAACGCGCCCGCCTGGCCCGTGAAGTGCATGACACGCTGGCTCACTTCCTGACAGCAATTGTTGTCAGCCTCGAAGCCGGGAAGAAGCTGCTGGAAAAAGATCCGGGCAAAGCCCTGGCGGAGATCGAAAAAAGCCAGGAGCAGGCCCGCCGGGGCCTCGATGAAGTGCGGGTAACTGTAAAAGCCCTCCGTTCCGGTGAAACTGCAGATGTTGATTTCAGGAATGCCTTAAACAGCCTGGTCCGCGATTATTCCGGAAGCGGAATAGCTATTGATTTTGCGCTCGATGATCAGCTCGTTATGACAGCGGACCAGGAAGCCGCTTTCTACCGCATTATCCAGGAGAGTATTACCAACAGCGTAAGGCATGGCAAAGCCGGCAATATTATGGTGCGCATTGAGGGTAACCAGGCCGGTCAGAGGGTTCTGGTTGAAGATGACGGGTTGGGCTGCGAAAACTTATCGGAAGGGCACGGCCTGCGAGGCATCCGCGAGCGGGCCTCCGCTTTGGGCGGAAAAGCTATTTTTGGAAATCGACCGGGCCAGGGATTTATGGTTAAAGTAGACTTCGGGAGTTATATCAATGAGTGAGCGAATTAAAATCATTATTGCCGATGATCAGCGCCTGATGCGGGAAGGCTTAAAAACGATTGTCGACCTGGAAGAAGACATGGAAGTACTGTCTACAGCGGCAAACGGCCTGGAAGCCGTGGAGCTTTGCCGCAGGTTTAAGCCGGATATAGTGCTGATGGATATCCGCATGCCCGAAATGGACGGGGTTGAAGCAACGGCCCGGATAACTTCTGAAAACCTGGCCGGCGGAGTTATTGTTGTGACCACTTTTGACGACGACAATTTAATTATCGACGCCTTGCAGGCCGGGGCTAAAACGTACCTGCTTAAAGATCTGCCTTCAGAAAAACTTCTGGCAACGATCAGGTCAACATACAGGGGAGATATAGTTTTGCAGCCTGAAATTGCGGCCAAGCTGGTTAAACGGGCATCCGGGCAGGAAGCAACAACCGGTGAAGAGAATACCGAACAGCTTATAGAACCGCTTACTGCCCGGGAGAAAGAGGTCCTGGCATTGATGGCCGGCGGTTCGAGTAACAGTGAAATCGCTGCCAGGCTTTACCTGAGCGAAGGAACAATAAAAAACCAGGTCAGCAACATCTACAGCAAGCTGGGAACCAACGACAGGACCCGGGCGGTGCTTATTGCCCTGAAAAGGAAGTTGATCTGAAAAATAACTGGCTTATGTGACCCCGGTCATTATTATTAATGACCTTTTAATGACCCCGGTTACTGGGCTGGCCGCTCCTTCTCTTTTATGATTAAGAAAAAGCGAAGGAGTTGAATGTAATGAGTAAATCTTTAAAAGGCGGAGTTCTGTTAATAATTGCCGGGGTTTTCCTCCTGCTGAACCAGGTTGGGGTGATACCCGGTCAGGCTTTCCTGTTTCTGTTGGCCCTGGGCTTTGTAGCTGCCTATGTTCTGCTTGGCGCCAGGAAAGAATACGGTAACGTGGGGTTCCTTATCCCTGGAGCGGTCCTGTTAGCCATTGCCGTCTATTCCGCAGTCGAACAAGCCCCCGGTTTTGAAAACCTCAGTCCGGTTTTCTTTTTCTTAGGCCTCAGTTTAAGTTTTTGGGCGGTTTTCCTGGTTCACACATACTGGTTTAAAGCCGCAGATCACGGCGGACGCTTCTGGCCGGTTTACCCGGCAGCGGGGCTTTTGCTGTTATCAGGAATTATCAGTTTAGCTGATGAAGGCATTGCATTTCTTAACCTGTTAAACTACATCTGGGTTATCGCCCTGATTGCAGTGGGCGGAGGACTTGTGTACAGTAGTATAAGAAGAAATAATGTGCCGAAACACTAAAGCCTTATAAAGAGTTTTGCAGCGCTGCAAAAGAACTAAGCTTTTCAATTAAGCTCAGGTTACAGAAATAAACATCCGGAAAAGGAGAGTTGATGACTATGCAGTATGTAGGGTTGCTGGCCCCGATCGCCTTTGTTTTCGCCATGGCCGCACTGGTTCAGGTCGGTTCTTTAAAAAAAGAAGTGGAGCAGTTAAAGGAAGAATTAAATAAGCTTCCGGCAAGATAAGCTTTATAGTTTGCTACTGCAGTGGGCACTTAAATTTTCTTGCCCTGAATACATAGTTACCGTTAAATAGTTGTTTTTGAATCGTGTCCGAATGAACCTGCACCACTGCAGGAAAAAGCATTTATTTGAGGAAATAGCTATTTTACAAGCCTGCAGTAAGCAATTCATACCTGCAATGAAAAAGTATATTGCATAAAGAAAAATGGTGAGGCAGTAGAATGAAATATGAAATCAGGAACATGGGAATGATCGGCAACCGCCAGACCGGTGCGCTTATCGATCTCTACGGGGATATTTGCTGGTATTGCCCAAATCAATTCGATGGCCCTTCCTTTTTCGGCTCCCTGCTTGATGATGAAAAGGGAGGT
>SLSE01000105.1 GCA_007130585.1 Syntrophomonadaceae bacterium | reverse complement strand
GGGTAATCCACGGAGCCGGAAGCGGGAACGGGGGGAATTGAAAATGAAGGACAGTTTCGGGAGCAGCGCGCAGGGTCTTGTGATCATTACAGGTGGCGTTCGCAGCGGGAAAAGCGCTTTTGCTGAAGAGATGGCCGCTCAGAGCGGCAAAGAGATTATCTACCTGGCCACCGCCCGGGTAGAAGATGATGAAATGCGCGAACGGGTTGCCCGCCACCGGAGCAGGCGTTCTTCAACTATCCGCACAGTTGAGGAGCCTCTTGAACCGCACCTGGTCCTGGAGAAAGCAGGCGATAATGGAGGCCTGATTTTGATGGATTGCCTGACCCTCCTGATCAGCAACCGCATTCTTCACTTCCTGGATACTCATGGAGCGGTCAGAGAGGGAGAAGATATTTTTGCTGATGAAAAAATTATTGATGATGCGGCAGAGCATACTTATGAATATGTAAAGAAGTTTGCCGACACCGCCCGGAACTGTCTTTCCGACGTTTTGGTGGTGACCAATGAAGTGGGGATGGGCGTTGTGCCGAATTATCCGGTAGCCCGGGCTTTCAGGGATCTGTCCGGCCGGGCCAACCAGGTCCTGGCGGGAGCTGCCGATCAAGTTTGGATGGTCGTCTGCGGCATACCGCAGCGTTTGAAGTAGATGGAACGGGCCCTGATGGCTGTGCTGGCCCTGTCCGCGGCCTACCTGCTGGATTATTTGGTCGGCGATCCCCGCCGCCTGCCTCATCCGGTCAGGCTTACGGGGACAATCATAGTTTTTCTGGAAAAGCAGGCTCGCCGAATATTTAATTCACAGCGGGGGCTGAAGGCGGGCGGCGTACTGATTGTGGTTATAATCGCTGGCGGCGCAGTCGTTATAACTGTTCTGCTCTTGTCGGCGGCATACCGCCTGCACCCGGCGGCAGGACTGATCCTGGAAATATACATCCTGTTTACGGTCCTCGCCGGGGGCGATCTGCGCAACCACGTGGCTAGAGTAGGAGACAGCCTGCAGGCAAGAGGAATTGCCGGGGCCCGCCTGGACGCAGCCCTGCTGGTCAGCCGCGACACCGATTCCCTGGATGAAAGCGGTGTTGCCAGGGCCGCCCTGGAGAGCCTTTTCGAAAACAGCGCCGACGGGCTGGTGGCCCCCCTTTTATTTGCCGCCGCCGCCGGCCCTGCGGCAGCCGTGTTATATAAAACTGTAAATACGCTTGACTCGATGATCGGCTACAAAACCAGGGAGTACATGGACCTTGGTTATGCCGCTGCCAGGACAGACGATATCTTAAGTTTTATTCCTGCCCGGCTGACGGCCCTTTATATTTTAGCGGTAGGCACATTCCGGGGCCGGGGCCGGGAAGGAATCAGGGTCCTGGCCGCAGACCGCCGCAGGCATGAAAGCCCAAACAGCGCCTGGCCGGAATCAGCAGCAGCGGGTACCCTCGGTCTTAGATTCGGAGGGGCTGATCTTTACCATGGAAAAATTGTTAAGCGCCCCCTGATTAATGCCGCAGGCAGGCAGCCGGTGGGCGCTGATATCGGCCGGGGACTGGCCCTGTTTCAAAGTATCTCTTTGCTTGCTTTTTTCAGCCTGGTTACGCTGGCATACTGGATCAGAACCATGGAGGTTATAGTGTTTTGAGAAATTACCTGCTTGCGCTGTCGTTCTTAACCATTATCCCCCTGCCCTTTGTTCGTTTCGGGCCAGAGGGCAGGGAGCTTTCCGGCTCAGCCGCCTGGTTCCCCCTGGCGGGGGCAACAATCGGGGGATTGCTGGCCCTCTTTGCCTGGCTTATGCTGTTTTTTCTTCCTCCTGCCCCTGTGGCTGCAGCCGCCCTGATATTGAGCTTTTTGCTTACCCGCGGGCTGCACTTTGACGGTCTGGCCGATACGGCCGACGGCCTGATTGGAACAACAGACCGGGAAAAAGCTTTCCAGGCCATGGACGACAGTGCAGTAGGGGTGATGGGCGCTGCTGCCCTGCTTTTAGTCTGCCTCCTGAAATATGCCCTCTTGGCCGAACTGGGCCTTCTTATGCCGCTTGTCCTGATATTTATGCCCCTGGCCGGCCGCTGGGCCGTTGTTTATGCCGGAACATGGTTTCCCCCGGCCCGTAACCGGGGCCTGGGAGATATGTTCCTGCGCGGTTTGCGCTGGCCAATCCTGCTCAGGGCAACCCTTTTAACAGCCGGTTTAATTTATATATTTGCCTGGTGGCACTCTATGCTGGTGATTCCAATAATAATCGGCTGCATGCTGGCCCTGGCTGCGGCGCACCTGCTTGCTTTTTATGCTGCCCGCCGCCTGGGCGGCATTACCGGAGACATTTTGGGGGCAGCCAGTGAACTCGGAGAGGTTTTTTTCCTTTTTGGATTATACCTGGCTCTTTAGCGAAACAACGGCGCCGGGAAAAATGAAAAGCGGTGATCCTTGATGTCTGGAAGGCTTGATGACGAAACCGGCGGCCACGGCGGCGATCTGGCCCGGGCTTCAGAGCGGTGGAACCTTAATAGCGGAGAGCTGATCGATTTCAGCAGCAATATTAACCCCCTTGGCCCCCCGCCGGGCTTGCTTGATCATTTGCGGGAAGCACTGCCGGGTATTGTTGCCTACCCCACGCCCCAGGCCCGGGAATTGCGGGAAGAGCTGGGTAATTTTCTCGCTGTCCCTGCCGACCGCTTATTGCTCGGAAACGGTGCGAGTGAACTGATCCACCTGATTATTTTGTGGCGCCGGCCGAAAAGAGTTTTTGTTCCGGCACCTTCATTTTCCGAGTATGAAAGAGCGGCTTCACTGGCCGGTTCAGCAGTTGAGCGTTACAGTCTTATGCCCGGGGAAGAGGCCGATCTGGCCGCCGTGGGCCGTAAACTGAAATCGGGCGATCTGCTGGTTTTTTGTAATCCCAACAACCCCACGGGGATACTTTATCCGCGCCGGGAGTTAATGTCGCTTGTGGATGCTGCCGCGGAACGGGGAGCGGAAATAATGATTGATGAAAGCTTCATTCCCCTGACAGGTAAGCCGGGGGAAAGTCTGCGCGAGCCGGAAAGATACAACCTCTGGGTGATAACCTCCCTGACCAAGGTCTGGAGCCTGCCCGGTTTGCGCCTGGGCTGTGCTGCGGGCCCGCGGAAATATATCGAGGAACTCACCAGCCGGGGCGACCCCTGGCGGGTTAACTGCCTGGCCCAGGCAGCCGGGCTTTACTGCCTCGGGTCTTCCGGGTACCTGGAAGAAAGCCTGGCTTTGATCGATAAAGAACGCGCCTACCTGGCCGGGGGTTTTCTGGAAACCGGCAGCTTTCATGTTTTTGAAGGTTCGGCCAACTACCTTTTTATTATGGGCCTGCAACCGGGTTTCGAAGTTGCCGGCTACCGCGATTACCTGGCAGAGCGGGGGATCCTGATCAGGCGGGCTGATAATTTTCATAACCTCGATCACCGTTATTTCAGGGTTGCCGTGCGGCGCCGGCCGGAAAACCGGCGCCTGTTGCAGGAAACGGCGGGCTACCTGAAAAGCGGTAAATTTTCTCTCAATAATATCGACCGGGGAGGTGAAAAAGCATGAAAGGCACCCTGATGATCCAGGGCACTGCTTCCTCTGTCGGAAAGAGTCTTTTATGCGCAGCTTTTTGCCGCATCCTGAAGCAGGATGGTTTTAACCCTGCCCCATTCAAATCGCAAAACATGGCTCTTAATTCTTTTGTTACGGCTGAAGGTTTTGAAATGGGAAGGGCCCAGGTTATGCAGGCCGAAGCGGCAGGTATTGCACCCAGGGTTGAAATGAATCCTGTTCTTTTAAAACCGACTTCGGATCGCGGTTCCCAGGTTATAGTTATGGGCCGGCCCGTGGGCAACATGGGAGCGCTGGACTACCTGCAGTGGAAGGAAAAACTGCTGCCGGTGATCGATAAAGCTTTTGAAACCTTATCAGGGGACCATGACGTTGTAATCATTGAAGGAGCCGGCAGCCCCGCGGAAATTAACCTGCGGGAGAAAGACCTGGTCAATATGGGCCTTGCCTGCCGCCTGAAAGCTCCCGTCCTGTTGGCGGGGGATATTGACCGCGGGGGTGTTTTCGCTTCCCTCTACGGCACTGCCGCCCTGCTTCAGCCTGCGGAACGCGATCTGCTCAAGGGGGTCATAATCAATAAGTTCCGCGGTGACCGCAAAGTGCTGGAGCCCGGTTTGCTTCAGCTGGAAGATCTGATCGACCGGCCGGTTTTAGGAGTTGTCCCTTACATGCAGCTTAACCTGGATGATGAAGACAGTGTAACCGACCGCTTTAACAACCGTGCCAATGACAGGGCCCTGAAAGTACAGGTTGTCCTGCTACCCCGCATCTCCAACTTTACCGATTTTAACCCTCTTGAACTGCACGATGATCTAAACCTGACATATATCCGCGAACCGGCAGAGCTCAGCTCTCCGGATCTGTTAATATTACCGGGCTCAAAAAATACAATCGAAGATTTACTGCACCTGAGGAGCAGGGGATGGGAAGACGCCCTGAGAAGTTATGTGCGGAAGGGCGGGTTGCTGGCCGGTATCTGCGGCGGTTTCCAGATGCTGGGGCGAAAAGTTCTTGATCCCCTGGGCGTGGAGAGCTCTGTTCCGGAGGTGCCCGGTTTTAACCTGCTTCCCCTGGAAACTGTTATGGCGGCTGAAAAATCGACCCGCCAGGTTGAAGCGACCTGGAAGTACAGGGACGAAGGTTACTTTGCCCTGATGGGCGAAGAGTACCTGGTCGGTTACGAGATCCACATGGGCCGGACAATTTACCATTCAGCGAATCATCCCGTCTGTATTGCCACTACCGGACAGTGGGAAGGGGCGGTCAGTAAAGATGGAAATGTTTTCGGCACCTACCTGCACGGAATTTTTGATAATTTATCCTGGACCAACAACCTGCTTAACGGTTTGCGCCGCAGGCGGGGGCTGCCTGAAAAAGATAACAACCTGCCCGGGACCTACCGGGATTACAAGGAAAAAGAGTATGATCGCCTCGCGGCCACAGTACGGGAAAGCCTCGATATGGAGCAGGTTTACAGGATTATTGAGCAGGGGGGATAACGGCCGGAGGGCTCTGAACGGCCGAAATCCGGCCCGGCTGCTTATAAATTTATCGGTGCCGGATATAAACCCGGCAAAAACCTGAAAGGAGTTTTTTAACGGTGAAAGATGAAAAACGTATGGAACAGGATTTGCAGACTCTAATCGAAGCGATAAAACCTCTCAATGAAGAAGCAGGGGAGAAAGCACGGGCCCGGATGGATATCCTTACCAAGCCGCAGGGCAGCCTGGGCAGGATGGAGGATCTGGCCGTGCAGCTGGCCGGGATCTACGGTGATCTTTTTCCGGCGGGCACTAAAAAAAGAGTGGTCGTGATGGCCGCAGATCATGGTATTACAGAAGAAGGGATCAGCGCCTACCCGTCGGAAGTAACAGCCCAGATGGTAGCTAATTTTACGGGCGGCGGAGCGGCGATCAATGTTTTGGGAAGTCAGAACGGGGTTGAAGTGGTCGTTGTCGATATCGGTGTTAAGGTTGATACCGGGCTGCCGGAAGTAAAGCAGGTCCGTGTCAGGGCGGGAACCGGCAACTTCCTCCGCGGCCCGGCCATGAGCCGTTTCGAAGCGCTGCAGGCTATTTTTGCCGGTATAGAGTGTGCCGAAGATGCGCATAATAACGGTGTAAAAGTGCTGGCCACCGGTGAAATGGGCATTGGCAACACAACGGCAAGCAGTGCGGTTATGGCCGCAATAACCGGTTATGAAGCTTCACTGGTTGTTGGCCGGGGGACCGGGCTGGACGATGACAGGCTGCGTCATAAACAGGAAGTGGTTGCCTCCGCCCTCGAATTTCACAGGCCCGAACATACCGATCCGCTGGGGGTCCTGAGCAGGGTTGGCGGCCTGGAGATTGCCGCTTTGACCGGCTTGATTCTTGGCGCCGCCAAGCTCCGCATTCCTGTCGTCATTGACGGTTTTATTTCCAGTACGGCAGCGCTGGCTGCGGTTACGTTCTGCCCCCAGGCCCGGCATTACCTGGTTCCTTCGCACCTTTCATCTGAATCGGGTCATGCCCTCCTGATGGATTACCTGAACATGAAACCCTATATAAACATGGGCATGAGGCTTGGCGAAGGAACAGGTGCTGTACTGGGCATGAACCTGCTCGAAGCGGCGGCGCGGGTCACCCTGGAAATGGCAACTTTTGACGATGCCAGGGTCAGCAATAAAGAGGAAGACGGTGTCGGCTCTGAGTCGAAGGGAGTACAGTAACTAATGGACCTGTACCTTGTCCGGCACGGACAAACTGAGTCAAATAAAGAAAGGCGCTACATAGGTTGGTCTGAATCCCCGCTTACGGAAGAAGGTATCCGGCAGGCGGAAAAAGCCGGGTTTTTCCTGGGCAGGCATAATATCGGCGGCCTCTATTCCAGCAATTTAAAACGGGCAGTGCATACTGCCCGGGTAGTAGGTTCGATGACGGGGTTAAAACCTGTTGTCACACCCCTGCTGAGGGAAATAAACTTCGGGCAGTGGGAAGGGCTCACCTATGATCAAATCGAATCCCGGTGGGGCGGGGAGATCAGGCTCTGGTTTGACGATCCCTTTAACCGGTCCACCCCTGACGGAGAAACGCTGGCCCGGGTATGCGCCAGGATGAAAAGTTTCCTGGACCGGGTAACCGCACAGGTTCCTCCGGGCAGCCGGATAGCCGCCGTCAGCCATGGCGGTTCGATCCGCGCCCTGCTCTACCATGTCCTTAACGTTAACGCGGCAAGTTTTTGGGACATTAAAATCGATAATGCCTCAATCAGCCTGATTCGCCGGGAAGGAGACGGCTTTAAGGTTGTTTATTATAACCGTACCGATTATCTCGGTGCCGGAGATTACAGGGAGGAATTAATAGATGGAAATTAACAATTTGCCGGGCGATAAGGTATTTGTTTCCTGGAGCGGAGGCAAAGATGCCTACCTTTCGCTGCTGCTGGCCAGGGAACAGGGCCTTGATATTGCCTGCCTGCTCAGTTTTGTCAGCGCTGACGGAGAAAGCCGTTCACATGGTATAAAAACTGCATTGCTTGAATACCAGGCCCGCCTGCTCGGCATACCCCTGGTAACCGAGGAGGTAACCTGGGAAAGTTACGAAAACGGTTTTGAAAGGGCTGTGAAACGGATCAAAAAAGAACGTGGAATCAGCGGCGGAGTTTTTGGCGATATTAACCTGCCGGAGCACCGTGACTGGGTTGTGAAAATGTGCCGGCGCTGCGGCATAAATCACAACCTGCCTCTCTGGTTAATGGAAGAGCGGCAGGTTGCGGAAGAGCTGTTGAGAAGAGAAGTCCGGGCCCTTGTAGTGGCCATCCGCAGCGACCTGGTTGACGAACGCTGGTTGGGCCGGATTATCGATGAAGATTACATTGATTACTGTGTCGGTACCGGCATTTCTCCCTGCGGGGAAGGCGGAGAGGCCCATACACTGGTAATTGACGGCCCCCTCTTCAACGAGCCGCTTAAATTTAAAACCGGTGAGGTCAGGCATAGCGATAACCGGTCACTGCTGGAAGTGTTATTATAAACGGGGCAGGATTATACCGGCCGCTTGTTGAAAATATTTAGCTGGCAGAAACGTAACGGAAAACTGAACAATTTGCGGAGGTAGAAGATGGCGGAGAAGAAAAAAGAAATGAAAAACTGCCCCTATTGCGGAGAAGAAATATTGATGGGAGCTGTTAAGTGCAGGTATTGCAAGTCATACTTGTCGGAGGAGCCGCCGGTGCCGCTGTCCGGGCCGGGAGAGGAAACTTCTCAACCGGATAGTTCCGCGCCGCCAACCCCGGTGAGCGCAGGGCAGGGTCCACCTCCAAATCCCCCGGTGGGCAGCGATCGGCAAAGATTTGCCGACGGACAGGGGACGCCCCCTCCGCCCCGGCCGGATCAGTTTCCGGGAAGCGGTTATGCCTACCCCCGGGCGGGGGTCGGAAGAAGGATTCTTGCCTATATCATCGATGGCATTATTGCCGGGCTGCCGCTGATGCTGCTAATTCCGCTTGGCATAATTCCCTACTTGACTTATACGGCGGTACCCGGCCAGTTAAACGGCCCCTCAGCTGAGGGACTGAATGTGGTGGCGGTCGCTTTCATGGTTATTATCTTCATTGTCGGCGGCTTATGGGGTCTTTTCTACTTCCTGCTCCGCGACGGTTTTGGTGCCGGGCAGAGCTGGGGAAAGAGAATCTGCGGCCTGATGGTAGTTAACCTTGAAAATAACAGCCCGTGTGACAAGGGCAAGTCATTTGTGCGCAACATTGTTCTCTGGCTCCTCAATGCTTTAGCCGGCTTGAGTATAGTCGAGTTGATCGTGCTTTTGGTCCATGACAGAGGCCACCGTCTCGGGGACATGCTGGCCAAAACGCAGGTTATTGATGTTGAACAGTACAGAGGGTAACGCGGGCCGCCAGTTTGAGGCTGAATAAAAAATGTATACTTTTTTTGCACTGACCCCTATCCTTGCCGTTTTTCTTTTACTGGTTGTCTTCCGTATGCCGGCCAGGGCAGCTATGCCGCTGGCCTGGTGCTATACTGTTTTAATGGGTCTCCTCGTTTGGCGGATTCCGTATACTGTTGCTGCCGCTTCTACCATTGAGGGTTTGATTGTGGCATCAACCCTTCTCTACATTGTTTTCGGGGCTATCCTGATGCTTAATACATTAACGGTCAGCGGCGCTGTCGGGGTTATGCGGGGCGCCTTTTCCACGATAACCTCCGACAGGCGTATCCAGGTTATTATAGTGGCCTGGATGTTTGGTTCTTTTATCGAGGGAGCGTCGGGCTTCGGAACACCGGCGGCGGTTGCCGCACCCCTGCTGGTTGTTCTCGGGTTTCCGGCAGCAGCGGCAGTCCTCTGCGCCCTGATTGTCCAGAGCACTCCTGTCTCTTTCGGTGTTGTGGGCACCCCCGTTTTACTGGGCATCGGCGCCGGTCTCGATCATCCTGCAATTCACGGTCTGCTCGGTTCTCCGGACAGGCATGCCCCCGCATTTACGGGGTACCTCGGTCTCATAAGCGGACATATTGGTATTATCCATGCCCTGGTCGGTACATTTATCCCCTTAATAATGGTCATGATGCTGACGCGGCACTTCGGATCGCGACGTTCTTACAGGGACGGCCTGGCGGCGGCGCCTTTTGCCCTTTTTGCCGGCCTTGTCTTTACCGTACCCTACGCCATTATCGCTGTTTACATCGGCCCGGAATTCCCGTCGCTGCTCAGCGCCCTTGCCGGACTGCCTGTCCTCATCCTGGCAGCCCGGAAGGGGTTTCTGCTGCCGCGGGAATCCTGGGATTTTCCTCCCCGGGACCGCTGGGAAGAGTCCTGGGCCGGGGCAGACGCTCATAACAACCGGGCCGCCGGGAGATCAATGAGCCTTGCTGCGGCCTGGTCGCCCTACCTTGTGGTTGCGCTTCTACTCCTGCTAACCAGGACCTGGCCCCTGCTTAAAGAATTTTTATCGGGGGCTCTTCTTACTATTCAAATAGAAAACATTTTCGGAACCGGGATTTCTACCGCAGTCCAACCGCTCTACCTGCCCGGGACAATGTTTTTAGCCGCGGTATGTTTTGCCCTGGTTGTCCAGAAAGTTGAACTCCCTGCCTTCAGGGCCGCATTCAGGAAATCGGTCTCTACGGTAGCGGGAGCAGCTTTTGCCCTCGGGTTTGCCGTGCCCATGGTGCGCATATTTATCAATTCGGGCCTTAACCTGGCCGGACTTGATGGCATGCCCATGGTTCTCGCCAGGGGAGCGGCCGACCTGGCAGGCGGCGCCTGGCCCCTGTTTTCACCTTTGATCGGCGCCCTCGGCGCCTTCATTGCAGGGAGCAATACGATCAGTAACATGATGTTTTCTTTTTTTCAGCACCAGGTGGCTGCCGAGATCGGAGTATCGCCTGTATTAACGGTTGCCCTCCAGGCTGTTGGAGGGGCGGCCGGCAATATGATCTGTGTTCACAATGTGGTTGCCGCCTGCGCGACGGTCAGCCTGCTGGGTGCGGAAGGAATCCTGATCAGAAGAGTGCTTCTTCCCCTGGCCTACTACCTGATCTTCGCCGGACTGCTCGGCCTGGGCGCTGCTTACCTTCTCCCGATCGCCATGCGTTAAATACAAAGTTTTACTTTTAACCCTGGTAGACGGGAGCGGGCTGCAGCCATATAAACCGGGCGGTTTGGCATAGCAGGGTATTTTACCCCGAAATCAGGTTTAAAGCTTTCATGTAATAGTAGATGTGAAGGCCGATATTCAGCTGAAGAGCTTCCCCGGGCAGAAGAGGGTTAAATCCGGTCAGGTTTTCAATCTGGTTAAGTCTGTACTTCATGGTATGGCGGTGGACAAACAGGATTTCTGAAGCTTTTTTTATGCTTTGCTGCTGGAGGTAAACCTGCAGAGTCATCAGCAGGGAGCCTTTCGACCTGCGATCATATTCTACCAGCGGCCTGGCAGTTTTGTTATAGATACTTTTCAGCATTTCCATGTTTTCAGTATCCATAATCAGCCGGTATAGATTCATATAACGAAGGGAAGCGATATTCGTATGGTCAAGCAGTTCCAGGTGGGCGGCCTGCCGGGCTTTTTTGGCTTCGTCGAGGGCCTGCCTGATCATGCCGAAATTGTCATGGATATTGCTTAAGCCGATCCGGACGTTATATTCCGGCAGGTGGCGCTGCAAAACCTCCAGGATTTGCTCGGCAATCAGGGTATCGGTTGCGGTAGCCTGCTTTTTTAGCTGGTCAGATTGAACAAGCAGGGTTATAAAATTGTCGGAAAGCCCGATTAGAAAGGGAACATGCAGCTGTCCGAGAGCCTGTGCTGCCGCCTGTTCGGAAGTATTAGCCAGTTCACTCTTCTCCTCAGAGTCAATATCAAAGTCCATGACCAAAACAGGGTCACCCGGTTTGAGACCGAACTTGTTCAGTTGAATGGTCAGGCCTTCATAGTTAACTTCCTCAACCAGCTTCCGCCAGAGTTCTTTCATGCCGGCGATCTGTTTTTCCAGGCGACTTTTACCGGAAGGGAGGGCAGCAGGATCTGCTTCAAGAAGTTCACGGCGCATCAGCTCATTCATCAGGGCCCTGGTCAGGCTTTTAAAACTGGCTTCGGGAGGGATCTCAATTAAGGGGATGTTATAGTTTTCGGAAAACCTGATAAAAGATGGGGGGATTTCCTGCAGGTAGTGCCCTGTTTGTATGGCCATGGCGGCCAGATTCCTCGATGCAAAGAGCTCGACCATATCAAGCTGTTTGGCCCTGCTTTCAACGTTAAATCCGTGCGCTGTTGTAATCAAAAATTCGCCCGGCTCAATATGCCTGAGGTCGTCGAGAATCTCCAGGATATTTACCCAGCGGATTTCGTTCTGCAGGCCGGCCTGCCCGGTAAGCAGGCGGCACTTGCGAAATATATCAATTTTTAATGCTTCGGCAACGGTAAAAGCCATCTCCCGGCACCATCCTGCCTGCTGTAAACTGTATTGCAAAGAATTCGCGGTCAGCCCTAAATTTCCTTCCGTTATACACTATGTATAATTAATTGGCGGGATCTTTAGCCCCCGGAGAGAATGATATTTTTGTCACAAAATAGTACACTTAACCCGATTCTACTGCTGAACAAGTAACTGTGGTTCTTTCAGTTTTAATATATATGCCAGCGCCTTTAGTTCCAGGAGCCGCATCTGAAGCCATTGTAAAATATCAGCCGCAGTAGAATCTTTTTTTATCTTTTTTCCGGCGGTGTTTCTCAGGATGGACAAACTTATTAAAATTATCGAGGAAAAGGATTGCCGGGCCATCGCTATAGTGGGGATGACCAAGAATGTTGGAAAGACGGTAACACTGAATCGACTCATTGCGGAGTTTGAAAAAAAAAGACTGACTACCGGCCTTGTTTCGGCAGGGTATGACGGAGAGCGTTTTGACAGGTTGACACTGAAAGAGAAGCCGCGGATTTATGCACCGCAAGGCGCTTACGCGGCCACGGCCGGGGCCTGTTTTGAAGCCGCCGAGGCTGAACTGGTATTAATTGAAACAAGCGATTTATCAACCCCGCTGGGGTTAATCATTATTGCCGGGGTAAAAGCAGGCGGTTTGATCGAACTGGCCGGGCCGGGCAGTGTGAGCGGCCTGAAGAAATTAACCGCCAGAATGTTTGCCCTGGGTGCGGAATACATTCTGGTTGATGGAGCGATCAACAGGATGGCTTCGGCTTCGCCGCAGGTTACGGATGGAACTATCCTGGCCACGGGGGCTTCACTGGGCCCGACCATGGAAGATGTGGTTAAAAAGACGGCATTCCGGCTTAAACTAATGGAAACCCCCACCGTTTCTGAAGCACTGCTGTTAAAAGTGGCAAAGAAAGGGCTGGCGGAAGGCAGCGCCGCTGTTGTATACCGTTCGGGGGATACTTACAGGGTTGAAGCGATAAAGGCGGCAATCCCCCTGCTCGCCGTCAGGCAGGCCCTGGCTAAATTCAGCAAAGAAACGGCAGCTTTTGTTTTCGGTGGAGCCCTGGTGGACGATATTATAACCGAGTTAATGAAACTTACGCCCAACCCGCCGCCAGTGATCGTAAAAGATGCAACAAAACTTTTCCTGACTCCAGGGACCTTTAGCCGGTTTACTGACCGGGGGGGGCGGATCATGGCAATAAACCGGCTTAACCTGCTGGCCGTCACCATCAATCCTACTGATCCATCTGGGCGGGATTACAACCCGGATATATTTTTAGCGAGAATGACTGAAGCCTTAAGCCCCTGTCCCGTGTTCGACCTTGTTTTGGAGGGAAAACTGAAAGATCAGTAATCGCCGGGAGGATCCCGGTAAAAAAATGGCTTATTCTAACGATGGGAGGACTGTAAGATCTGTGGAAAATAAATTGAACCTGGATCATGCTAAAGTTAAACTGGCCAGGGATACTGCCGGCCGGATAGCAGATCGCCTGCACTCCTGGATTGGTGATTACACTACAACAACAACAGAGCGGGCTGCAGCCAGGCTGCTGGGTATTGACGGTGTGGATAAAGGGGGAATACCCTTAGCCAACGTTCTGGTAGACAGGCTTTTTGAGGCAGGCAAGCTCAACCGCGGGTTGGTACCCTGGCTGGCCGGGGCAGTTTCCGCCCTGGGGGAATCGCCGCAGGAGATAGCCGGGAAAGTAGCCGAAGGGCAACTGGATGTTTCGACGGTCCCCGAAGTGCCGGCTGAAAAATGGCGCGAAACCGCAGATCTCCTGGCCGATGAGGCCGCTGCAAAAATAAGGGCGACCAGGCAAAAACGGGAAGAGAAAAAAAAGCAGGCCTCCCCTCCCGGGAAGCCCCTGCTTTATGTTATAGTGGCCACCGGCAACGTTTACGAAGACGCGGTGCAGGCGAAAGCGGCTGCTGTCCAGGGAGCCGACATTGTAGCCGTGATCAGGCATACCGGGCAAAGCCTGCTTGATTACGTTCCCTATGGCCCGACTGCAGAAGGATTCGGCGGCACTTATGCCACCCAGGAAAATTTCCGCATTGTCCGCAAAGCTCTCGATGAAGCGGGAGAAGAAACCGGCCGCTATATTCAGCTGGTTAATTACGCTTCCGGCCTCTGCATGCCTGAAATATCGGTTATGGGCGCCTTTGAAAGACTGGATATGATGCTTAATGATGCCATGTACGGCATCCTTTTCCGGGATATTAACATGAAGCGCACTTTTATAGACCAGCATTTCTCGCGCATGATCAATGCCTATGCAGGGATTATAATCAATACGGGAGAAGACAACTACCTGACCACGGCTGATGCTTTTGAACAGGGCCATACCGTTCTTGCTTCCCAGTTTATTAATGAGCAGCTGGCTCTTCGCTCGGGCCTGCGGGAAGAACAGATTGGACTGGGTCATGCTTTTGAAATTGATCCCGCCAGGGAAGACGGTTTATTGTTGGAAATTGCCCAGGCTCAACTGTGCCGCGAGCTTTTCCCCCGGTCGCCCCTGAAATACATGCCGCCCACGAAACATGTTACAGGAGATATTTTCAGGACCTACCTGGTTAACGGCATGTTCAACCTAGTATCAATACTGACCGGCCAGGAGATCCAGCTCTTAGGAATGCTTACCGAGGCGATCCATACCCCGTTCATCAGTGATCGGTACCTGAGCATAGCCAACGGGAAGTATATTTTTAACAATGCCCGCAGCCTGGGCGACGAACTTTTCTTTAAAGATAACGGCCGGATCCGGGCCAGGGCTGAAAAATTGCTTGATGATGCCTGCAGCATGCTCCGGGAGATAGAAAAAATCGGCCTTGAAGATGCAATGGAAAAAGGGTTTTTTGCCGACATAAAGCGCAGCTCGGAAGGCGGAAAAGGCAGCGACGGGGTTATCGAAAGACACGAGCAATATTACAATCCGTTTATGGAAATTTTCATGAATAATGCTGAGGCGGGAAAAGGAGGGCTTTCCTGATATGGAAATCGACCTGAGCAGGATTAAAGCCTACGGTGATTCTCTTAATGATGGCGCGGTACAGGTCAGCTTTACGCTTCCCGTTCCGGCCGGAGATGAAGCTAAAGAGGCGGCCCGCCAGATGGCCCTGAAAATGGGCCTTGAAGAACCCGCAGTGGCGGAAATGGCCGACCTGGGAGCCGGGTTCTCATTTTTCGTTATTTACGGCAAATGCATGCACACGGTAAATTACGAAGCCATAAAAATACCCAGGCGGCAGCAGCTGGTAATGAGCTTCGGAGAAGTTAACGAAATGATCAGGAAAGAAATAAAGCGGAAAGTGGTTGTCGTAGCAGCCTGTACCGGCAGCGATGCCCACACGGTGGGCATCGACGCCATAATTAATATGAAAGGTTATATGGGAGAGTACGGCCTGGAGCGTTACCCCGAAATGGAAGCATATAACCTGGGCAGCCAGGTGCCCAATGCAGAACTGCTGGCAAAAGCTGTTGAATTAAATGCCGATGCCATACTGGTCTCCCAGGTTGTAACCCAGAAGAATATCCATCTCGAAAACCTGACAGAGCTCGTCGAACTGGCTGAAGCTGAAGGCCTGCGGGACAGGGTTCTATTAATCTGCGGCGGGCCCCGCATATCGCACGAACTGGCCATCGAGCTCGGTTACGATGCCGGGTTCGGGCCGGGAACCCTGCCCAACCATGTGGCATCTTATATAACCGCCGAGCTGGTTCGGCGCTTGAAAGCTGAAAGTAAATAAAGAAAGCGGGACAGGCCGGTGTGGCTGCCCCGCCTTCTTTTAGGGAGGTGAGCTGATTTAGGAATAACGCTTTACCGGCTACCGGAAGAAAAAGTAAATAATTGATACAGGAGGTTTAAAAATGTCTGCTGAAGTAAAAACAGAACAGGACAAAAGGCCAAGTTTTGCCGGTGCCTTATTTGTGATTTTGTTTCTCTGCGTGGCTCTTTTTGTCCAGGTGTTTGTGATTGACGAAGCATGGGTAACCCACATTACCCTGATCCTGGCCAGCGTGGTGGCAATTATTGTGGCCACCAGGGCGGGGTATACTTACAAGGAGTGTCAGGACGCGATCCTTTATGGCTGCAGTATAGCCATGCTTCCGATGTTAATCTTGATGATGATCGGGGTTTTAATCGGATCCTGGATCCCGGCCGGGGTTATTCCCTCCCTTATTTATTACGGCATGCTTATCCTTACCCCTTCGATATTCCTGGCCACGGTGTGCCTGGTTTGCGCAATTGCCTCGGTGGTGACAGGCAGTTCCTGGACCACGGGCGCTACCTTTGGCGTTGCCTTCATGGGAATCGGAATGGGGCTGGGTATTCCTGCAGCCATGACCGCCGGGGCAGTTATCTCCGGAGCAATTTTCGGCGATAAAATGTCCCCCCTCTCTGACTCGACGAACCTGGGTGCAGCTGTCGGCGAAGCCGACCTGTTTGATCACATCAAGAGCATGATGTACACAACCATACCGGCCCTGGTAATTGCAATTATTATCTACGCCGTTATGGGATTCCAATTTGCCGACGGGACGATTGACGCTCAGCAGATCAGTGTCGTTCTGACCGGTTTAACTGAGAACTTCGCGATCAGTCCTCTCAACTTCATCCCGCCGATTATCGTGGTAATTCTTGCCGTGAAGCGTGTTCCCGGCCTGGCCGTGATGATTATCGCTTCCCTGATCGGAGCAGCATTTGCTATGATCTTCCAGGGTTTCAGCCTGGCTGAAATGTTAAACTTCATGAACTATGGTTACGTATCGACAACCGGCGTGGAAGCGCTTGATTCACTGTTATCCCGCGGTGGTTTGCAGAGCATGATGTGGACAATTTCACTCGGGTTTATTGCCCTGTCCTTTGGCGGTATTTTGGAAAAAACCAAGATGCTTCATGTTCTTCTTGAAAAAATGGGTGCGCTGGTCAGCAGTGTTGGCGGCCTGGTTACCACTCATGTTCTTTCCGGTATAGCCGTGAACCTTTTCTCTGCCAGCCAGTACATGGCGATCATTATTCCCGGCCGGATGTACCGCCCGGCATATAAGAAGCTGGGGCTTTTACCGCAGGTCCTGTCCAGGACTTCCGAGGACTCGGGAACTGTCTTTTCACCGCTCGTGCCCTGGGGCCTGTGCGGGGTGTTTTTCTACGGATGTCTTGGAGTCCCCACAATACAGTATATTCCTTACACCTTCCTTTCTTTCCTGGTTCCGATCATAGCCGTAATCTACAGCTGGATCGGTTTTGCCATGTTTAAAGAAGGCGATATCAAGAGTGTCAGTCAGTACAGGGAAGACGACGAGGAGCTTGCACTTTAAAGAACTGTATTTCCGGAAACGCCGGGAGGAGATTTTTTTCCTCCCGGATTATCCGGGCTGGCAGCCCTGGTGTACTGTTTTTGAAAGAGGCGGAAGGAAATTTAGATAAATAAGTTTTATCGCCGGGGTTTTATGGTTTGGAACAAAGGAGGTTTTCAATATGCCTGTTGACCAGAAAACTTTTGATAAAGCTATGAGTCTAGTCAATAGACAGGATATGGTCAAGCTGCTGCGGGAACTGGTCAGCATCAGGAGCCCGTTTTTCGAGGAAGCGGAAATTATCGATTACCTGCGCGGCCGGATGTCCTATTATAACCGGCTGCATACGGAAATTCAGCACTATGAAGAGCCCGAGATAACAGGATTTAAGGGAGAGAACCTGATAGTCCGCCTTAAAGGAACAGGCGGCGGCCCGGGGATGCTTATTAACGGGCATGTTGATACGGTGCCTCTTTGCGACGGCTGGACTGTTGACCCCTATGCGGGGGTGGAAAAGGACGGAAGACTTTACGGGCTGGGCGCTTTGGATATGAAAGCGGGAATTGTATCTTCAGTTTTCCTGATGGAGGCCCTGGTAGAAGCGGGTATTGAACTGAAGGGGGATATTGTTTTTACCGCTGTCAGCGATGAAGAAGGCCCCTACGGACTGGGAACCCACTTCACAATCATGGACGGAATAACGGACGGTTGTGATTTTTGTATTATTCCTGAGCCGTCTGCACCATTTGCACCGGGTAATGAGAAATTTCCCTGTGTGGCCCTGGGAAGCAGGGGAACCGCCGTTTATCATGTAAAAGTTAAAGGCAAATCGGCTCACGGGGCAACTCCTGAAAAAGGCATTAATGCCGTCGAAGATGCCGCCCGGATCATTAATGCCGTCAGTGACAACCTGGACCTGGGCGAACACCCGCTGCTGGGCAGGGGAACGATGTGTATCACCAACCTGAAAGGCGGGGAAAAATATTTGCTGGTCCCAGAGGATGCCAGCTTTACGATATACCGCCATACCGTGGAAGGCGATGCCGGGCAGGCTTTGAAAGAAGTCAGGGAAATAGTAGATTCCCTGGACCTGGAAAGTGAAGTCGAGGTCAGGTTGCGCGATCTCCCCCACCCGGATGCTTATTTTCTGCCCTGGACCGTAGAAGAGAATACACCCCTTGCCAGATCCCTCCGGAAAGGAAGCGAAAATATCCTGGGCAAAAAAATGCAGACCACCTATTTTCGCTCCGAATCAGATGCCAATCATATTGCGCCGAGATTGAAAATCCCCACTGTACTGTTCGGCCCGGATGGAGCAAATTTCCATGCCGCCGATGAATACGTGGAGATCGATACCATGGTCGATACAACCCGGATCATGCTTTACACTGTTATGGATTTGCTTTCCTGAATTTTATCATTCCTGCTATTCCCCTGGCCTGTTCTTTCCAGGCAGGCAGGGGTTTTTTTATGTTCGCAGTTGCTGCAACTGCAGCGGGGCTTGATGTCATGCCTAAACAGGCCTTATAATATAAATAAAGACTCAATTCTGAAGATAAATTGCAGGCAGGCTATTTATCAGGAGTTAAATAATGAAGAAAGGAGTGGATATTAACATGTTGAAGTGTAAAATAATCATTCCAATCTTTATTTTTGCTACGGTGTTTTTGTTAGCCTTGGCGGGCTGTGGCGAGCCCGGAGATCCGGATCCCCATTTCGGTCCTGTTGAAGAAGAAGAGAATATGAATGAATAGAGCGCTATGCCTGAAAGCTCGATCAGGTTATTTTAAGAAATACTGCTGAAAAGTACCGGAAGTGTGTTAAGATTTTATTGCTCTGCCCCTGTTATTAACCAGGGCGGGCAATATTTTTTGTGAGGTTGATAAGGGGCATGCAAGCAATCAATAAAAAAACTATTATGGCGGATATATCATTATTTTTTGTAGCCGTATTCTGGGGATCCAACTTCGTGATCATGAAAGAAGCCCTGGAAATTATCGAGCCTTTTACCTACCTGGGCCTGCGCTTTACTCTTGCCGCCCTGATCCTGGCTCCTTTTTTCTGGAGAAGACTGTTCCGGGCGGCGCCCGGCGATTACCTGGCCGGGGCGCTGATCGGTTTGTTTCTTTTCGGGGGCTTTGCCTTTCAGACAGTGGGTCTGCTTTATACCACTCCCGCCAAATCAGGCTTCATCACCGGTACGGCCGTGGTGATCGTCCCCTTCATGTATTATTTTGTTACCCGGGTTTCTCCCGGCTTACTTGCCATAGCAGGCGCAATCCTCGCGGCGGCGGGTCTTTACTTCATGTCGGTGGATGAAGTGCACGGTTTTAATATCGGTGACCTTTTAACCCTGATCTGTGCTTTTCTATTCGCGGCCCATATTATTGCCATCGCAATTCATGTTCGAAAAAGCGACCCCATTGTTCTGGCTGTTTCCCAGATTGCCTTTACCGGCGTGGCCAGCTTTATAATTGCTTTGACTTTTGAGCCTGCTGAAATTATTTTTCATCAGCCCCCGCTGATCTGGGCTGCTATTTTATATGCTGTGATATTCTGCACAATTGGCGCTTTTGTTACCCAGACCATCGCCCAGCGCCATACCCTGCCTACCCATGCCGTGTTAATTTTGTCCCTGGAGGCGGTGTTTGCCGGTTTTTTCTCATACCTGTTCTGGGATGAGATATTTACCGCGCAAAAATTATTCGGCGCCGCCTTGATTTTTACCGGGATACTGATCACCGAGATGCGGCCTTTGATTGCCGC
>SLSE01000130.1 GCA_007130585.1 Syntrophomonadaceae bacterium | reverse complement strand
CGGGCGGTTAAAGCTTGCATTTTGCCGGCAGTGATGATAATATTTTAATGCTATAGTACAGGAAGGAGGTTACAGGCTTGCCTAATATAAAATCGGCTGCTAAAAGAGCCAGACAAAATTTAAACCGCGAAGCCCGCAACCGGCGAATAAAAAGTATGCTTAAAACTTCCATTCGCCGTTTTACAGAATCCCTGGAAAGCGGAGACCGGGAAGATGCCAGGGTTAAATTGGATGCCGCAGTTCGCCAGCTTGACAAGGCAGCGGCAAAAGGCATCATGCATAAAAATAATGCAGCCCGCAAGAAATCGCAACTGAACAGAATTTTTAACAAGAGTGAAGCCGTATAAATCTCTTTCCGGTCAGGAAGCTCCTGACTTAATTAAACAATACGGGAAAAAACCGACCCGGTCCGAAAAAGAGGACTGCAGGTCGGTTTGTTTTTATCAGTGATGGCGCTGATAACACTTTCAGGCCGGCAGTAAGCTTAAGGTTTGTTACGATTTAATGCAGGGGACATTGTTGTCGATCAAAATTTCAGCCAGCCATGCCCCGGCCTGACCGACAACAGCAGGGCACTTGTCTTTAATGCCCCCGGCTTCTTCGTACTGGTAATATTCCTCGTTATCCAGAAACCGGTAGGCCCTGCCAAACAGGTGTGTTTGTACTTCACGGCAGGTGTAGCCGCCGTATTCATCAATAAACCGCTGCCAGTAATTCCGTACCAGCGGCCCGGGCCGGCGCAGCATACTTTTATCGGAAAAATCATCGCGCTGGCGACCGAAAAAATAACTAAGGATTAAAATCCCTCCGCTAAATGCGCCGCAGGGGCCTTCGGTTGTAGACGCAATGCCGCCCGAAAATGAAGTTGCAGCTTTAACGATGGCGTTATTAACCGGGAAAAAATCCTGGACGGCAGCAACAGTACACTGCGCACAGCCGTCATAGCGCTGTTCATATTCGTAGCCGCGCCGGTAAATATCCCTGATAATCTCTTCCCTGTCAACTTTGTTCCTGGCATCCACAAGGATCACTCCCTTTTCCTATGCAGTTTGTAAATAGCCGGGGCACGCACCCGTTAGAATCAGCGGTTAAAGCACACTTTCCAGGTTTTGCTGCCTGCATATCACCGCATCATTCCCGCGTCTTTCCTCTAATTATACACCACCACGGGCCGCGGTTTGAATATAGTCAATTCTGCTTAAAGTAAGCTTAAGGGCCTGGGATGGTTCGATTTGACCCGTTTTAATTTGCTGATCGGCATTTTGCAGGGCCAGGATCACTTCCTCCAGCGCAGATATGCTGTATGAAACGGCCTGTTCTCTGAGTTTGCGGGCGACAAAGGGGTGTACTTCCAGGGCGGCGGCAAATTCATTCTGGGGCAGCCCGTCCTTCATCAGGCAGCAGGCATGCAAAAGCAGGCGGTAGTGACGAACCAGCATAAAAAATATCAGGAGGGGCTTTTCACGTCTTCGAAGCAGCAAATCAAGAAAATCATGAGCGTCCGGCATATTACCCTCTGCCATCGCATCGGAAAGTTTAAACACATCACCCTGGATATCGCCTGAAAATAAAGCCTCTACGGTTGAGAGCGTTATAACATTTTCGCTCTCCCGCAGGTAAGCACTGTATTTTTCCAGCTCGGCAGAAAGATAATGCAGGTTCTGATCTCCGGCCATGAGCAGCCGTTCCAGGGCCTGTTTTTCAATTGTCCTGCCCAGGGCGGATGCCTTGTTCCTGATCCAGATGGCAAGAGTTTCCCCTTTAAGCGGGTTGCATTCCACTGCCGAACCTTTTTTGTCGAGCAGTTTAAAAGGTCTCCTGCGGCGATCTACCCTGTCGGCCAGGAAGATAATAATGCTGTCCCGGCTTCCTGAAGCGGCCCGGGCAAGGTAGTTTTCCAGCATCTCCAGGCCGCCTTTTTCAGGGCCGTCCGCAGGCTTATCCTCACCGTTCCGGTCTGTATCCTCATTTTTTTTTGGCGCGCCTAAATAGGGGGGGTTGTCAACTATCAGCAGTCGGCGGTCGGCAAAAAGACCTTCTTCGCCGGCCCTCTCCAGGACTTCCTCCAGGCTGAGAGCGCTTCCTTCAATTTTTTCACGGCCAAAATCGCTGTCCTGCCCCAGGAAAGCAGCGGATATTCGATCAACGAGTTCCTCCTGCAGGTATTTCTCTTCGCCGAAAAGAAGATAAGCAGGCGCAAATTCTCCCCCGTTAATTTGTTTGATAAATGCCTGGTACGACAGCATATCGATTATCCTTTCCTGATGAAACTCCTTGACAGGAGACGCCTCGCTTCGGGCAGAAATATAACCAGAACGGTATAGACCTCAAGGCGGCCGACGACCATCATTACCGTAAGCAGGAGCTGTCCGGCAGGAGGAATTCCCTGATAGGTTTCCAGGGGTCCGACCCCGGCCAGGCCGGGTCCGACATTACCGATTGTTGCCGCCACAGCTGAGAATGCTGTTTCAAAGTCAAGGCCCATGAAAGCCAGGGCCAGGGTGGCCAGGGCGGTAAGACTGAGATAAATAAAACCAAAACCCATTATCGGCCGGAGAATCTCATCGCTGACATACTGGCCGCCCAGCTTGACCGATGCTATGGCCGAAGGATGAACTACACGGCTCAGTTCACGCAGGGAATACTTGATCATTAACATCCAGCGGATTTGTTTCATCGAACCGCCTGTTGAACCTCCGCAGGCCCCGAAAAACATCATCAACAGGAGAAACAGGCGGGAAAAGCTTGGCCACAAGTCAAAATCAGCCGTGGCATAACCCGTGGTGGTGGTTATTGAAACTACCTGAAAAGCGCTTCGGCGGATAGCCAGGAAAATATCTCCCCCTGCAAGGTTATAGGTGTTAAAGGTAACCAGTATAACACCGGCAGCAATTATAGCCAGGTAAAACCGCAGCTCGGAGTTTTTGAAAATCTTGAAATCGCCGCGAATCAACCGAAAATAAAGGGCAAAGTTAATACCGGCAAAAAGCATGAAGAAAATGATCACAATTTCAGCCGCCGGATTGTTTAAAGCGGCAATACTTGTATTATAAGTGGAAAATCCGCCGGTGGGCATGGTGGTGAAAGAGTGGGCCAGCGCATCAAAAAAGCTGAGTCCCACGGCCACCAGGAGCAACAGCTGGGATAAGGTAAGGGTCACGTAAATTATCCACAACAGGCGAGCGGTTTCAACCACCCTCGGAACAACGCGCTCCGCGATCGGGCCCGGAAGTTCCGCTTTAAACATGGTCATGCTGCGAAAACCGAAACGGGGCAGGATGGCCAGAAACAGTACAATAATGCCCATGCCGCCAAGCCACTGGGTAAAGCTGCGCCACAGTAAAATGCCCTGGGGAAGCGCCTCGACATCTTCAATCAGGGTGGCTCCTGTAGTTGTAAAACCGGATACAGCTTCAAAGTAAGCGTGAATATAATTTCCATCGAAGACACCGTAAAAATGGTAAGGCAGCGCGCCGAAAATACCGGCCACAAACCAGGCCAGGGTAACCAGGGTAAAGTTTTCAACAATGCTTAACTCCCTGCCCCTGGAAGGGGAAAAAAACCAGAATAATAAGCCCCCGGCGGCAAGAGTAAGGAAAATTGCCTGCAGAAAAGCCATCCGGTCGGGTCCCTGCCCGGCTAAGGACCAGAGGGCGGGCAGCAGCATGGCCAGGGCTAAGAATAAAAGCAGTACTCCAAGCAGATATAATATTCGGATGCGCCGCAACGAATGACCTCCCCTGCCTGCTATAAATTGAGCTGCCGGACGGCGGACTCAATCAATCTTCTTCGATGTGTGCCAGTTTATTGCGCAGATATTCCCTGTTCTCTTTACCGTCTGCGGGGGCAAAATAGCGATCGAGTTTTGCGCTGACTTTCGGTATGGCAAATATAACCAGGTGATCGCCGGGCATAAGTTCTGTATTACCGCTAGGAATAATAACTTCCTCATCCCGGACCAGAGACCCTATTAACATTCCGCGGGGCAGGTTTGCATCGACAATTTTTTTATGGGCCACCCTGGCTGAAGCAGGGAGGATAATTTCTTCCACTTCTGCTTTTTCATCCTGAAGAATCGAGTAAGCAACAACGTCTTCTTTTCGGATCAGCCTTATAATCTGGGCTGCCGCCAGCAGGCGGGGATTAATAACGCTGTCTATTCCGAGCGCCTTGTAAACTGGAACATACTGCGGCTTCATAACCTCGCAGATAATCTTTTTTACTCCAAACTGGCGGGCCAGAAGGGCGGCCACTATATTGTTGCGGTCATCTCCTGTAGCTGCGATTACGGCGTCGGCCCAATCGGTATCTTCTTCCTTGAGCATGGCTATTTCAGTGGCGTCCCCCTGGACCACCAGTGTTTTATCAAGGTCCCGGCACAGTTCTTCACAGCGCTCCTCGCTCTTTTCAATCAGCTTGACAGTAAATTGCTGCTTGCTGTTTTCCAGCAGCCTGGCCAGCTGACGTCCAATCATACCGCCGCCCAGAATGGAGACATGATTTACCCTGGTTTTTTCGTGATGCAGAAGAGAACTGATATCCTTCAAAGTGCGCGAGCTGCCCAGCAGGTATATCTTGTTCCCTGGCTGGATTACATCGTCCCCTCCGGGAACTATAAACTTCCCTTCCTTGTCGCTTATCCCGACAATGATGGCATCGGCGTTAATGGGCAGTTTACGCAGGGGAACTCCTGTGATATCCGCTTCAGAACCGACCACCACTCCGAGCATCATAACTTTCCCGTGGTGGAAATATTCTATTTCAGAAGCATCGGGGAAATGCAGCATTTTAGATATTTCCTGGGCGGCAACCCGCTCCGGGTTAATTACGATGTCGATTCCGAGCTGTCGCGGCGTTAATACCGAGGCATCTCCTGCATAGCCCGAGTTGCGAATCCTGCAGACCGTTATCGGAACATTATACTGCTTGGCCAGCATACAGGCAATTATATTTACCTCGTCAACCTGGGTGACGGCAATCAGCATATCAGCTTTCCTGATATCAGCCTGCTCCAAAACCGCAGCATTAGCTCCGTTATCTTCTATAACCATAACGTCCAGGGCTTCTTTAAATCGCCTGGCTTTGACTTCATTTTTTTCTATTACGATTACATCCTGGCTTTTTTCTGAAAGGTTGCGGGCCAGTTCATAGCCAACCCCGCCACCACCGACTATCACTATATGCATTGTTCAGACAACCTGCCTTTCGCGAAAAAAAAGAGACAGCGGCTACGCTGCCTCATCAGGGAGAAAAATTTAAAAATCTATTCCTGACCGACAGCCTGCTGTCTCTCGTACCCAGAGGACCCGAGGCCCGGCGCCCCTGCCAGAAAACAGGCTTGCCTTGAACGGTCTAGTAAACTGCTTATATTATATACTATGGTTTGGTTGATGACAACACCATTTTACTTTAAAAACTGATAAATTTTTCGCCTGCGAAACTACTCAATCTGCCCGGATAATGGTATTCTTCAATGTCCCGATCCGGTCTATGACAACTGCAAACTGATCGCCCGGGTTCAAAGAACCAATTCCGGAAGGAGTGCCCGTCAGGATCACATCACCCGGCAGCAGGGTCATGCAGCCGGACACGAACTCTATTATTTCGGCCACCGAGAAATAGTGATCGGACGTAGGGGCTTCCTGGACCTGCCTGCCATTTAAATAACCCCTGACTACGAAGCTTTCAGGGTTTTCTATACCGGTTTCAATAACAGGTCCAAGCGGGCAGAAAGTATCAAAACTCTTGGCGTATGTCCACTGGCCCTCTTTAGGCTGTTTATCGCGGGCGGTAACATCATTGGCGCAGGTGTAGCCTACCACATAATCCAGCGCCTCTGCTGCGCTAATCCTATAGGCATTTCGACCGATAACCACTCCCAGTTCAGCTTCATAATCAACCCTCTTACTTTGCGGGGGGTAGATAATTTGATCGCCGGTGCCGATCACTGAAGTGGAAGGCTTCATAAATATGATCGGTTTTTTTGGCAGGGGATAGTTCATTTCCTCGGCATGGGAACGGTAGTTAAGCCCGAGGCAGATTATTTTTGACGGCAGGCAGGGAGATAACAGTCTCACCGCGTTGATATCATAACTGCGCCCGGTTTCCGAAAAATTATCCGGATTCCAATCAGAAACGGGGACATCAAGCTCAACAATTATATCCCGGACAAGTTTTCCAAACCGGGGAGTTCCGTTTGCCAGAAAGCGGACCAGTTTCAATTTGTTTCCCTCCAGGATAATGATCGGGCGGAAATCTTAAAATATCTCCGCCGTATTTTACCAGTTTTCACAAATAGTCTCAAAATGATCCCGTTTGTGGTTACAGGAAGGGCAGACTTCGGGCGCTTCCATACCTTCAGATACATAGCCGCAGTTTCGGCAGTACCATTTAACGGGTTCGTCTTTTCTGAAAACTTTTCCATTTTCTATGTTATTCATTAAAGACAGGTAGCGCTTTTCATGCTGCTTTTCAGCCAGGGCAATTGATTCGAAAATATCGGCTATTTCGTTAAACCCCTCTTCCCTGGCCACGGCGGCAAAGCCCGGGTACATATCGGTCCATTCATAGTTTTCACCACCGGCAGCTTCCCTGAGGTTTTCCCCGGTGGAACCAATCACACCGGCAGGAAATTCTGCCTGGATTGCTACATCGCCGCCTTCTAGAAGCTTAAAAAGCCTTTTGGCATGCTCTTTTTCCTGGTTCGCCGTTTCTTCGAAAATGGCCGAGATCTGCACGTAACCCTCTTTTTTCGCCTTGCTTGCGAAAAAGGTATAGCGGTTTCGGGCCTGCGATTCTCCGGCAAAAGCTGTTAAAATATTTTTTTCGGTTTTAGTTCCCTTAATACTCACTAATCCACACTCCTCCTGTAAATTTACCCCTGCTGATCTTTCCAGCCGGGCGCTTAATTAATATTTGACAACTGTAGCAAAGATACCTGCATCTCATTATTATTATTCTCAATTCTTGAATAAGCAGCAGCAAAATTGTTCAGCCCGGCTATTTACTCCGGGCAGCCAACCCCATTTTTATAAACAGCAGCGGGGCCAGGTAAGTAGCCCAGAAGGTGGCCAGGGCAAAAAATACAAAGGTCAGAAAGTTAATTCCCTGGCCCAGTAACGGCGCTGCTCCAAGTGTAGTCAGGGCTATTCCGGAGACGCCAATTGCAAACCTGGCCGGGTGATGCCACCATGTTCCGCCCGGAGAAAAGTTTAAGTATTTCTTATCCAGGAGAAAACCTGTTCCCGCTCCCGCTGCGTAACCCATCAGGTTGGGGGCATAAGTAGCCGGTATAAAAGATAGAACCAGGGGCCCGCAAAAAGATAGCAGCATTAAAAAATAAAACGGCATATTTTTTTCATACTTAAAATCTCCGGTTTTCCAGGCCAGTCCAAAAAGCAGAGCGATAAAAATGCTGCCCGTTACCAGGCCGCCCAGGACATCACCTGGAAAATGATAACCCAGCATTACCCTGGAAAGTCCGACCAGGATCATAACCGTAAGAGCAGAAAACCAGAACCAGCGCTTTCTGATAATAATTGCCATAGATCCCCACACACTTACCGCGCCGGAGGTATGCCCGCTGGGAAAAGTATAGGTAGGGACCGTTACCCCCCTGATATCGGGCCTGGGCAACCTGATTAAGTCTTTCGGAATCTCGCTGGTTAGGAATATTGACACTGCCATGATAATCAGGCCCCAGGAACCGAGCGTCTTACTGACCGACCAGTAGATCGTGGAAAAAAGAACCAGGAAAAACCCCTCGCTGCCCAGTATTGTGACCGCCCGGAAAAAGTACAGCACGGCAGGGTTGGTTATAGTAATGGAAACCAGCGCGTAAGTTGATTCCGGATCGCGCAGCGGATACCAGAACAAAATAAGGATAAGCGTAATAAGCAGCACAGCGAAAAGCCATACCTGGCGAAGTTTTTTTTCCAGTGAAGGTTTAGACGTAAAATAACCGTGCTTCAGGGGAAACAATTCCATATTTTAATATTCACCCGCCTGGACCTGTTTAACCCATAACGCAAATTCGCTGAGCGTATTGATTTCCAGGGTCTCGGCCTGATCTTTGTACATCATTACCGTATAAGTTTTATTAAGTGGCGCATACTGGAGCCAGATCAAACCTGTTTCGGCATCCCTTGCGGCAACTTTTTCAAAAACCCTGTCAGAATCGGCTATTATTTCTTCTTCTCCGAAAATACTGTTCCAGGCTACACCGGTATATTCCCAGTACAGATCAATGTCACCGTAAAGCAAAGCGGCGCGGGTTGCCCCTGTTCCGACCCTGTGCATCTGGTCTTCGACAGGGATACCGGCATCCTGAAGGGCATAAATTGTGATATACCTCAGGATCAGTTGTTCAGTGAATTCCTTGGAACCAACTCTAACAGGTTCTTCCCCCGGCGCAAACGTTTCCGTGCGGGATATGAGTTCTTTTTCCAATAGCCAGTCCATCGCAACGTCTGCATGCTCTTCCTCTTCAATATCGGCCCGGAAATTAAGTTCAGACATCGCCCGGCTGTCAAGCTGCCGGGCAACCTCAGCCAGCACAGTCTCGATCTGAGGATATTTTTCAAGGACTTCACCCTGGATTACGGGAGCAGGATTGCGGGCGGGAAACGCTCCCCGATCATCCTCCAACAAAAGCAGGTCTATTTCTTTAATTTTACCGTCAGTGGCATAACCTATGGCAGCATCAACATCCCCCTGCCGCAGCGCTTCGTGAGTTAACCCGATGGCCATTTCATAAATGATGCCGAATTGGAAATCATATGTTTCTTCCAGGCTAACCAAACCTTCTTCCGAGGTAATAAATTCCTGGCTGGCGGCAAGACTGACTTCCCTTTCCGGCACTTCCGGTTCCCGGGCCGGACATCCTGCCAGGGCGAGACATAATAATACTGCTGTTGAGCAAACCAGGAAACTGCGGATCGTTTTTTCCCTCACCATTGGGCCTTAACCTCCTGTCCGAAACCACTTGGTTAGATCATGGCGATGCTGTAGAGAGTTATATAGCCGGCCAGAAAAAGGGTCGGAGCATCCCAGGTATGCGGTGAAAGAGCTTCGACCAGAGTCATGATAACCGGCACGGCAATTATGGCGGCAAGAAACTGCTGGGGTGTAAAATAATTGTAATAAGCAGCTATAATTGCCAGGCTGGTAAAAAAAACTGCGGCGCTCCCTTCCAGGGTCCGGTAATACTCTTTTCCGGTAAACAGGGCCGGGGTTCTGTACCTGTGCCTGCCAAAACGAACGCCTACCGGTTCAGCCAGCCCGTCACCAATACCGTAAATCAGAATGGGGATCAGGACAAATTCCAAAAGATCATGAGCGGCAAAAAGGATACTCATCGGTATGAGGACCATGTAACCGGCAGCGGTCTGGGTTACCAGCCATAACAGGGTATGCGGCCGGTCCTCGGGCCGATCAAATGAAGTAAACATTACATTAATAAACGGCACCCTGTTTCTTACCGGTCCGGTGTAGAAAATAAACTTGGCCACGGCAAGAAATGCTCCAATTATAAATAAGCCATATGTCTCATAATGGGCGTAACCCCTGTTTAAGAGGATCGGAACAAAGAACAGCATGAAGTGGTTTATTTTACGGGTATAATTTACCCTGACGTTTTTATGGATCACCAGTAAACCATTAAAATATTGGCTTCCAATTAAAACCAGTATATTTACGCTCTGGGTTAACAGGTAACCGGGATCATAGTTTCCAATCATGAGACTCCTTGCTTTCTTTTTGCCGGCAGTATCCAGCATTTGGATAAACCAATATTTACTGTTATTTTACTTCAATTTTCTATTTTACTTTTCCTGCCGGCAGGAAATTGATTTATAATAGCTAATAGTTAATGTTATTCTATTTGCAGGGAGGATTTTATAAATGGCCATTATGTATTACGACCAGGATGCTGATTTAAACGTCCTGAAGAACAAGAAAATTGCCGTACTGGGCTACGGCAGCCAGGGACATTCCCAGGCACAGAACCTTAAGGACAGCGGGCTGGATGTTATTGTGGGCCTGCACAGGGAAAGTAAAAGCAGGGAACAGGCAAAAAAAGACGGCCTGGAAGTTATGACAGTAAAAGAAGCTTCAGAAGCAGCTGATATCATCCAGATCCTGATCGGCGATAATCACCAGGCTGCAGTTTATAAAGAGTCGGTTCTCCCCCACCTTACCGAAGGAAAGGCCCTGGTTGTTTCTCACGGGTTTAACATTTTATACAACCAGGTCGTTCCTCCTGAAAATGTCGACGTCTTCATGATCGCTCCGAAAAGCCCCGGCCATCTTTTAAGAAGGCTCTACACCGAGGGAGCAGGCGTTCCCGCCCTGATGGCCGTCCACCAGGACTACACCGGAAAAGCCAAGCAGCTGGCCCTGGCTTACGCCAGGGGAATCGGCTGTACCCGCTCGGGGGTTATCGAAACCAGCCTGCAGGAAGAAACAGAGACAGACCTGTTCGGAGAACAGGTCATTCTCTGCGGCGGGGTGTCGTCACTGATCAAAGCAAGCTTTGATACTCTTGTCGATGCCGGTTACCAGCCGGAAGTGGCCTATTTCGAATGCCTGCACGAACTCAAGCTGATTGTCGACCTTATATACGAGGGCGGCCTGGAAAGAATGCGCTACTCTGTCAGCGATACGGCAGAATACGGCGATTTGACAAGGGGACCCCGGGTAATTAATGAAGATGTCCGCTATGAAATGGAAGATATTTTGGCTGAAATACAAAGCGGCCGTTTTGCCCTGGAATGGATAACGGAAAACCAGGCCAACCAACCGCAATTTAAAGCGCTGAGAAAAATAGAAGAAAAACACCCGATCGTGGAAGTAGGGAAAAAGCTGCGTAAAATGATGAAGTATATCAAGCCTTCATAAAAACCTTATTCAGCCTATTCCATCGCAGCAGCAAGATCTTCCAGCTCTTCCTGCACCATCTCTCCGGACAGAACCAGCAGGGCCTGGTAACGGCCGTTTTCGTGCCAGGCCAGGCCCGAAAGTTCTCCCGCGGTAAAGTAAACAAAACCATTTATCTCATCTATATCCCGGATGTCAGCTTCAATATGAACACCCAGGAGCTCAAGAAAGCCCGACAATTCCTGGTCACCGGTTTCCTTTTTTACCAGCAGCAGGTCAACATCGGGGCTGTAGTAAACGGCTCCGGCGTAACCGGGTTCTCCCTCCTCACTCAGTGTGACCGTATCGCCCAGGATATAGTTGCCCGGCAGGCTTGCCGGCCAATCCGGCGGCGAAAGATCAACTTCGCCGACCGGTGGTTCTTGAATGTATTGCTCCCGGGCCGTATCTTCCTCGATAATTTCCGGTTGATCCGCTGCCTCATCCACCGTGAGCAGGCCCACTTCATCGGAAGCCTCGGGCGCTGCTCCAAAATCAGCCAGGGGCATGATGTCAAAACTCCTGTAGATGCCTATACCGCCTAGCACTAATACCAGGCAGGCTGCTGCTACTGCCGCAGCGCGGCTCCATACGAAACTGCGCTGCCTGGCGGGCGACCGGTGTTTTTCAAGGGCCAATTCAATATTCTGCCAGGCCCGGCCGGCCGGAGGAGCATCAATAGAGTCCATCTCGCGGCGCAGGGCTTCTTTGATTAAATTATCATCCAGTTTATTTTTATGATCGGTCATTACTCCCGGTCACCTCCTTTAATAGTTAGACAAGCGGGATCATCATCCAGTTCCAAGACCCCGGCAAGTTTTTGCCTGGCCCTGAAGAGCCGGGATTTCACCGTGCCTGCCCTAATCTGCAGCAAGGAAGCTATTTCCTCTACCTTTAAATCATAATAGTACTGCAGGACCACTACCTGGTACTGTTCGGGGGGCAGGGTTCTGATCGCTTTCCGCACCCTTTCCACTTCCAGGCTGCGGATAACTGTTTCTTCAGTATCTTCCGGATTGGGACCGGTTGATATCTCCGGCAGCTCATCGGTAAGAAATATTTTCTTTTCCCGCTTTAAATAATTCCTGGCCAAATTTGAGGCGATAGCTGAAAGCCAGGCTCCGAATTTTGCTTCGTCCTGGAGCTGGCGAAGATTCTGAAATGCCTTAATAAAAGCTTCCTGGGTAATATCTTCAGCATTTTCACGGCGGCGCAGGATATTGAAGGCTACGGCGAAAGTACGCTTATAGTATGCTTCGAAAAGAGCGCGGCGGGAGTTATTATCATTTTGCCTGACCATTCTTACAATTTCTTCCTTTTCCACTGCCCCGCACCCCCTCTTTAAATTATTAGTAATGTCCTAGCTTACCTTAATTTAGTATTTTCGTCAAAGCTCGCTTTTATCCTCCATGCCGGCCGGTTATTGATTGACCGCTGCCGGTTGCTCGGTGACAATGATCTTTATCGCGCTGCCGTCTGTCTCGATTATTACCGCCCCGTGTAAATCATTGCGATAAACAGGCACGTCCGCCTGGTTGAGGGCATTTATTACATAAGGATGAGGGTGTCCGAAAGGATTCGGGCCTACCTGGATTACGGCTAAAGAAGGCTTTACCGCATCCAGGAAAACCGGCATCGCTTCCAGGTAGCCGCCGTGATGAGGCACAAGCAGAACATCGGCGCTTAAATCCGGGTTTCGCGCCAGGAGATCGCGGACTCCTTCATCCTCAATATCTCCAGGGAAAAGCATACGAATATCTCCGTAATGAAGGATGAAAACTATGGAATTATTGTTCAGATCACTTTTTGTTCCGGTCAGAAGTCTCTCGGGAGGACCCAGGATCTCGAGCAGCATCCCTTCACCACAATTCCAGGCCTGCCCGGCGCCGGTTTCCATGATTACCGAACCTGTTTTTTCAGCGCTCTCCAGCAGCTCAGCGTAGTATCCGGACCCACCCGCCACCGGCGAAACCAGGATCCTGTGGAGCGCTACCTGACCCACCAGGGGAATAAAACCACCGAAATGATCTTCATGAGGATGGGTAATAACAGCCAGATCAACACGCTTTATTCCTTTATACCTTAATAAAGGCAGTACAGTTCTTTCCCCCACCTCACCGGGCCATCCCTGGAAGGCCGGGGTGCCTCCGGCGTCAACCATGATCACAATCCCGCAGGGCGGTTCAATTAAAGCTGCATGTCCCTGCCCGACATCAACAAAAGTTACTGTCAGGGGCACCTGCCGGGGAAAGAGGATCCCGCTCCAGAGCAGGGCTACGGCCAGGCCCAGGACTATAATGCCGGCTTTAAGCGGCCTGAAATGACCGGTTGACAATAATAGCTGCAGCCGGAATTTCAGGTAACCGGCCGGGGATATTTCATTTCCACTGCCCTTCTCCCGGTATTTATTCCACCGGTAGTAAAAAATCAGCACCCCCGATAACAGCGCATAATAAGCAACAAGGTAAAATGTTCCCGGGGGGTTAAACGGGATATAAAAATATTCGGCGCTGCTAAAGCCGGTAATGAAGAGCATCAGTTCCAGGGGCACCCGGGCAGCCCACAGCAAAATTTCACCGGCCAGGGGAATAACCAGGCCGGCCAGGGCTCCGGCAAGGCCCAGCCCAACGACAAAAGCGATCAGGGGCAGCAGGAGCAGGTTAAACAGCAGGGCCCCTGCAGGCACATGCTGGAAGTAATAGATGCAAAGCGGGAGAACGCCGACCTGGGCGGCGGCTGTAACTGCCAGGGGCGCGCGCAAAAAACCCGGACAGCGCAGGGCGGCAAACATTTGATGCAGGGGCCTGTAAGCGTATACCAGGACCAGTGTCACAGTATAGGAAAGTTGGAAACCGATTGTAAAAAGCAGCAGGGGATTAATAAAAAGGGTAACCAGCGCTGCAAAAGAAACGGCAGTGGGCAGGTCATGTTCCCGGTCAAGCAATAAAGCGCCCATGGCCATAGATACCATTATCGCAGCCCTGAGGGCTGATGGACGCAGGCCGGTCAGGTAAGCATAAGCAAAAACCAGCACTATAGCTATTAGAAGGGGCAGACGGCCCCGAAGGTTCAGCCGGCTCCACAACCCCAGGATCAAAGCGGAAACCAGGCCGACATGCAGACCCGAGACAGCCATCAGATGCCCGGCTCCGGCCCTGCGGAAATTTTCTTCCACGTCCCCGGGAAGGCGGTGTCTCTGGCCAAAAAGAATTGCCGTTAAAAGTTCGGCGGAAGGTGAGGGCAGGGTGGCTTCAATATTTTGAACCATGGCACTGCGCAATTTAACAGCCGATCCGGTCAGCGGGCCGGTTGTTCCCCGGCCCAGTGAAATAACCTGGTTTGAGCCGGGATAAATAACTGCATCAATTCCCTGGCTGCGCAGGTAATAGCGGTAATCAAAGCCTCCGGGGTTGCGCAGCCCCCGCGGTTCGGTTATGGAACCACGCAACCGCAGGCGCTCGCCAAACCAGTAACTCCCACCTTCCCCGTAAACCCTGACCAGGAGGCGGCCCGTCACGGGAAGGCGGCTTCCGGCTGTCTCAATCATTTCCGCCTGCAGGAGGTAAGCCGTGTGGTCATCATAAAACAGGGGCTCTTCAATGACAGTTCCCTCAAGGTAGAGGGGTGCTCCAATGTACTGCAATAGGCCGTGAGCGGGCTGCTGCAGGGCAAAATAAAAAGCTCCTCCTCCTGCCGCTGCTGCAACCAGGATGAGGGCTGCTTTGTAAAGAGTGTGTACCCTGAAATATACGGTGGCGGCAACCAGAACAGCTATAGCCGCCGCCAGCGGCAAGGCAGCGGGGGAAGAGGATATCCAAAAGCGGCAGATTACAATGCCTGCCAGGTAAAACAGGGTAACTGCAACCAGGGTGCGGTTGGATATTTCCTGGATTAAAGAACTGCTTCGATGTACTGCTGCATTGGCTGTCTTCATTATTTATTGTTTTAGTTACCGCTCGGATTTTTTCTTCCCATTCTGCCGCTTTCTCGGAGACCTTAAACCTGAAAAAGAATTATCTATTTATTTTTCCCGGGGTAAGATTCTTATGTGAGTCAGCCGTCAATCCCGGGCAAGATATCTAGATGGCTTTACACGTCTTGAAGCCGGTAATCAGACAGTTTCCCTGGCCCGCTCAGGTTCCTCTCCTTTCCCGTAATCAAAAACCCTGTCAAAAAGGCCGAAGGTTTTTTCCCTCTGGTCGGCTGGAGGCGGCGCGGTTGCATAGGAAACTGCTACCAGCGTGATAATGGACAAAACAAAAGCAGGGAACACGGGCATAAACCCGAAAGTTGTCCACTTCGGCAAAACCTCCAGGTACCAGAGGTGGAGCATAACAGCAGGGAATATTAATGCGGCACATGCACCATATTTATTGGCCCGCGGCCAGTACAGGGCTCCAACCATGACCGGCAGCATAATTGAAAAACCGGAAAATGCAAAGGCGGCGATACTGAGGATCGCTGCCGGCCTGACCAGGGCAATATAGTATGCTGTAATGGCGAATACGACCAGTAAAATCCGGCCCCAGAATACCGCCTGTCCTGACGATACTTTTTTTACCCGCGGCAGCAGGTCATCAGTAACCAGGTGACTTACCGAAAGAAGCTGCGAATCAATAGATGACTTGACCACGGCCAGGATAACCACCAGCCCGAGGACCATCCAGGCAGGCGAAAGAAACCGGTGAATCAGGAGCGGCACAATGTTGTCGGCTTCTTTTCCAGCCAGTCCCGGTATGGCAACCGAACCCCATACCCCCAGTAATGTTGATATGCCAAATATTCCGGCCATCGCCAGGGGATAGTACAGGCTGACCCGTTTTAAGTTAAAACTGTGCCGGGCAGCGAGAATCCGCGTGAACATCTGGGGAAATACAATAACCGCTATGGAATTAATAAAGGAAAAGCTAAACCAGTTTATGGGCGCGATATCTTCAGAAAGACCCCTGTAGAGCATGGCCGGGTTCTCCTGGACAATTCTTTCAGTTATTGCTGTAAATCCTCCCAGGGCCTGGGCTACGGCAGCCAGCAGAAGACCTGCTACGACAAGAAACAGCGTTCCCTGGAAAATGTCTGTCCACACAGTTCCCCTTAAACCTGCGGGGATTGTGTAAATAAGCGAAATGGTGATAATGACAATTGATGAAAGCCAGTAAGGGACAGCGCCGTCGCTAATAGTGGTAAAGGCCAGGCTGCCTCCAATGACACTGACCACCAGGTAGGGCAGCGTATAGTAAAGTAAAAGAATCAGAAACAGGAGCGATACAAGCTTGCTGTTAAATATTCCGCCGAATACCTGGGGCTGGGTGGCATACCCGTAACGCTGCCCGAGAAGCCAGGAGCGATAACCGACCAGGTAGAAAGTAAAGGGAGTGATAAAAATGCTCCAGCCAATCACGTAGCCGTACGCGCCGTACCCGACTGAATAAGAAAATCCGGCCTGGCCGATAATGGTAAAGGCAGTAATATTACTGGCAAAAAGAGCCATGAAAACTGCAATGCTTCCGAGGCCGCGCCCGGCAAGGAAGTAATCTTCCTTAGTTTTCAAGCTGACCCTGGCCCCGTAAACACCAATCCCGATCAGGATTGACAGGTATACTGCAAGGATCCCGATTCCAACTGTGGTAATCATCGCTTAAAAGGCTCCCTGTCTCCTGCCGCTTTAAATAGACCGGAAGGAGGGTCGGGCCAGGCCAGGGTAATTATAATCTTCATGGCAACCAGGGCCAGTACGGCATACCCGGCATAAAAAGAAAACGCAAAAGGCATAAAACCGAACAGTAAAGGAACCCGGGCATCAAGGTCCCAGAGCCAGAAACTGTTGTGCAGGATAAACATCACCAGCACAATCAGGGCTACAAGGGCTAAGCGCACCTTGAAATTCATTTGAACCTACCTCCAAAGCAGATTGCCGGATCATACCGGCTGGACATCTTTGCTGCTTATTCGACGGCACCTCTGAGATTCCTGCCTCGATAAAAATAATATTGAAGCCGGCCGCGGCCGGCTTCTGGATCATATTTAACCTGCGTTAACACTAAGTATGAGACTTTCCAACGCTTCGCCCGCAGCTGTAAGCCGATCCAGGATCAGCTCCTTTTGGCCGGAAGGTAAAATATCCTCAAAAACAGCAATTAAAAATTCTGCTCTCAAGAGAGCTTTTTTAACCTTTCCAAGGTTAGCTTCGCTTACCTCTTCCGTTCCGGCCAGCATGGCAAAAAGAAGCTCTTCCGCTTCCTCTAGGTAATGGATTACCAGACCCGCCGGTTCCAATCTCAAGCGCTCACCGGTTACAGCTGATAAACACCATGCCGGAGAGGTGTAATCCCGCCAGCCCGTACCGGGTTTTAACACCGGCGGCTGCGGCTTCGGTTGGGGAACGGGCTCGGGTCCGGGATCCGGTACTGGGCCCGGCTCCGGACCGGGTTCCGGTTCGGAATTATCTGCCTCCCGCTGCCAGGACAATACCGGAGAAGAAAGACTTTCACCTATATACCAGGTTTCTTCGAAGCACCATCCTGTGAAGCTTTCTTTTCGCCTCATTTCATCCTGATCCAGCCCTGTTCCCAGGGCCGACCAGGCTGCCGGACAGCCACCGCTGAACCAGAAGTTATGCTCACTGTCATTTATTACTCTGTTTTTTGCAAACCCAACCAGCCCGCCTATATTATCGCCTGCCGAGGTAACCGGGCCAGCCGGGGCGACCGAATAACAATTTATTACCCTGGCACCGTCGTTTAGAAATCCGGCCATACCGCCAACGTGTTCATCTCCCCTGATCTCTCCCCGGGCATAAGAATTTTCGATAATCGCTTCATCGTAATCGGCAGAGCTGGAGTTAGAAGAGTTGGCCCACCCGACCAGGCCTCCTACTGCACGGCTTCCCGTTACAGTGCATTCTGCGGAAGAGCCGGCAATTATAGCGGTCCTGTCTCCCCCGGGGACGGTGCCTATATGCCCGCTTTCCAGGCTGCCTGCCAGGCCACCCACGTAATCCCCGCTTCCTTCAACAGACCCGCTGACTGAACAGTTTAAGATCCTGGTATTATGAGCGCAGCCAACAAGGCCGCCCACCCTACTTGTGCCGGTAATATCTACATCTACCAGGTTAAGATTCTTAATTGTTGCCCCAACGGTGGCGCCAAAGAAACCGGCATATTCGCCGGCAGCCGGATCGCCTGGTCCTATAAAAAGGCTGCTGACAGTAAAGCCCTGCCCATCAAAAATGCCGCTGAATCTTTGATCATTCGAACCGATAGGAATCCAGCTTCCGGTCAGGTTCAAATCGTTTAGCAGCTTGAACCGGCCGTTAAGGTTATCCCTGACCAGGTTAAGATCTTCTTCTGTGGCTATGCCGATCAAGTCGGTTTCGTGTTCATGGCTCGCAGGGGGCAAAAAAGAGTTTGCCTTATTCAGAGTTTCAATGGAGGCCTCCGGCTCAGAAAAACCCAGGCCTGTACAGGAGCGGGAGAGGCTGCAGTCCCGAACTTCACTGTTATTAAAGCTTGTTATACCCACATCTTCACAGCCGGTTCTTTCCGGGGTATTAATAACCCCTTCATCTTCAGAACCCGGAACCGGACCCGGCTCACAGGACAAACCGCCAACTTCTTCCCCAGGTGTTTTACCAGCAGGCTCTGGATCATGGGGTTCTGACCCGGCCTGCCTGCTGTCCGGATTATCCTGTTCCGCCTGTGCTTCCGGGGCAGCATTGCGGCCATCTGTTTTTACAGGCTCATCCGTAGCCTCTTTTACCGGGCTCTTAAGCGATGGATTTTCGCAATCCTGTCCAACCCCGCCGTTAACAGTGGAGTTTTCTGTTTCAAAAGATAAACCGGAGACCGGCTTCGCTGGAAAAAAATCTGTAAGCGTGGCAGATTCCGGGGATAATTCACCTTCCACTTGCCGGATCTGATCTGAATCCGAACTGTTTTTAAACGAACTATCAGCCAGCGCCGGGAGTGGGGATATTGCAATTAGTAATGCCAGTATTAATGCCACCGGTGGTACGATTTTTACGTAGAATGTTTTTATCATCGTTACAATCCTTTACTGTAGCTGTTTTTTTTATCTGCTGCGGATCGGGGCATGATGAATAGTATGATTTTCCTGCTGCCTCCCTCCCATTCGTGCTGCCTGGCAGGCTGTTTCAGCAAACAAACTGTAACCTTACCCGGGCATATCTTTATATGCTCTTTTTTATACAAGTAATGTTATTTCGACACGATAACCAAGTTTCCTGCTAACCATAATATTTCGTGATTAAAATAAATAAGGGCGTGCCTGCGCACGCCCCGCTATCCCTTTATTTCAGGTAAATCTCTAACCCCGGAATACTATTCTTCTATTAAAACCTCCCGGGTAGCCCTCAACTCGCCATCCACCTTTGCTGCAATGGTGAACATTCCGGTGCTGCCGAACCATATTTTATCTGTCAGTTCAGCAGCATCCGGATCAACATCGTAGCTGTTCTCGGCTAAAACCTGATCATCGCTATTATCAATTAACTGAACTGTAACCTCCTCAGATCCGAAAGGCAGGTTATTATGAAAGTAGAAGTAAAACTCCTGGTTCGGTTCGAAGCTGGTTTGAGGTTCGGTTACCACGTAATCTTCATCAATTTCCAGGCCGGTTGTAATGTTGGCTCCGCCTACAGAAGTGCCCCCCGGCGTCCTGGTTACTTCGGTATCATTGCCGCAGGAGGTTACTGCCAGAAGAAGCGCAATCAGGATTGCTGTTAATAAGCTGTATTGCTTGACCATCTGCCTGTGCCCCTTTATATATAAAGTATGCATTGCCGCACTTACTGCTTTACTCTATTCTTCAGGCAATTAAAT
>SLSE01000201.1 GCA_007130585.1 Syntrophomonadaceae bacterium | reverse complement strand
TACCCTGGTCAGGAGGACTTTTCGATACAGCCGACCGGAAGTTCAATTTTTATTCGGCGGCGGCAGAAAATGACGGCGGGGAGGGGCTGCCTTATTATCACGGGCCGCAGGAATTAGGGGATGCTGCCCTGCAGCAGGAAGGCTACAGGTACTGGTTCGCGACTCCCCACCCACGCGATTCGATACATTCTACCCACCGCCTGCCGGGCTGGAACGGCACTCCGGCAGTTTACATTCATCCGCTGCTGGCAGAACGGGAAAACCTGGCCGAAGGTGAAATAATAAGAATATCATCGCCAAGAGGTTTTATTGAGGCAAAAACGAAAATCAGTGAAAGGGCGGGCCCCGCTTCGGTCCTGGTTTACGAAGGCTGGTGGCATTCAACCGGCGCTGCAGTAAACAGGCTAACCTCCAACCGCTTAAGCGACCTTGGAAGCCAGGCGGCTTATTACGACTGTCTCTGCCGCATTGATAAAATCAGCCGGTAGTTTTGTTACGTGCCTTTTTTATGATAGTATTATTATATAAAAGCTTAACCGTAGCCATACGCTTATGACTCAATCTTCGCTAATGAACATTGTCCCGGTAGAAATCGTTACTGTAAGATGCGGTGCGCTTAAGCTGGAGACTTGTTTAGCTTCCGGAATTTTTTACATAAAGGGTTGATTAACTTTGTATTTAATTGCTCTTATTGTATTGGGACTGCTTGTGATCTGGTTCATTTACCAGAAACAAATCCAAAACCTGGTCAGGCCCCTGCACATTAAAGCCCAGGTTTACGGGGCTCCCAACTATGTGGCCGGGAGTACGAGCGGTTCCCCGCTGAGTGAACTGGGCAGCCACTGCGGCTTTAAAAGTGTGCCGGAGAAAGAGGCGGCTGCCTGCACCGCTCTGTTTGCCACCATTACTTCTTTTGGAGCGGGACGTTTACTGGATTTTGGCGCCCGTTTATATGACGAACAGGGCGGGATATTATTCAAAAATGCCGCTTCCAGAGAGGTATACCTGTACCCCCATCTTATTGAAGAAATTGCCCGTGACGGCGATTTTACCTTATCGAGCAGGCTATATTTCCTGCAGCACAACCTGGCAGTCTGGGAAACCGAATGGGAAACATCCGGTGCTGAAGCAAAAGTTAAGCCTGCCTGCAGGTTAATTCCGCTGCTGGGACGCGATCTGGAAAACCCCTACCCTCATTCCAACGGGTTTACCTTTTACAAAGAAGTAAGCGGTGGCCTGCAGGTATCTAATTTGCACCGGGTTCCGGGCCAGAAACTTTATGCCTTCTTTAAGCCTTCGAAGTCAGGAGAAGTTAAGAAAAAGGAAGTGCAGGGGCCCTGGATCAAACTGAAAAGCGGAGAAAAATTCAGGTGGTCGGTTATTATTTCCTTCTCGGCGGACAGCCCGGAAAAAATTATTACACGGGCCGACCGGGCCCTTCGCAATCTGGACAGCCTGGCGGCAGGAGCCGAGAGAAGGTGGGATCATTTTGAAAAATCCCTTCCCGTTCCCTACGAAGAAAACAGCGAACCGGCCAGGGTGATTTTAAGATTAGCCGCCTGGGCCCTGCAAAACAGCCTTTATTTCCCCCGGAACAAAATGAAACGCTGGGGTTCTGTGCCGTCTAAAGTATATTTCCCCTTCATCTGGGGCTGGGATACCCCGCAGCATGTCATCGGTTTAAGTGAGTGGAACCCCAAAAAAGCAGGCGACATTTTGCTGACCCAGCTTGACAGTAACTATTATGCCCCCCGAAAAGCAAAGTTTAAATTGAAAATTAAAGGGGTTACTTTTATATCCGGGGCACAGCGCAACCTGATCCCGAGCAAGCTTGATGATTCCCTGCGCGGGGTTCTTGACTTCTATTCCCAGCCGCCCCTTCAATCGTGGGCCGCCGTGCGGGTTTATGAACGCTTCCGCGATCCCGAAGCTAAAAAGGCTTTTCTGCGGGAAGTTCTTCCGCCCCTGCGTGAGAATCTTGACTGGTGGGAAGAAAACAGAAAGCTGCGCAATGGTTTCTTCTCTTACATAAACGGTCTCGAGTCGGGGTTGGATGACAGCCCCCGGTTTTACCCGCCCAGTTTTCTGCCCAGTTTTATCATCGGAGTCGTGCCCAGGCTTTTCAGCGCCGTGGATTTAAACTGCTGGCTGTTTCAGTCTTATGCAAATATTGCTTTCCTGAGTGCAGAAGCGGGCCATGTTGAGGATGCCCGGGTTTTCCGGGCGCGGGCCCGTGATTTGAAAGAAAGAATCGACCGGGAACTGTGGTCTGAGGAGCATCAGGCCTGGCTGGACAAAAAAGGCAGCGGTAAATTTATAAAAGTAATTACACCTTCCGTCTGGTGGCCTGCTTTTGTCGGGGCTACCACGGATCTGGCAAAAGTGCGGTCGGTAATTGAAAAGTACCTGTTGAATAAAGATAAATTCTGGGGACGCTATGGTATCCCCAGCGCTGCTTTTGATGGTCCTTCCTATAACAGTGTCAAGGATGGGTATTACTGGCGCGGGCAGATTTGGATGATCAACAACTACGCTGCCCTGGAAGTGCTTTTCCGCTTTGGCTACACCAGGGAGGCGGCAAAACTGCACGAGAGGGTTTTGCAGACTGCCTATAACTCAATGGGTCTATATGAAACTTATAATGCCTGCAGCGGAGCGATCGGCTGGAGTTCCCGCGGGCCCGGTGATCCGGCTGTTATGCAGTTCGGGATGACTTCAGGCTGGGCAACACAGATTGTTTTCTGCCGCTACCAGCATTTCCGCTACATCTTCGAGGACACTAAAGAAATTAACGGTCATATCCAGTGGGCCGCAACATATGATCAGGAAACGGCGCTTTCGCCTCCCAGCGTCGAAACAAGCCCTCCTGAGGCTGTGCTGCAGGCCGAAGTCCCCGGGGGACACCCTTACGATATACCCAGGCTGTCGCTGGAAAGCGGGGATGGCAAACCCCTGCTTGAATCGGCATTTCTCAAACTGCATTTTGAGGACTGCCTTGGTTTCTGCAAAAAGGAAGACACGATTAACTTTACCTGGAAGGGTGAGCTTTTCCGGGTCAGGCCGGGCCGGGATTACCACTTGAAACCTTTTGCCGCATCGGATAAACTAAGCTATGCTTAAATGAAGGCATTTTATGCTCAGTTTTCACCACAACTTTGATGGTATTTGTTACAGGAGGTAAAAATTAGTTGTTTGGTTTACTCAGCCGGGTCCTGATAGTCTTAATGTTTGTTACGGGAGCAATTGTGATCGGTTATGCCCTGACCCGTTTGATCGCTTATATAATTCCCTACCCTTTGATCAGTGAAGTCTTTCTCTGGTCGGGGGCAGTAGTTCTGGCCGCCATAATGCTTCTGGGGATGGCCTACTCATATGTTTACAAGGGTTTTGGCGCTCAGGCAGATATAACCCGCAGCAGTTCTGCGGCGGGCAATAAAGTAGTATTGACCTTTGATGACGGGCCGAGCAGAAACTATACCCCCGAGATATTAAAAGTGCTGGCCGAAAAAGGAGTTCCCGCCACCTTCTTCCTGGTTGGCAAGCATGTGGAAGAGTACCCGGATATAGCGAGGCAAATTGTCGAAGAGGGACATGAGGTAGGCAATCACACTTACGGGCATATCACGGTTCCCAACTCGGCGCCGCCCCAGCTGACAGCCCAGATCGTACGGACAAACCTGATCATTCTTCAACAGACCGGAACTTTTCCACCCTACCTGAGGCCGCCCAGGGGCCTTTACGATATGCGTATGCGGCGCATAGCCAAATTGCTTGGTCAGGAACTGATCCTGTGGAGCCTTTCTTCACAGGACTGGCACCCGCGGGCTACCACCCGGGGAGTGATAAGGCGCGTCCTGGACCGGGTTACTGCAGGCGATATCATTCTTTTTCACGACAGCGGATCCCTGTTAAACAGTGAAGGTTCCAGCCGCCGGCCGACGGTAGAGGCGCTTGGCCCGATTATAGACGGATTGAGAGAAAAAGGGCTGGAGATCGTCAGGCTGGAAGAATTTATTGGATAATCCGGTGAATCCCGGGCTGTGGGCCAATAAATTTTAAAAATAGCTGTACCGTTGCGCATCATTTTTATTGGCGCAGGCAATATTTTCGCCGATTAGCCTGCTTCCGGTTACATAATTTCCGGTTGATCGTATGTTGCACCGAACGTCTCCACGGTGATGCCTTTTATCTTTTCGTCATTAAGGGGTTTGTCGTGGTGATCGCGCGGGACGGAGACAATCCTGTCCACTTCTTCCATACCCTCGACAACCCTGCCAAAAGCGGCATACTGCCCTTCCAGGTGCGGTGTTTCATCTACTGTGATAAAAAACTGTGATCCTGCCGAATCGTTATCCCGGGCGCGGGCCATGGCCAGTGTGCCGCGGCTGAATTCCAACCGGTTGTCAAAACCGTTATCCGGGAATTCTCCTTTTATTTTATAACCCGGGCCACCCGTTCCGCTTCCCAGGGGACAGCCTCCCTGGATCATAAACCCGGGAATTACCCTGTGAAATATCAGGCCATCATAGAATCCTTTTTCAGCCAGGGCAATAAAATTCCTGACAGTATTCGGAGCATGGGCAGGATAAAGTTCAACTTTAATCCGGGCTCCCTTTTCCATTTCAATTACAGCCAGCGGGTTGTTCTTATTCATTTTTTTCTCCTCTCAGTTTACAATATCAGGGTTTCAGCGTTTATTTTTCTTCCAGGGTCCTGTCCAGTTTGAAATACTCGTAAATGTGAGCGGCAATTATTTTCAGCACGGTGAAGATCGGGATGGCCAGGATGATCCCCAGCAGCCCGCCCAGGCGGCCCGCCACCAGGACAACCAGGATAATTGCCAGCGGGCTTAAGGCAAGCTTGCGGCCCATTACCTGGGGTGAAATAAGCAGGCTTTCCATTTGCTGGACTACAACGATTATGGCGATGACAAGGAGCATCATCAGTGGTGATTGGAGAAGCCCCACTATAACAGCGGGAATTGCCCCGATGAAAGGACCCAGGAAAGGGACCACGTTGGTAATCATGATAAAAATAGCGAGGATCAGGGCATACTCGAGGCCGATAATCAAAAAGCCGATGTAAGCCAAAATTCCCACGCAGACACAGACAATAATCAGGCCCTGGACGTAAGAACTTAACAGCCTGTTCATTTCACCCAGGGCGCTGTTGATGTTCCCGGCATAACTTTGAGGGACGAAGCGGCTAACCACGCTTTCAATCAGGCCCCGGTTCTTTTCTTTCAACATATAGTAAAGCAGAAAAGGCACAATCACAATAGTTGTAAAAATATTGGCGGTGAAGTCAAGGATCATGGCAACACTGGTCGCAATCCGGGAAATGGCTCCGCTTACAGTTGCAGTCGCCCGGTCGATCAGGTTGTCAAAATCAAGGGCCTCCGGATCAATTAGCTGTTCAAGGATGGGGAGTTCTTCCAGCATCACTAACAGTTCCCTGGCTTCAGCAACTTTTTCCGGTATGTTTTCAGCCAGCCTGGCAAACTCATGCTGGAGGATTGGACCGATGGACAGGACAAGCAGGACAAGCAGGCCGATAAAAACGAGGTAAATTATACCTATCGAAGCAGACCGCGGTATTTTCCGGTCGTGAAGCCAGTCAACAAAGGGAAAAGATATGTAGAAAAGTATTCCTGAAATCAGAAATGAGAAAAAAAGCGCTTCGAAGGCAATGATCAGGGGTTGAAATATAAATGAAATCAGGCTTCCGACATAAATAATTAAAAATAACAACAGGATACCTGTGCCGGTTCTGAATAGTTTTGAGTCCCACATGGTTTTTCTCCGCTTTACGTCCTTTTTCTATATATTATACACTTAATGCTCAATTTTGATAAATAAATC